>JBMDWQ010000129.1:0-26084 GCA_048594675.1 Microbacterium sp. | reverse complement strand
CCCGAGCCGGTCTTGCCCCGACCGAGCACGTCGCGCCCGGCGAGCGTGTCGGGGAGCGTGTCGACCTGGATCGGGAACGCGGAGGTCTTGCCGTCCTTCGCGAGGACGTCGAGAAGCGGAGCGGGCACGCCGAGCGTGCGGAAAGAAGTGTCAGTCATGAGAGTGTCTCTGGGCACGGAGGTGCCCGGTCGGTGGCCCGGGTGCGAACCGCACACGGGGTCGCCGTACGAAGAATGTCAGCCGACTTCGGTGCGGGACCGGCGGCGAGGGAAGCGTTCTACGACGCGAGAAGCACCAGGATCGGTGCTGCAAGTGTGTCCAGTCTATCAGTCGGCGCCGGCAGCGAAGCGATCGGTGGCTACCCGGAGGGCCTGCGCGATCCCGGGCTCCGACGCGGAGTGGGACGCGTCGGGCACGATCACGAGCTCGGCTTCGGGCCAGGCCCGATGCAGATCCCACGCTGTCATGACCGGTGTGCACACGTCGTAGCGCCCCTGCACGATCACCGCGGGGATCCCTCGGAGCCGGGAGGCGTCTTCGATGAGCTGCCCCTCACGGAACCATCCGCCGTGGACGAAGTAGTGGTTCTCGATGCGCGCGAACGCCACCGCGGGGTCGGGAGCGGCCATGGAGGCGACCAGGTCGGGATCGGGGTGGAGCGTGAGGGTCGATGCCTCCCACGTGGTCCAGGCCACCCCCGCCGGCCGGTGCACCGCGGGATCGGGGTCGGTGAGACGGCGATGGTACGCCTCGATCATCCTCGAGCGCTCGGCCACCGGGATCGGCGCGAGGAACCCCTCCCAGAGGTCGGGGAACAGCGCCGCCGCGCCCCCCTCGTAGAACCACTCCAGCTCGTGGCGGCGGAGCGTGAAGACACCGCGGAGGACGAGCTCGGTGACCGAGTCGGGATGCGATTCGGCGTAGGCCAGGGCGAGGGCACTCCCCCACGACCCGCCGAACACCTGCCACCGCTCGATCGCGAGGTTGCGGCGAAGCAGGTCGATGTCGGCCACCAGGTGCCACGTCGTGTTGTGCCGGAGATCGGCGTCGGGTTCGCTCGCGTGCGGGGTGCTCCTGCCGCACCCGCGCTGGTCGAACAGCACGATGCGGTACACCGCCGGGTCGAAGAAGCGCCGATGCCACGGCGAGGTGCCCGCCCCCGGTCCGCCGTGGAGGAAGACCACCGGCTTGCCCTCGGGATTGCCCGACTGCTCCCAGTAGACCCGCTGACCGTCGCCGACCAGCAGCTCACCGGTCTCGTAGGGCTCGATGGGCGGGTAGAGGATCCCGTCGAGGTGGGGCGGACCGGCGAAATCGCCGGCGCTCACAGGTCGCCTCCCGACACGCGGAACGCCGCGTCGCAGGCGGCGGGACCGTCGTTCATCCCGGTGGTGAACCACCGCTGACGTTGCTCGCTGGATCCGTGCGTCCAGCGCTCGGGATCGATGCGGCCGGTGGTCTCCTGCTGGATGTGGTCGTCGCCGACGGTCGCGGCGGCGGCGAGCGCGTCGCGGATCTGCGCGGCGGTCGGCGGCTTCAGATACGGCACGCCGTTGGCGTCCTTCTGGTCCGCCGCTCCCGCCACCCAGGCGCCGGCGTAGCAGTCGGCCTGCAGCTCGGTCCGCACACCGTTGCTGGCCGGTCCCGACCCGTTGGACCGATAGCGGTCGAAGACACCGGTGAGCTGCTGGAGGTGATGACCGTACTCGTGCGCGAGCACGTAGAGCTGCGCGAGCGGGCCGACGGTCGCGTCGAACTGGGAGCCGAGGAGAGCGAAGAAGGTCGGATCGACGTAGATCGTCTCCTCCGGCGGGCAGTAGAACGGCCCGGTCGCGTTGGAGGCGGTGCCGCACTGCGTGGAGGTCTGCTGGTCGACGATGATCAGTTGCGCGGGGCGGTAGCCCTCCACCCGCTGCTCCCAGTAGGCGTCGATCGACTTCTGCCCGAAGACGAGCCGGCAGTCGTCGCGGTCGTTCGCATCGGCGCCGGTCTCGCAGTCCTGGATGACCGTGTCTCCCGCCTGCGGATCGCCACCGGACCCGTCGAGCCCCAGGAGGCCGCCGAGCTGCCCACCCGTGAAGACGTTGATGAGGACGATCACGAGACCGAGCACGCCGACCCCTCCCACGCCACCGGCGACCATGGTGCCCCGCCCCCTGCGGCGGGCCGTGGTTCCCCCCAGTTGCGCGTCGTCGTTGAACGTCATGCCGAACACGGTACCGCTCGGCTGGGACCTGCGGGCATAGGCTCGGACCATGGATGCCACCCCGCAGACACCGACCACCGTGACCGTGACCGGAGCGGGGGGACAGATCGGCTACGCGCTCCTGTTCCGCATCGCCTCGGGCGCGATGCTCGGCGCCGATCGCCCCGTCCGACTGCGGCTCCTGGAGATCCCGCAGGGCCTGCGCTCGGCGGAGGGAACCGCCCTGGAGCTCCAGGACTGCGCCTTCCCCCTGCTGACGGACGTGGAGATCACGGACGACCCGGCGGTCGCCTTCGCCGGCACGAACATCGCCCTCCTCGTGGGGGCCCGCCCCCGGACCGCGGGGATGGAGCGGGGAGATCTCCTGGCCGCCAACGCCGGGATCTTCGGGCCACAGGGCGCCGCCTTGAACGCCCACGCCGCCGACGACGTCCGGATCGTCGTGGTGGGCAACCCCGCCAACACCAACGCGCTGATCGCCTCGGCGGCAGCCCCCGACATCCCCGCGGATCGCTTCGCCGCGCTCACGCGCCTCGACCACGACCGGGCCTCGGCGCAACTCGCCGCCGCGCTGGAGGTGCCCGTGGCAGAGGTCACGAACCTCACCATCTGGGGAAATCACTCCGCGACGCAGTTCCCGGACGTGTCCCACGCCCGCGTCGCCGGTCGTCCCGCGTGGGAGGCGCTGTCGGAACGCTGGGGCGGGCGGGAGGCAGCTCTCGCCTGGCTGGACGAGGAGTTCATCCCCCGGGTCGCAGGGCGCGGGGCCGAGATCATCGCGGTCCGCGGCTCGTCGTCGGCGGCCTCGGCGGCCAACGCGGCGATCTCCCACGTGCGCGACTCCGTGCTGGGCACCGGTGAGGGATGGACTTCCGCCGCCCTCGTGTCGCGCGGCGAGTACGACGTGCCCGAGGGTCTCGTGTCGTCGTTCCCGGTGACCAGCGACGGCTCGGGCTATCGCGTCGTGGAGGGACTGGAGCTGGACACCCGCGGTCGTGCGCGGCTGGAGGCCTCGGTGACCGAGCTCGCCGCCGAACGCGACGCGGTGCGCGCGCTGGGCGTCCTCTGAGCCCCAGTCGCCGTCGGCGCCGCGGGTAGTCTCGGCCTGTGGAGATCCTGCTCGTCGTCCTGATCGGAGTCGTCGCCGTCGCGGTGGTGACGGCACTCGCCCAACGTCTGGGCGTCGCCGGCCCGCTGCTCCTGGTCGCCCTCGGTCTGGCCGTCGGCCTCCTCCCCTTCATCCACTTCCCGGAGATCGATCCCGACCTGATCCTCATCGGCGTGCTGCCGCCGCTCCTGTACGCCGCCGCCGTGCGCCTGCCCGCGATCGAGTTCCGACGCGACTTCACGCCGATCGCCGGCCTCGCCATCGTGCTGGTGGTGGTGACGGCTCTGGTCCTGGGATGGTTCTTCTCCCTCATCCTCCCGGGGGTCGGCTTCGCCCTCGGGGTGGCCCTGGGAGCCATCCTGAGCCCGACCGACGCCGTGGCCACGGGTATCGCCAAGCGACTGGGGATCTCGCCTCGCGTCACCACGATGCTCGAGGGCGAGAGCCTCCTCAACGATGCGACGGCTCTTGTGCTGCTGCGCACCGCCCTCCTCGCGGTCGCGGCCGGTTCGTTCTCCGTCGGCGGAGCGATCAGCAGCTTCGCGTGGGGCGTGCTGATCGCCGTCGTCGTGGGCGCCGTCCTCGGACTGTTCGCGGTGAGGCTGCGTTCGTGGGTGCGCAACTCGGCAGCGAGCACCGCCATCGGGTTCACGGTGCCGTTCCTCGCCTACCTCCCCACCGAGCATCTCGGAGGCTCCGGCCTCGTGGCCGCCGTCGTCGCGGGAATCGTCGCCGGTCAGGGCGCCCAGCGGTGGTTCACGCCGGAACAGCGACTCTCCGACGAGGTCAACTGGCGCACCGTGGAGCTGGTGCTCGAAGGCGGCATCTTCCTCATCATGGGTCTGGAGCTGGAGCAGATCGTCTCCGACGTCCAGCAACGTCACGAGGGGATCGCGCTGCCGACCGGGGCCGCCCTGGCTGCGCTCGGGATCGTCCTCCTGGTGCGCGCGGGCTACGTGTCGTTCCTCCTGTGGATCGGCCGCCTCCGGGGTCGTAGCCGCAGCCGCACCCGATTCGAGGCGATGGACGCGCGGCTCGACGAGATCGAGGCGTCCGGGTGGCCGGAGCCTCCGGCCGGTCGCGGGAAGCCCGGCGGTCGGGGACGATCCGCCGGACGCGGACGGCGGTCACCCGACCCCGCTCACCGGGAGCGGCGTCTGTCATCGATGCGGGAACGGGTCTCTCGCGCCCTCGCCGACCTCGACTACTACCAGGCCTCCCCGCTCGGGTGGCGCCACGGCACGATCATCGTGTGGGCGGGCATGCGCGGTGTCGTCACGCTCGCCGCCGCGCAGACGATCCCGCGCACCGTCGAGACGCGGCCGGAGCTCGTGTACATCGCGTTCCTCGTCGCCCTCGTGAGCCTCATGCTCCAGGGGTTCACCTTGCCGTGGCTCGTCAGCGCGCTGGGACTGGAGCGATCGAGCGAGGGCGCGGTGGATCCGCAGGAGCAGGCACGCCTGGACTCGGAGCTCCGAGACGCCGCAGCCGCCGCGCTCGCCGACCCGCACCTGCGACGCCGCGACGGAGAGAGCTTCGATCCGCGCCTCCTCGAGAAGGTCGGCGCGCGATACGCGGAGCCCCCCAGCGACGAGGCCTCCGTGTTCGTCGATGACCTGCTGGAGCTGCGACTGGCCATGATCGACGCGATGCGCGTGCGCCTGACGACGCTGAGCTCCGGTGGCGCGTTCAGCACGCGCGCGCTCCGGCACACACTCGCCCAACTCGACGCCGACCAGCTCAGTCTCGAACTCCGCTTGCGCGACGAGGACTGACGAGTCGAACGTCGCGCTGACTCGTGCCGACCCGGCTGACCCGGCTGACCCGGCTGACCCGTGGGGAGCGGTGACCTGTGCGAGAGTGAGTGCCGACGAGAATGCGGCGAACACCGTCCGCGACCGTCACCGACACGGGATCCCACCGAAGGAGCACGGATGACCACTCCCTCCGACGACCGCGCCCCCGCCGACTACGCGGAGTCGATCTCACTGCCGGCCACCACCGAGGCCGTGCCCGTGATCGTCTCGGGCACCGACTGGTGGGCGGCCCGCCCGGCCGGCTCTCGACTCGTCGGCCTGGTCGTCGCGCGCGATGACCTGCCGAGCGTGATCGCCCAGCGCGACGCGCTCGCCCAATTCGGCGTGCCGATCGAGGGCTTCCGGCATCCCGCCCCCGAGACCGGGGAGAGCTGGTCGGAGCGCCTCACCCGCCTGTTCGGGCGTCTGGAGTCCGGCGATGTCGTGGTCGTGGCCGACAAGCATGCGCTGGGCCGCGACGTCGACGAGGAGACGCGCACGATCGCGGAGCTGCAGCGACGCGGCGTGATCGTCAAGGTCCTGGGGCACGGCCGGGCCTGACCGCCCCGGCTACGGTGCGCACGCCGCGACACGACGGCGGACCGCCCGGCGGTGGCACAACGGCCGACCACCCTGCCGACACGCCGCCCGCCAGCGCGCGCACCGCGGCGTGTCGCCCCTCCCATCCGCCGCTGTGCACCCTGGCCACTGTGCACCCTGGCCACTGTGCGCCCTGACAACTGTGCGCCCCGGCCACTGCGTACCGGCGCGGGAGCGGCGGTCAGGGAGTGCAGGCGCGAGCATCGTCGCCGGTCGTGCCGTCGGCGCGGCGGACGATGACGGCGATGCATGTCGTTCCCGACGGATCGGCGGGAAGGGTCACCGTCTCGGTCTCGACGACGCCCTGGTCGCCCTCGCCGGTGAGGGTGTAGGGGTACCAGATGTAGCGGTCCCCCTCCTGCGGGTCGGGATTGGTCCACGTGAAGACGGCGTTCTTCCCCTTGACCGCACCGGCGAGATCGGCCGGCACCGGAACGACTCCGCCGATGGGGTCTTGGGGCTTCGCCTGGACGGGAGCGCTCGGCGTCGGCGTGGGAGCGGGAGCGAGGAGACTGGCCGCGGTGACGGCCCCGACGGCCACCACGACCACGGCCGCGGCGCCCAGTCCGATCCACAGACCTCGGCGAGAGCGCGAAGCGGGCGCACCCGGCGGAGGCGCTGTCGGAGCGTGCGGAAGCGTCGTGGCCGTGTGCGCGGGCGCGGCGGGCGCGGTCGTCACCGGAGGAGCGGCCGGGGCCGGCGACGCGGAGATCTGCCGGGGGCTGACGATCGTCGCGGCGCCGTCGTCGACCGAGGCGATCGGAGGCCGGGCCACCGTGTCGTCGGCGGGAATGGCGCCGGGCGTCGGCGGAGCGAATCGCTCGAGGCGCTCGTGGGTGCGTCCGGCTGCGGGAACGGTCTGGGGATCGATGCTCACGATCCCCCGCACACGGGTGAGCTCCCCCTCGTCGTCCTCTTCGTCGGCCGCGTCGGGTGCATCGTCGAGGATGTCGATCGGCGTCACCGAGTGCGACAGCTCGATCTGCACCTTCTGGAGGGCGCGCGCGAACGCCACCGCCGATTCGTACCGATCGACGGGACGCTTCGACATCGCACGATCCAGCGCGTTCTGGAGCGAGAGCGGCACATCCGGCCGCGCGATCGGGGGGAGCGGCTGCGTCTCGATCCGCTGGATCAGCTCCGCCCCGCCGTTGCGGCCGCCCGGCACCTCGAACGGCGACCGACCCGCGAGCAGGGTGTACAGCGTCGCGCCGAGCGCCCAGACGTCGGAGCGCACCGCGAAGTCCGGAACGTCGGCGAACGACTCCGGCGGTGACCACGGGATGGACATGCCGGTGGAAGGATCGGCGCTGCCGGCCGTCGTGGCGATGCCGAAGTCGGTCAACGCCGGGCGGTTGTACTCGGTCACGAGGATGTTGGCCGGCTTGATGTCGCGGTGCAGGATGCCCGCTCGGTGCGCGGTTTCGACGGCCGCCGCGACCTGGATCCCGATGCGCAAGGCTTCGGCGACCGACAGCGCCGCGGCGCGAGAGCGCACCTGCAGGTTGGGCTTGGGACAGTACTCCATCGCCAGATACGGGCGGTGATCCTCGGAGACCCCCGCCTGGTAGATCGTGACGATCGCCGGATGGGTGGACAGCAGCGCCATGACGTTCGCTTCGGCGGCGAACTGCTCGGTCGATCCCCCCGCCATCTTCTCGGGGAGGAGCACCTTGACGGCCACCTTGCGGCGCGGCAGGTGCTGCTCGAACAGATAGACGTCGGCGAATCCCCCCGACCCGAGAACCTCGAGGAAGGTGAAGCCCGGCAGCTGCGGCGGCGGGGCGGGTGATCGCTTGGTGCTCACGGAAGATCCTCGAAGGTCACGGTGACGCCGTCGCCGAGGTCGAGCACATCACCGGTGACGACCATCGTGGGCTCATTCGGGTGCAGCCGGACGGGATCCTGTCCGCCACGACGCAGGACCGTGCCGTTGGTCGTGGCGAGGTCCGTCACGAGCACGTGCTCCCCTTCGGCACGGATCTCCACATGGCTGCGAGAGATGTCACCCTCAGCGCTTTCGACCGCGACGAGGAGAGGCAACTCGGAGCTCGACGCTCGGGTGGAGCGGGGCCGCCGTCCGATGACCACGGGCCGCTCCAGCTCGACCACGCGACCGGTGGACAAGCGGATGCGGCCCTGCGCGGGCTGACGCGGCGGCACGTCGCTCACCGGCTCGAACGACGCGGCCGCGCCCCCGGCCGCGCGCAATGCCCGTGCCTGAGCGACAGAGACGGTCTCGCCGTCGTGGTCGCCGGCCACCGGTGCAGGTGGGGGCGCGACATCTCCGGGTGTCCGCAGTGGCGCCCGGGCGACGGTCGCCGCCCAGGAGCCCGCGTCTCCGCGGGGCGCCGCGATCGTGCTGTCGTCGGCGAGGTCTCCGGGCGCATCGTCGACGGGATGCTGCGTCGTCGCGGGGATCCACGTGTCGCTGCCCGCGGGCTCGGACAGCGCCGACGTCGGCGGGGGCGTGTCGGAAGCCGGCGGAAGGGTCGGAGACACCGGAGGCAGGCTCGGGACCGGAGGCAACGACGGAGGAGCCGGCGCTGCAGCGGGAGTCGGCGCTGCAGCGGGGGCCGGCGGGACAGCGGGGGGAGCAGCGGCCGGAGCGGGCTCGGCCACGGAAGCGGGAGCCGGTTCCGGAGTCGCCGCCACGGCGCGGGCACCAGCGGTGAGGACGAGGCCGCTCACCGGGACGACGCCGGAGGCGATCGGAAGGGACAGGCTCTCGTCGTGGTCGCCCCCGAACGACACCCGTGCACGACCGGCACGCGGCACGGTCCGCTCCGCCCACGTCGCGACTGCGCGACCGGACACCTCCACCGCGCCGTCGGGGCCTTCCACCAGCACGTCGATGGGGCCTCGGACCGCGACACGGATGCCGTCCTCCTCGGAGAGGACGAGCGCGAACGACGGAATCGCCGTCAGGGAGGTTCCGAAGGCGCCGGTCAGCGCCTCGACGAGCGCACCGATCCCTCCGCCGTCCAGGCGCCGCCACACCGCCTCCGCCGTCTGCGGAGTGACGGAGGCGGCAAGGACGGCAGCCGCGCCCGGGGTCACCGCCGCGACCCATGCACCGCCCGCGCCCGTACCGTCGGCCGGGATGAATCGGATCTCAGCCATGCGCGGCGCCTCCTCGGCGGTCGTCGGCCGCGAGGGCTGCTCGCGCAGCCGTCGGACGGGTATCGGCATCGATCTCGTCGCGCGTCGGTGCCGGAGCCGTGTCGCACGGGACGTCATCGTGACCGGCGACCGACACGGCATCGACGACGACCACCGTGATGTTGTCGCGTCCGCCGCGGAGCATCGCCTCGTGGACGAGCCTGGTCGCCGCCTCCTGCGGGTCGGCGGTCTCTTGCAGCACCCGCAGCAGTCTCGCGCTGTCGAGCTCGCCCGACAGCCCATCGGAACAGACGAGCACCCGGTCACCGGGCTCGGCCGGGACGAGCCAGAAGTCGGGTTCCCCGTCGCTTCCGGCTCCGATTGCACGCGTGATCTCGTTGCGGCGGCGGTCGACGGCGGCAGCGGCGACGTCGAGCTCCCCCGCGTCGATGAGCTCCTGAACGACGGAATGGTCGACGCTGATCTGCTCGAGCTCGCCGTCGGCCAGGCGGTACGTGCGGGAATCGCCCACGTTCACGGTCAGCCAGTATCCCGCGCCGCCGATGTCTGCCACGACGACGCCGCTGAGGGTCGTGCCCGCCGCGCGCACCGTGCCGCCAGCGCCGTGGGTGACGAGCGCCTCCACGCGCGCACGCGCGCGAGCCAGTGCCGCCCGGACGTCGTCGATGCCGACGCTCACCGCACCGACGAGGGTGCTGAACTCCTCGACGACGGCGGCGCTGGCTGCCGCACCCGCGTCGTGGCCCCCCATGCCGTCGGCGACGAGGAACAGCGGAGCGGCCGCCAGGTAGGAGTCCTCATTGACCTGGCGGCGGAGCCCCGGGTGCGTCGCGGCACCGAAGGCGACCGCGATGGGAGAGTCCGCCATCACACCCCCTCGACGCTGGCCCGACGATCACCGAACTCCAGGATGTCACCTGCGCGCAGGATCCAGCGCTCTCCCGGGGCGATGCGATGCCGCTCCGCCCCGCGGACGATCTCGCAGCCGTTCGTCGACCCGGTGTCGGCGATCCATGCCGCCCCCCGCTCACCGCCGACCGCGAGGTGGGTGCGGGAGAGGGTCAGTGTCTCGTCGCGCACGGCGACCGCCCGCCACCCGGGGACCGCGTCGGGGTTTCGGCCGAAGACGGTCGGGGCATGCACGACATGCCGGACGCCGTCGTCCCACACGAGGGTGAGCAACGGTGGCGGGCCGAAGCCGGGCACACCGCGGATGACGTCGCCCGCGGCGGCGATGGAGGTCAGCGCCCCCTCGCGCGGCACCGACTCACTCGGGACGGTGTCTTCGATGACAGCGGTCACGACGGTCTCCTCCACCGGAGCGAACGCACGCTCAGCCGAGCGGTGAGGCGCCGCCACCACGGCGTCCGCTGCTTCATTCCGCCCACGATGGCATCGACCTCGCGCCAGAACGCCTCGACGTCCTCCGCAGTGGGCTCGCCCGGGCCGTAGACGTCGGCGTCTGCGCGGCGAGCGAGGGGCTCGACGCGCGGCTCTTCGAACGTGGCCCCCACGACGGCGGCGCTCTCGGCTCGGGTGGCTCCGGCGGTGACCGGTGTGCGCAGGTCGAGGGCGTTGTCGACCAGCTCATCCCAGCCACCGGAGATGCGGTCAGCGGTGCGGGGAGCCGATCGACGGCGGGCTCGACGAGCACCCTTGATGAACCCGAGGACGATGAAGGGGGCCATGAGGACCGCCACGACGCCCAAACCGATCCCGCCGTACAGGAGGAGGGGACCGATCCAGTCGAACCCGGCGTCCTCGTCGTCCTTCTGGTCGCGCTCATCGGCGATCGTCGGCGGCAGGTCAGCGGGTTCCTGAGCGGGCGGCGGGGGCTGCAGCACCTGCGGCTTGGGATTGGCGTGCGGCTGCGTGTTCTGGTCGTTGGGCTCGTTGTCCTCGTCTGGCGTGGGGTCGAAGGGCACCCAGCCGAAGCCCTCGAAGGCCACCTCGACCCACGCGTGGAGGTTGTCGCCCGTGGCGGTGAAGGAACCGGCGGTCGACTTCTCGTCGTCCTCGCCCGGATACCAGCCCATCACGACGCGCGCGGGGATGCCGAGCTGCCGGGCCATGAGCGCCATCGCGACGGCGTACTGCTCGTCGTCGCCGATCATCTGCTCCCCGGCGAACATCATCGAGATGCGGGCCGAGCCGTGCCCGGACGGCGAGTACGGGTCGTCGGCGAGACCGTGGCTGAAGTAGCCGTCGTTGTGCAGCCAGTCCTGCAGGGCACGTACCCGCTGGATCGGCGTCTCGGCCTCGCCCAGCTCTTCCGCGGCGATCTTTGACAGGGAGTCGGGCACTCCGGCCTGCTTCGGCATCTTGACCGGGGCGAAGGCGGCGTCGGCCAGCTGGGCATCGCTCGGCGGCTCGGCGACGACGGCGCTCATCGTGTACGCGTCACCCTCGGTGAGACCGGCCGTGACCACCCCGGTGCCGGTGGCGTCGTTGTAGTGGGCGGTGCGGCGAAGCTCCGCCGCACGGTCGCCGTCGAAGGTGATCTCGCGGACCGCCCCGACATCCGGAAGCCAGACACCATCCAGCTCACCGATGTCGACGCGGACCTCGACCGGCTCGCCCTCCGCGCCGGGAGACATGTTGGAGCGCACCGGTCGGAAGGCGCTGGAGGAGCCGGCCCCCTCGTTGGAGACGTTGTAGACGACGCCGTTGTAGGCGTCCATCGTTGCCAGGCGCACGCGGGCCTCGTCGGGAAGCCCGGTGACCGTGAAGAGCGTGGAGTCGGCGTCGTCGCGGATGATCCCCCGCCACGCTTGGAGCGGGCTCGGGTACTCGTGGATGTCGAAGGGCGGCACGACGAAGTCGCGCAGCACGTAGCGCTGTGTCGGCGTATCGGCGAGCGCGGCGGTGGCCACCCCGGCGCCGGCCGCCACGGCGAGGACGGCTCCACCGGCGATCAGTCGACGCGCGCGGAGCGGACGCGACGGCGTCGCAGCCGGGTTGTCGACACGCTGTGCGGCCGAGTCGGCGTCCCAGGTCTGGCGCAGGGCGAGCCACACGATCGCGATGGCGGCGAAGACGATGCCCTGCACGATCGGGGCGGCCGGTTCTGCGGCTCCGAGGAGGATCTCGAGGGCGGTCACCGCGAGCGTGGGAACGAGGGCCCACGCCGCGGGGCGCACGCGGAGCGCGAGCGATCCGGCGATCACCGCCCCCACGAGGATGAGAAGGAAGGGGACGACGAGGTGCCCGTCGGAGGCCGCGACCGGCGGCACCGTGGTGAGGAGGGTCTTGAACGAGGTCACGCTGCCGACGGCCAGCTGGCGCCACGTCTCCAGGGTGGGGATGACCCCCAGGAGGGTCGTGTGCGGGAGCGCGAGAGCGCCACCGAGCAGGAAGTAGGCCCCGACTGTCACTCCCGCCACGGGGAGGATCCCCCAGCGCTGCCAGGCGCCCACCCAGGCGATCGCGCTTCCGACGAGGACGGCGCCGAAGCCCGCCACGAGGTAGCCGGCGCCGTCGAAGGTGGGCCCCCAGCCGATGATCCCGACGGCGAGGAGCGCGGCGACGGCGCCGAGATCGATCGCAGTCCGGACGGTGAGCTCGGCGCGGGCCCCCGCGACGAGGCGGCCGAGGCGGTTCTCTGAGGCGGGGGCGCTCACGACAGCACCTTTCGCACGGCTCGGGGCAGCTGATCGAGGGTCCCGAGGGTGACGACGTCGGCATCGGCGACCCGCCGGAGGGTCGGTGCGTCGACGCGGAGATCGGCGATCACCGCGAGCACCCGCACCCCATAGGGCAACCGGGCACAGGCCTGACGGAGGGCCGCGGCGTCGACGTCGGATCCCGTCACGATCACGGCCACCGCGGCATCGGGCGTCTGGGTGGCCATCGCACCCGCGAGCGAGACCACGCCGCCCTCCCGCGGACGGGAGTGCTCGAGACCGGCCAGCGCATCGAGGAAGCGGCGGCCGGTGTCGGCACGGAGCGCGCCGCGCTGCACTCGGGCGTCGAGGACGCGCGAGTCGCGCAGGGCCCGAAGGCCCACGGATCCCGCGACCGAGATCGCCAGCTCGAACTCGTCGGGCTCGCGATACTCGTCGGGCGTGGTCGACAGCCCCACGACGAAGTGGGATCGCCGCGTCTGCTCGTACTGGCGGACCATGACCTCGCCCGTGCGCGCCGTGGACTTCCAGTGCACGTGGCGGAGGTCGTCGCCCGGCTGATACTCCCGCAGCGCGTGGAACGACACGTCGTCGCGCTCCAGCTGCTGCACCGGGAGGCCCTCCAGGTCGCGGAGGTGTCCGAGCGAAAGCCCGTCGAGCGAGTTCGTGCGCGGGTGGACGAAGAGGTCGACGGCCTGACGGCGGTCGTGGGTGCGCTCGAACAGTCCCAGCGGATCGCCGCGGAGGACGCTGACGGGGCCCACGGCCAGCACGCCGCGGGTGGAGGTGGGGATCGCGAACAGCTCCTCGTGCGTCTCACCCGCCGCCAGCCGCGGCACGTCGAAGACCCCGCGACCGGAGCCGACGGGCAGCACGACCTCCGAGGGCAGCAGTGCGCGAGAGGTCGCGTTGGTGAGGGTCAGGCCGCCGACGGCGCGCTCCCCCACGACCACGCGCGTGCGGGTGAGGTCCAACCCGATCTCGTAGGCGGTGCGACCGAACAGGAACGGGATGCTCACGGCGATCACGACGGTCACGACGGCAGCACCGACGAGCGCCTCGTCCCACCCGTAGGCGAAGGCGGCGAACCACAGGATCACCGCGAGGGCGATGGCGACCCACCCGAGCGGACGGATGACCGCCGCGACGCGGACGACGGCACCTCGGGCGACGCGCCACCACCCACCCAGACGCTCCTGCCACACCGGCGGGAGCCAGGTCGACGGGACGAGCCACTGCCGGCGCGGGATCAGCGGACGGACGGGCTCCGCCGCGGCGACATCGTCGGGCGCGGCGGAGCGCCGGGACTCGTCAAGCCCCGGCGTCACGTCGTCCCGCGTGGTGGTCATCAGGCCGATGCCCTCGCCAGCGGAGCGTCGACGGCGGCGAGCGCGTTCTGGATGATCTTCTCGGCCGAGACACCCGAGAACTCCGCCTCCGGGTCGAGGACGAGACGGTGGGCCCACACCGGCACGGCGAGCGCCTTGATGTCGTCGGGGATCACGAAGTGGCGGCCCTGGGCGGCGGCGTAGACCTTCGCGATCCGCATCATCGAGATCGATCCGCGCACCGACACCCCCAGACGCGCCGCCTCGTCGTCACGCGTGGCCTCCACCAGCTGCGCGGAGTAGCGCGCGACTGCCGGATCGATGTGCGCCGTGGCGGCGAGATCGGCCATGTCGGCAACAGCGGAGGTCGTGATGACGGGGCGGAGCCCGGCCGACGGGTTGCGGTCGACGGCACCGGCGAGGATCCGCTCGGCGACGGCGAGCGACGGGTAGCCGATCGAGGTCTTCACCATGAAGCGGTCGAGCTGGGCCTCGGGGAGTTTGTAGGTGCCCGCCTGCTCGATCGGGTTCTGCGTGGCGATGACGAGGAACGGACGGCCGACCTCATGCGCCACGCCGTCGACCGTGACCCGCGACTCCTCCATGACCTCCAGGAGCGCCGACTGGGTCTTGGGGGACGCGCGGTTGATCTCGTCGGCGAGGACGATCGAGGCGAACACCGGCCCCTTGTGGAAGGCGAACGTGTGGTTCTGCTGGTCGTAGATCGTGACGCCGGTGACGTCGGAGGGCAGCAGGTCGGGGGTGAACTGGATGCGGTTGGACGTGCCCTGGACGCTCGCGGCGAGCGCCTTGGCCAGGCTCGTCTTTCCGGTCCCCGGCGCATCCTCGAGGAGCACGTGACCCTCCGCGAGCATCGCCGAGAGCACGAGACCCACGACCTCGCGCTTTCCCATCAGGGCCTGGTCGACGTTGTCGACGAGCCGCGCGAAGGTCTCACGGAACCACGCTGCCTGTTCGGGGGTCATGCTCATCTGCGTCTGTCTTTCTCGAGGGGACGGGAGGGGCTCGCGGCCGGGATCAGGGCCTCGGCCACAAGTACTTCTCGGTATCGACCGATCCTCCCCAGCCGAGGATGTCGATCCACACGTTGCGGCCGTCGCGACCGTGGAAGCAGCCGATCTGCGTGGCGCCCCGGCCGTTGAAGTTGACGGAGTAGGAACTTCCGAACCCGCCCGGGTACGCGTCGGAGTAGCACCGCACGGTGTGCGGACCGATGGAGAGGTTCTCGTAGTTGACGACGAAGCGGCGGCAGCCGTTCGTGCAGTTTCCGTCGGGGTCACCCTGGGTGACCCAGACGCGCGGCTGCGGCGGCGGCGGCTCGTCCTGCGTGCGTGCCTGTGCGGAGGCGCTCGTGGTGCTGCTGCCGGCGGCGCTCGTGCGGACCTCGATCGTGCCGGTGTGGCTGTACCCGACGTCGCGGGTCGTGTTGCCGCTCGCGGCCACCGTCTGCCAGCCACCGCCGTCGATCCGGATCTGCGTCGTGATGTCGCGTCCGTTGCGGGCGGGCGAGGACCAGCCGTACGTGATGCTCGTGCCATTGGCCGACGCGGATGCAGCCGGGTTGCCGATCTGCCCGTAGGGCGCCACGGCGTTCGACTCCGCCGAGGGAGCGCCCTGCTCGGTCACGCCGTCGACGGTGGTGACCGCTCGCACGCGGATGGTGTACGTGCCGTTGTTGTCGACCTGGCCGTTCCCGATCGTGCCGGAGCCGTTGTTGCCGCCCGCGACCCAGTCGCCGCGCCAGCCGCCGCCGTTGACGGAGTACTGGTAGCTCGCCTGACCGGCGCTCGCACCGTTGAGGGAGCCCGCGGTCCAGGTGACGCTCACGCGGTTGTCGCCCTCGGTGGCCGCGACCCCCGTGGGCGCCGAGGCCTGACCGAACGACTGCCGCGGAGCCGACTCGGGGCTCCACTGCCCCCACCCGGCCTTGTTGTGCGCGCGGACGGCGAACGTATACGGCGTAGAGGAGTTGTCGACCGTGATGGCCTGGCTCGTCTGACCGGCACCGACACTGACGGTGTTGATGACGGAGCCACCACGGGTGACACGCACCTGGTACTCGTCGATCGCGTCGCCGTTGGCCGCCGGAGCGTTCCACGACACCCGCACCTGGTTCTGCGTGCCGACGGCGTCGAGGCGCTCGGTCGAGGGGGCACCGGGGGCATCGGGCGCACGCGCCGGGATCTCACTCGCCGACCAAGCGCTGAAGTCCGACGGCTCCGGCGCCTTGTTGTGGGCGCGCACGCGCACCTGGTAGGCCACACCGTTCTCCAGGCCGTCCCACGTGATGCGGGTGCCCGGGATGTTCGTCTTCTGTGCGACGCCGGAGGGCGGGGCGGGCGAGATCTCCAGCGTGTAGTTCTCGACGGGCGAGCCCTCCGTGCGCGGTACGGTCCACTCCACCAGCAGGCTCTGGTCGCCGAAGGTCAGCGACGGCGGGGCGGGCTGGTCGGGGCGCTGGTCGGGCCGCGCGGTCTCGGACGGCAGCGACGGCTCCGAGGTCCCCACGCTGTTGGTGGCGGTCACGACGAAGTTGTACTCGACGTTGTTGGTGAGCCCATCGAGCGTGCACGTGGTCGAGGCGCACTGCTTGCTGTAGTTCGAACCGGTCGCGGTGACGGTGTACCCCGTGATCGGACGGCCGTTGTCGATCGGCGGCGTCCACGACAGGACCACCGTGCGACTCTCCACGGCGGTGACCGTGGGCTTGCCAGGAGCGTCGGGGCGGCCCTGCACCGTGATGCGGACACGGCCCTCGACACGACGGTCGGGGTCTTCGGTCTTGTCCTCCACGGTGTAGCGGACGACCATCGTGCCGACGAAGTCGGCAGCGCTGGAGACCTCCACCCGGTCGCCGGCGACGCGGACACGGGCGACGTCGCCGGACTCCGGCTCCGCGCCGACGATCTTCAGCGGGGTGTCGGGGAAGGGGTTGACGTCGTTGGTCAGCACGGGAACCGAGATCGTCTCGCCCTGGTCAGCCTGGTCGATGATGTCGTCGTTCGCGCTCGCCAGCTCGCGCGTCGACGCGGTCACCGTCACCGTGATCGGGGCGCTCACCGGGGCGGTCTGACCGTCGGTGGCCTGCACCTGCAGGGAGAACTTGGTGCCCTTGTCGACGTTGGCGTCGGCGGTCACCCGAAGCGTGCCGCCGTCGATCGAGGCGTCGATCCCGGCGGGCGCCTGCGAGGCGAGGGTGAAGGTGAGCTTCTCGTCGTCGCCCGGGTCGGGGTCGGAGGCGAGCTCGCGAAGGTTCAGCGTCGCCGCATCCTCGCCCGCGGCGACCGACAGCGAGGCTCCCACGAAGGTGGGCGGCTGGTTCTCCGGCGGCAGCACCGTGATCGGGATCGTCAGCGTCGCCTTGCGCCCGTCGGCGTCGTCCGGTCCGTCGCCATCGGTCACCTCGAACGTCAGGGCGTCCTGCCCGAAGTAACGGTCCTTGGACGTGTAGACGAGGGTGGTCTGATCCTTCACGAGGGCATCGCCGTTGGCGTGGGCGGCACTGACCTTCGCGGCCTCCGTGATGACGACGCGCTTGCCTCCTGCGGCACGCACGTAGTCGGCCAGCGGCAACTCCACCGTCTCGCCGCTGTCGACGATGAGGGGCTCGGTCGACAGCAGCGTCGGCGGCAGAGCGTTGAGCGAGGGGACGCGGATGAACGCCGAGGCGGACTGATCGTCGACGTCGGTGATCGTGTAGGTGATGAGCTGCGGCTCGTCGGTGAGGGTCACCCGCACCTTGTTGTCGGCGACGACGGAGGCGTTCTGGGCACCCGTTCCGAGGGCCACCTCAAGGGCGCTGCGGGTGCCGTCGGGGTCGTCGTCGTTGTCGAGGACGGCGATCTCGGCGATCCCGGCCTCGTTGACGTCCTCGGCGACGACGCGGTCGTCGCGCGCGATCGGACGCAGGAGGGGCACGTCCTCATCGACGGTGATCTGCACCGAAGTGCTCGCCTCGAGACCCCGCTCGTCGGCGATCGTGTAGGAGACGCTCGTCTGCATCTCTTCGTCGGGCGAGGTGATCAGGAGGTATCGACCCGATACCTCGGCCTTGAGCCCCGGAACTCCCTCGGGGATCTCGACAGCATCTTCGGCGAAGCCGAACCGGTCGCCATCGGGGTCGGAGTCGTTCTCGAGCACGTTGAGCGCCACCTGGCGGCCCGGCCGCATGACGACGGAATCCCGGACGGCGTAGGGCGCCTGGTTCTCGGCCGCGGGAGGCGCGATGCCGAGCTGAACCGTGGCGGTGGCCTCCTTGCCCAGCCGGTCACGGACGGAGTAGGTGAAGGAGTCGACCCCGGTGGACTCCTCGAAGGCCTCGTAGACGAACGAGCCGACCTTCTGCTCGACGATGCGTCCCTTGCCCGGAGCCGAGGCGAGACCCACGAGGTCGACGGAGTCGCCGTCGTCGTCGATGCCGTCCAGCGGCACCGGGATCTCGACCTTCGAGCCGGCCAGCACCCGAGCGGTGAGATCGCGCGGACGCGGAGCGGTGTTGGCCTCGTCGTCGCGGGCGAGGATCTGGATGCGCACGAAGCCCGCGTCGCGTTGCCCCGTCGAGTCGACGACGTCGTAGGTGAGGTTGACGGTCTTCGGCTCGTCCCCGGCGCGGAAGCGCACCGTGTCTTCGGAGACGAAGGCCTCGCCGTCGCCCGGATCGACCGTCTCGACGAGATCGGGCGCGACGTGGATCGTGTCGCCGTTGGGGTGGTAGTCGTTGTCCAACACGGGGATCGTGACGGTGTCGCCGACGCGAACCACCGCCTGGTCGTTGACCGCGACCGGCGGACGCAGCTTCGCCGGCGCAGGCACGGGGATCACGACGATCTCGCCCGTGGCCGAGGCCGTGCCGTTGGACACGGTGTACGCGACGCGCACCTGCCCGGTCAGTCCGCTCTGGTCGGTGATCCGCACGGTCTCGTGGCCGAGCACCGCGGCAGCCACCCCACTTCCGGGTTCGACGCTCACCGACTGCACGACGAGGATGCCGCCGCCGGGGTCGGAATCGTTGCCGAGCACGTTGACGAGGACGTCGCCACCCTTGGGGAGGAGCGCGATGTCGCGCACCGCGATGGGGGGCAGGTCGTTCTCGTCGTCGGGGAGCACGTCGACACGGACGATCCCGGGGACGGAGTTCGGGCCCGCCGACACCAGGTACTGCACGTAGTGCGTGCCGACCTTGTCGGAGGTGAAGGTGAAGGTCTTCTCGGGGAGGTTCGTGGTGATCTTCGCGTCCTCGACCTCCTCGACGCGGGTCAGGCGCAGCTGCTCGCTGCCGGAGCTCGTGTCGTTGGTCAGCGGTGTGACCGTCACCGGCCGCCCCTCACGGGTCACGACGTGATCGGCGTTGGTCACCGGCTGGGTCGTGCCGAGCGGACGGATGTCGAACACGGCGACGCCGGGCTGCGTGTCCTGCCCGTCGGACATGATGATCGGCACCTCTTTACGGCCCTGCACCCCGCCGATCGCGCGGTAGGTGATCTGTCCGTCGGAGGTGAAGTCGGCCTCGTCCCCGCCATCGGGCACGACGTCGTAGAGGAAGATGTCGTCGCCGTCGGGATCGATCCAGTCCGGCAGGACGTTGTAGGACGCGGTTCCGCCGGCCTCCACCGGGATGGCGGTCTTGCGACGCTGCTCGGGCGGGGAGTTCTGGTCGAGGGGGCTCACCGTGAGGGTCACCCGCGCCGTGTCGGTGCCGCCGCGCCCGTCGTCGACCTCATAGGTGAACGAGGTGGAGCCCGAGGCGTCCTCCTCGGTGGTGATCTGCAGGGCGGCGCCGTTGTGGATGGGCTCGATCGTGCCGAATCCGGGTTCCCGCTCGACCGCGGCGACGAGCACATCGCCGTCGGCGTCGGTGTCGTTCTCGAGGACCGGGAGCACGGTCGTGCGGCCCGGACGGACGCCGTACCGGTCGTCGTTCGCGATCGGCGGCGTGTTGTTCTCGGTGCGCTCGGGAAGAGTCGTCTGGACCGACTCCTCGGTGGTCTCCTCTTCCTTCTCACCCTCACCCTCCGGCGGAGTGATGTCCTGCCAGTTGTCCACGCGCTGCATCGAGTCGCTGGCCATCCACGCCGCGCCGCCGAACACGTCGTTGAGCACGACGACGTCGCGATTCACGCGGAACCGCAGCTGGTTGGTGGGGTCGATCCCCGGCACCGTCTCGG
This sequence comes from Microbacterium sp., assembly GCA_048594675.1. Lineage (GTDB taxonomy): Bacteria > Actinomycetota > Actinomycetes > Actinomycetales > Microbacteriaceae > Microbacterium. The sequence goes on along the minus strand of JBMDWQ010000129.1, from coordinate 6,115 downwards.
AGCGGTCGTCGTCGTCTCCGGGGCAGTCGCGGATGAACGCCCCGGTGCCCGACCACGCACCGTAGGCGCACCCTGCGACGAACACCGGTTCCGCGGCCGCCCCGTCGGGCGCTTCGGCGGCGATGCGCACGAGCTCGCCTCCGCCGATCGGCACGCGCACCAGCTCCGACGCCGTCGCGAGAATCACCGAGTCGGTGGCTTCCGAGGGTTGCTGGAGGATCGCATCCGCCGGCACCTCGACGCGCGTTCCGTCGCTGCCGTAGAGGGTGTTGGTGTCGTTGTCGAGCGCGAAGGCGATGTTGCCCACGGCGGTCACCTGCAGAGTGTGCCCGGGCTCGACGCCCTCCAGCTCCCTCTCGCCCGAGGTCGTGACGGCGCCGTCGGCGTCGCGTCCAAAGGCGACGAGGGTGGCCTTCTCGGTGGAGGCGGCGTAGACCGTGCCGTCGACGGCGACGGCCGCCACGGCACCGTCACCGAGCTCAGCGACCGGGTCGGACGCTTCGGGGGCGAAAGAGGAGATGGCACCGAACTCCGTGACCCAGATCCGGCCGCCGTCGCCGACCATCGCCACGGAGTCCGCGCCCAGTGCCAGCCGGGCTCCCGGCGGCAGATCCGTGCCGGAGCCGAGCGAGACGCGCGCCGGGTCGATGGCCGTGACCGTCTTCTCGTCGACCACGAGCACGCGAGACCCGGCTTGGAGCACGTCGTACGTGGTGCCGGCGGCGCGGAGTCCGCCGTCGAGCACCTTCGACTCGTGGTTGAAGTGACCGACCAGCATGCTCGACTGCTTGGTGAGCCATACGCCACCGTCGTGGAGGTCGACCTCCGTGGTGGGGCTTCCCTCGTAGACGAAGGCGAGGGTCCCGAGGGTCACGGCGGCAGCGCCGACCACGGCGACGGATGCCAGCGTCCGCGGACGCGCGCGAAGCCACGCGAAGGACTTCATTCGGCTCGGCTCCCCCCGGGCTGATCTCTCTGCGTGGCGTCGGGCACTGATCGCTGAATCAGTCGCACACTCTCAACGGAACGACTGACAGCCTACGTGACCTCGCCCATTCTTCCACCCGCCCGAGGAGGGGAGAACTCCCCAGTTTCGGGGGATCACGCGTCGCGTCGGCGGGACGCCGTGCATACCGCGGTCAGCCGGCGACGTAGGCGGCGAGGTGCTGGGCGGTCAGGGTGGATCCGTCGGCCACGAGCGCGGCAGGGGTCCCCTCGAACACGACCGAGCCGCCGTCGTGCCCCGCCCCCGGCCCGATGTCGATGATCCAGTCGGCGTGCGCCATGACCGCCTGGTGGTGCTCGATCACGATGACGGAGTTCCCCGCCTCGACGAGGCGGTCGAGCAATCCCAGGAGGTTGTCGACGTCGGCGAGGTGGAGCCCCGTCGTCGGCTCGTCGAGGACGTAGATCGCCCCCTTCTTGGCCATGGAGATCGCGAGCTTCAACCGCTGCCGCTCCCCGCCCGACAGGGTGTTCAGCGCCTGCCCGAGCGTGATGTAGCCGAGGCCGACATCGACCATGCGCGCAAGCGTCGGACCCGCGGGGCTCTTGGGGGCGGCGGCAGCGAGGAACTCGAGCGCCTCGGCTGCCGACATCGCGAGCACCTCGGCGATCGTGCGCCCCTCCAGGAGGTACTCGAGGACGGCATCACTGAAACCGGATCCCTCGCACAGCTCGCAGCGCGTCTCCACACTCTGCGTGAAGCCGAGGTTGGTGATGATCACGCCGAGGCCGCGGCAGGCGGGGCAGGCTCCCTCGGAGTTCGCGCTGAACAGCCCCGGCTTGACACCGTTGGCCTTCGCGAACGCCGCACGAACCGCATCCAGCACGCCGGTGTAGGTGGCGGGACTGCTGCGCCGCGATCCCTTGATGGGCGCCTGGTCGACGACGACGACACCCTCGAACGACGGCACGTTGCCGTGGATCAGCGACGACTTCCCCGACCCGGCGACACCGGTGACGACGGTGAGGACGCCGAGCGGGATGTCGACGTCGACCTCCTTCAGGTTGTGCTGGGTCGCTCCTCGGATCGGCAAGACGGACGAGGCGGTGCGCGTCTGCGGCTTGAGTGCGGCGCGATGGTCGAGGTGGCGGCCGGTCAGCGTGTCGGACGCGCGAAGCCCCGCCAGATCGCCTTCGTACATGATGCGGCCGCCGTCGCGTCCGGCACCGGGGCCGAGATCCACCACGTGGTCGGCGATCGCGATCACCTCTGGTTTGTGCTCCACGACGAGCACCGTGTTGCCCTTGTCTCGCAAGTGGCCGAGCAGCGCGTTCATCCGTTGGATGTCGTGGGGGTGCAGTCCGGCCGTCGGCTCGTCGAACACGTAGGTGACGTCGGTGAGGCTCGATCCCAAGTGGCGGATCATCTTCGTCCGCTGCGCCTCCCCTCCCGACAGCGTGCCGCTGGAGCGGTCGAGCGAGAGATATCCGAGGCCGATGTCGATGAACGACGCGACGGTCTGCCGCAGCCCCGCCATCAGCGGAGCCACTTCGGGCGCATCGATGCCCTCGAGCCACGCGGCGAGGTCGGTGATCTGCATCGCGGCGACCTCGGCGATGTTCTTGCCGTGGATCCGCGACGATCGCGCACCCTCGTTCAGACGGGTGCCCCCGCAGTCCGGGCACGGCAGGAACTTCACCGCGCGATCGACGACCGCGCGGATGTGGGGCTGCAGCGAGTCGCGATCCTTCTGCAGCATCGACTTCGTGATCTTGGGGATGAGCCCCTCGTAGGTCATGTTGATGTTCTGGATCTTGACCTTCGTGGGCTCTTTGTAGAGGAAGTCCTCGAGCTCCTGCGGGCTGTATGCGGCGATCGGCTTGTCCGGATCGAGGAACCCCGACTCGGTGTACCCGCGCACCATCCACCCGTCGACGCTGTACCCGGGAACGCGGATCGCTCCGGCCGCGAGCGAGAGGGAACGATCCAGCACCTCGTCGAGGTCGACGTCGCTCGTCTCCCCCAGGCCCTCGCACCGCGGGCACATGCCACCGGTGATCTCGAACGACCGGCGCTCCTTCTTGCCCTTGTCGGGTCCGACGGCGATCGTGACGGCGCCCGCTCCGGAGACCGAGGGAACGTTGAACGAGAACGCCTGCGGCGACCCGACGTGCGGATCGCCGAGCCGGCTGAACAGCAGCCGGAGCATGGCGTGCACATCGGTCGCGGTGCCGACCGTGGAGCGGGCATTGGAGCCCATCCGTTCCTGGTCGACGATGATCGCCGGGCTGATGTTCTCGAGCGCATCGACCTCGGGGCGGGACAGCTGGCCCATGAACTGCTGCACGAAGGTCGGGTAGGTCTCGTTGATGAGCCGCTGCGACTCGTTGGCGATCGTCCCGAACACCAGCGAGGACTTGCCGGATCCGCTCACCCCCGTGAACACGGTGAGCCGGCGCTTGGGGATCTCGACATCGATCCCCTGGAGGTTGTTCTCCCGCGCACCGACGACGCGAATCCTGTCGTGTCCGTCGGCGGGGTGCGCAGCATCGGGCATGGTCGTCCTCTCGGAACTGGAGGCAAGGTCGCTGAGACGATACCCGGTGCCGCCGACGCGCGACAGAGCCCGTCGGGCATCACGCATCACGCAGGGGAGGGCACGGCGCGATGGCATCCTTCGACGTGGTCGTCGACCATGCCGGCCGACTGCATGAGCGCATACATCGTGGTCGACCCGACGAAGCGGAACCCGGCTTTGCGCAGAGCCTTCGACATCGCATCGGAGGCGGGCGACGTGGCGGGCACCTCGGCGAAGGAAGCCGGGCGGGGCCGCGGCGCTGGGGCGAACGACCACATGAGCGCATCGAGCTCCCCGGGCGCCATCGTCGTCACCAGACGCGCATTGGAGATGGTCGCCTCGATCTTGAGCCGATTGCGCACGATGCCTGCGTCGCCCAGGAGCCGCTCGACGTCGGCTTCAGTGAAGCCGGCCACGACCTCGGGCTCGAAGCCTGCGAAGACCTCCCGGAACCGCGGACGCTTGCGCAGGATCGTGATCCAGCTGAGCCCGGCTTGGAATCCCTCCAGGCTCATCTTCTCGAAGAGGGCGCGGTCGCCGTGCAGAGGCCGCCCCCACTCCTCGTCGTGATAGCGGCGGTACTCCGCGTCGTCTCCGACCCAGGCGCACCGCGCGATCCCATCCGGCCCGACACGGAGATCGCCCGTCGCGGGCACGAGGTCGTTCGTCACAGGGTGACCCTATCGACCGGCACGGACACCCGGGCCGGGTGGACGGCCGGAACGCGGTACGGGGTACGCCGTGGTCCCCAGAAATGAAGGAGGGGGGACCGTTCACCCAAACGGTCCCCCCGAAGAGCTGCTATGCGCGCCTCGAAGCCGATTGGGCACGCACCGCACCGGTGCTCTCATAGATGTAGTGTCCGCAGCGACCCGGTTCCTGACACGATCCTCGTCATCGTTACCTTTTCGTGACAATCGTCACTTCTTGGTGGCCTTCTCCGACACCGGCGCCGCGCCGGAGGCGGCGAGCTCCGCGTAGTGTGCGCGGGCCTCCTCCTGTCGCTCCTGCTCGGCCCCCGAGGCGATCGGTGCGCGCACGTGCTCGGGAGCGAAGCCGAAGGCGTCGACGAGGTCCTGAGCGTGCGGACGCAGGCGTCCGCAGAGCCGGTCGATGTAGCGCCCCACGGACGCAGCGCGCTGCGTCGACAGACGACCGTTGAGGAGATACCACGCCAAGTGCTTCTCGATGAGCGAAAGCCCGAACAGGTCGCGCAGCCAGGTGAGAACCTGTCGGGTCCCGTCGTCGGAAGTGCGCGCGACGCCATCGCTGAAGGCCTCCCACTGCAGCAGCTCGGCGTGCGCACGGGCGGCCTCGATCAGTTCGGCCTGGGCGGCGTTGAACACCGCCGCCGCCTCTGCGGGGGCCGCCTTGGCGGTGGGGCGCAGCCGCGCCGCGATGTCGGCGATCATCTGCTGAACCCGGCCGGCCAGCAGCTCATGCTGCTGATCGGCGCGCAGGCCCAGCTCGACGGAGCGCGCCGTGGACCCGAAGTCGGCGACGGCCTGACCGAGCTGTCGCAGCCCGGCACCGTGGAAGACCTTCTCGGCGGTCTGGCGCGCCGCGTACCCGGCGAGCTTGGCCGGATCCGCCCCCCGGAACTGTCGAGCGAAGTCGGACAGCAGCCGCTTGCCGACCAACTGCAACAGGACGTTGTTGTCGCCCTCGAAGGTCACATACACATCGAGGTCGTGGTGGAGCCCGACCAGGCGGTTCTCGGCGAGGAACCCCGCCCCGCCGCACGCTTCGCGGCACTCCTGGATCGTGTCCAGGGCGTTCCAGGTGGAGAGGGGCTTGAGGGCCGCGGCGAGGGTCTCCAGATCCTCGCGCTCGGCGGGGGTGTCGGCGCGCCCCCCGAAGACACCGTCGAACTTGCGCAGCAGTTCGTCTCCCGCGAAGAACTGTGCGTAGACCTGCGCCAGTCGCGGCAGCAGACGCCGCTGGTGCTTGCCGTAGTCGAGGAGCACGACCTCGTCCGTACCTGCACCGGAGTCGAACTGGCGGCGCTGATTCGCGTACGTGATCGCGATGTGGAGAGCGAGCGCCGTCGCGGTGGTCGCCGCACCGTCGAGCGAGACGCGCCCCTGCACGAGCGCGCCCAGCATCGTGAAGAACCGACGACCGGGCGAGGGGATCTCGCTCGAATAGGTGCCGTCGGGAGCGACGTCGCCGTAGCGGTTGAGGAGGTTCGTGCGGGGGACGCGCACGTGGTCGAAGTGCAACCGACCATTGTCGATGCCGTTGAGGCCACCCTTGACCCCGTCGTCCTCACCCCCGACACCGGGGAGGAAGTTGCCCTCGTCGTCGCGCAGCGGGACGAAGAAACAGTGGACGCCGTAGTTGATGCCCCCCGTGATCAGCTGTGCGAACACGGTCGCCGCTTTGCCATGGAGCGCCGCGTTGCCCAGATAGTCCTTCCAGGCGCCGCGGAACGGCGTGTGGATGACGAACTCCTCGGTATCGGGGTCGTAGGTGGCCGTGGTGCCGATCGCGGCGACGTCGGATCCGTGCCCCGTCTCGGTCATCGCGAAAGCACCCGGCAGATCGAGCGAGATCACATCGCGAAGCCACGCGTCGTGATGGGGCTTCGT
>JBMDWQ010000128.1:0-1604 GCA_048594675.1 Microbacterium sp. | reverse complement strand
CATCGACGACTGGTACGACGTGCCCTATCTCAGTCTCGTTCCGGAGGCCGGCGAAGACATCATCGTCGCGGGCCGGTGCCTGGGCGCCGAGCACGAGGCGCTCGCGTCGGCGCGGGTGACCGCGCAGTGCTTCGAGTACGGCAACGCCGCCGCTCTGGCGACGGTGCGCTCGCTCCAGGGCGGCATCCCGTACCGCGCCATCCGCGGCGAGGACGTCCGTGCCGATCTGGTGGCGTCTGGCAGCTCGATCTAGGTTCTTGGCGCTACGCCTCGGTTGGAGCGAAGCTGTAGTGGTGACGAGTGAGAACCACATGATCGGCGAGATTCACGTGCCCCCCGCTCCCGCAGGACGACGCCGGAGGCGCCTCTGGATACCACTCGGTCTTGCTGCTGCAGTCGCTCTGGGTTTCGGTGCGTACGCAGCCCTGGACTACTTCTGGGGACGGCCCACCTGGGAGGTTCAGGGGCTCGGCGCGGTAGTCAGGGCCTGGGCCCCCGATGTAACGAGCGTTGAGGATACTGAGGCCCTGTGCGCCAACGTGCTGTGCGAGGAAGGCTGGCGCACGAATGTGGGAAACTACTTGCTCTTTCGCACTGAGGGAAAGGCGAAATACGGGCAGATGATCGTGGGGGGAGACTCGCTGAGAAATGGCCGCCTGGTGCTCGATCGGAACGCGGTCGACATCGATGAGAAGCTCCGTCGACTGAGCGTGGAGATTCTCATGCCCTCGCAAGACTGGTGGGGTTGATCGGCGGGCTCCCGGAGCCCATCACATCTCTGCGACGTATCGCGTAAGGGACGATCACAACCCCACGAGAGGCTGCGCAATCGATAGGATCAGCGGCATGGCCCGCCTCAGAGACGTCGCGGCGCGTGCGCAGGTGTCGCTGAGCGTCGCCTCCCGTGTGCTCAACAACGACACCGAGGCGCGAATCAGTCCGCAGACCCGGGAACGGGTGATGGCGGCCGCCGAAGAGCTCAACTACGTGCCCGACCACCGCGCCCGGGCGCTCCGGCTGTCGCGGGCCGGGGCGATCGCGCTGATCGTCCCCGAGGTCAACAACGCGATCTTCTCCAGCCTCCACCAGGGGGTGCAGGAAGTGGTGCACGATCGGCACTCGTCGGTGTTCCTCGCGCAGCTCGACACCGACTCCGCCGATGCGCGATCGGTCGCTGAGGTCATCGGTCACGGCCGCGTCGACGGGGTGATCCTGCAGCGGAACGAGCACCTCACCGACGACGACCTCCTCGCCGCTACCCAGCTCGACGTGCCCGTCGTCCTCTTCAACACCCGGTTGGAGGGGCACGTGGGATCGGTGGCCCTCGACGACCGCCGTGCCGTGGCGATCGCGATCGATCACCTCCGCGACCTCGGTCACGAAGACATCGGCTTCATCGCCGGAGCCCCCCGCCACGACGCGGCCCTTCGCCGCCTGGAGGGCTTCCGCCAGTCCATGACCGCCGCCGACCTCGCCGTGCACGAGGAATGGATCGTCCCCGCCGGATGGGAGGCCCCCGCCGGCGCCGCCGCCACCCGTAAGGTGCTCGCGCTGTCCTCTCGGCCGACTGCCCTCGTCACCGCGAGCCTCAATGCCGCCATCGG
>JBMDWQ010000127.1:0-2479 GCA_048594675.1 Microbacterium sp. | reverse complement strand
CCCCACGTCCAGCAACCGGACGTGACGGCCGACGCGATCATCCACTTCATCGAGGAGGAGCTGCACCGTGCCTAGGGCAGGACTCAGCCGTTCCATCGTGATCGATCGGGCCGCACAGATACTCGACGACGCTGGAGCGGGCTCACTCAGCCTGGCGCTGGTCGCCGACAGCTTCGGGGTGAAACCGCCCTCGCTCTACAAACACGTACAGGGCCTCGCCGACCTCCAGCGCGGAGTCGCGGTGCGGGCGAAGGAGGAGATGGCGGCGGTTTTGGCGCGTGCGGCGGTGGGGCGCTCGTCTGCCGACGCGGTTCGGGCGATGGCCGAGGCCTATCGGTCGTGGGCCATCGCGCATCCGGGCCAGTATCCGTTGACCACTCGGGCGCCCGTTCCGGGAGACACGGAGGACGAGGCGGCGTCGGAGCGCCTCGTCGAGCTCATCTCCGTGATTCTGCGCGGCTTCGACCTCGGGCCGGATCAGCTCGTCGATGCCACACGGTTCCTGCGCTCCGCGCTCCACGGGTTCGTTTCGCTGGAGACGGGCGGCGCCTTCGAGCTGCCGGTGTCCACCGACGACAGCTACGTCCGCCTCGTCGAGGGCGTCGTCATCGCCCTGGAGGCTTGGGTATCGCGGTGACCTCCTTCGGCTGAGCGTCTCAGCCGAAGATCAGCGCGAGGACGGTCGATCCGCCTCCCACGAGGATGAGCGAGACGATCACCACCCAGGCGACGATCCGGGTCCGCCGCGTGCGGGCGGCGTTCATGCCTTCGTACTCTGCGTCATCGGACATCGCTCTCTCCTGTCGTGCGACCGAGCGCGTCAGTGTGCGGGCTCTTCGATCACGGTGCCGAAGGCGGCGGGAAGCGTCGCGCGGGAACGCTGACGCAGCTCCGACACCGGCAGCGTGAAGACGTCCTGCACCTCGAGGGCCGACTCCGCGGTCGCGGGCGCGTCGGTGACACCGATCCGCAGCACGGGGTACCCGCGCCCCTCGCACAGTCCGCGGAACTTGACGTCCTCCTCGCGGGGCACCGACACGATGACGCGACCCGTCGACTCGCTGAAGAGGGCCGTGGCGGCATCCACGCCGTCGCGCTCCATGATTTCGCGCAGCCACACCCGAGCGCCCACGCCGAAACGCATGACGGCCTCGGCGAGGGCCTGTCCGAGGCCGCCGGCCGAGAGGTCGTGCGCCGACGAGATGAGCTCCTGCTGCGAGGCCGCGTGGATCAGCTCGGCGAGCTTCTTCTCCTGCGCCAAATCGACCGCCGGCGGCCGGCCGCCGAGGTGCCCGTGGACGGTGTCGGCCCATGCCGAGCCGCTGAGCTCGGTGGCCGTCACGCCGAGGAGGTAGATGTTCTCACCGGCGTCCTGCCACCCCGACGGGATGCGACGGGCGACGTCGTCGATGATCCCGAGCACGCCCACGACGGGGGTGGGGAAGATCGGCTGGTCGCCTGTCTGGTTGTAGAAGCTGACGTTGCCGCCGGTCACCGGAACGCCCAGCTCCAGGCACGCGTCGGCGAGGCCGTCGACGGCCTGCCCGAACTGCCACATGACCTCGGGGTTCTCGGGGCTGCCGAAGTTGAGGCAGTCGGTGACCGCGGTGGGCACCGCGCCGCTGACGGCGACGTTGCGGTACGCCTCGGCGAGGGCGAGCTGCGCGCCCGCGTACGGGTCGAGCTGGCAGAAGCGACCGTTGCAGTCGGTCGCGATCGCGAAACCGAGTCCCGACTCCTCGTCGACGCGGATCATGCCGGAGTCGTCGGGGAAGCTCAGGGCGGTGTTTCCCATGACGTAGCGGTCGTACTGGTTGGTGATCCAGGACGTGTCGGCGAGGTTCGGGCTGCCCAGGAGCTGCAGGAACTGGTCCCGCAGCTCATCGGGGTCGTCGGTGCGAGGAAGGGCGGCCGCCGAATCGTCGCGGAGCGCGTCGATCCACGTCGGATAGGCCACCGGGCGCTCGTACACCGGGCCGTCGACGGCGACGGTCGACGGATCGACGTCGACGATCTGCTCGCCGTGCCAGAAGATCTGCAGGCGCCCGTCGCCGGTCACCTCGCCCAGGACGCTCGTCTCCACCTGCCACTTCTCGGTGACGGCGAGGAAAGCGTCGAGCTTCTCGGGAGCGACGATCGCCATCATCCGCTCCTGGCTCTCGCTCATGAGGATCTCCTCCGGCGTGAGCGAGGGGTCGCGCAGCAGGACGTTCTCGAGGTCCACGCGCATTCCCGATCCGCCGTTGGCGGCCAGCTCGCTCGTGGCGCAGGAGATCCCCGCGGCACCGAGGTCCTGGATCGCCTCGACGAGCTCGCCGCGGTAGAGCTCCAGACAGCACTCGATGAGCACCTTCTCGGCGAACGGGTCGCCCACCTGCACGGCCGGGCGCTTGGTGGGGCCGCCGTCGGCGAAGGTGTCGGACGCGAGGATCGACGCGCCCCCGATGCCGTCGCCGCCGGTGCGCGCGCCGAAGAGGAC
>JBMDWQ010000126.1:0-9474 GCA_048594675.1 Microbacterium sp. | reverse complement strand
TTGACGATGCTGACGTTGCCGTCGGAGGTCTTGTAGAAGCCGTCCGACTCCGCCCACAGGCGAGACGACCCGGTGTCACCCGCGATCCCGGCGGAGAGGAAGTTGCAGCCGCCGAAGAACGCGCCGCCTCCGGCCTCCTTGCTGATCCCCCACGTGAAGACCGCGTCGGAGATGGCACCGGCGGTCGCGGCGCTCGCGGCGAGGGGGGTGGCGGCAAGGCCACCTGCGACGAGCGCAGCGGTGGCGAGTGAGGCGAGCGTGCCGCGAACAGCGCCTCTTCGTGGCCTTCGGTCGGTCGGATGGACGGGACGTGAGTGACTCACTGATCTCCCCCTGGGTCGGTGTCGGGTGTTCGGACCCGGGCGGAGCTTCGCTACCGTGCAGCCCGGGCGAAGGTCATGTTAGCCTAACCTAAGTTGGTCGCACACCCCCCGGATGCCGCATCCGGAATGCGCTGTCGCGGCCCTTTCTCGTGCCCGCATATACCGGCTTCGACAGGTCCTGATGCTCTCTTCTCCCCGCCGCCGCCTGCTCCCTCTCGTCCTGGGCGCGATCCTCCTCCTCGCGGGCTGTGCCGGCCCGACTCCGCAGGCCGGCGGGAAAGCGAGCGGCGGGGAATGCCGCGGCGCGGACATCCCTCTGGCCCAGCTGGACGCCCTCGCCGCGCCCAAGGAGTACACGGGCCCGACGTCTGCCTGCCTCCCCTCGGCGAGCGTCACACCGGTGTCGGGCGAGGTCGACCCCGACCTCCCCGCTACCGTCACCGACAACCAGGGCACCGAAGTCACCGTCACCGACGTCAGCCGCATCCTCGCACTCGACATCTCGGGAACCCTCTCGGCGACGGTGTTCGGGCTCGGCCTGGGCGACAACCTCGTCGGCCGCGACACCTCCACGGGATTCCCCGAGGCCGCGCACCTGCCCCTCGTCACCCAGAACGGCCACGAGCTCAACGGCGAGGCGATCCTGGAACTGCAGCCCACGGTGATCCTCACCGACTCGTCCATCGGACCGTGGGACGTCGTGCTGCAGATGCGCGAAGCAGGCATCCCCGTCGTCCTGATCACGCCCGAGCGGAGCATGGAGAACGGCGACGAGATCATTCACGCCGTCGCCGCGGCCCTCGGCGTTCCCGACGCCGGCGCGCGCCTTGCGGAACGAGTGAGCGCCGAGATCGACGACATCGTCGCTCAGGTCGCCGCCCTCGCCCCCTCCGACGCGGCCGACCGCCCCCGCATCCTCTTCCTCTACGTCCGCGGGAGCGCCGGCATCTACTACATCTTCGGGGAGGGCTCGGGAGCGGATTCGCTGATCGAGAGTCTCGGTGGCATCGACGTCGCGGGCGAGATCGGGTGGAGAGGGATGCGTCCGATGACCGCGGAAGCGCTCGTGGACGCGGCACCCGACGTGATCCTCATGATGACGAAGGGGCTCGCCTCGGTCGACGGCGTCGAAGGTCTCCTGACCCAGGTGCCGGCCGTCGCGGAGACCCCCGCGGGCCAGCACCGCCGGATCGTCGACATGAGCGACGACGCGGTGCTGAGCTTCGGTCCCCGCTCGGCGGCCGTGATCGAGGCCCTCGCCCGCGCGATATATGCCCCCGAACAGAGCGGCGTCGCCCCGTGACCGGCTCGGCGACCCTCGACAGCGACGTCGCGGAGGCGCGGCCGCCGAGACCGCGGACGCTGCGACGGGGCGCCCTCATCGTCGGGCTCGCCGTCGCCCTCGTCGCCCTCGTGCTCGTCTCGGCCGGAACGGGCCAGCTGTACGTCCGTCCGGAGGAGGTCCTCGGTGCCCTCCTGCGCGGAATCGGCATCCCCGTGGGCCCGCTCCCCGAGCATCCCCAGGGCTACAACGCGCTGTGGACGATCCGTTTCCCCCGGGTGGCGATGGCCGTGATCGTCGGGGCGGCCCTGGCCGCCGCGGGACTGCTCATGCAGGCGATCTTCGGCAACCCGCTCGCCGAGCCGGGCGTCGTCGGCGTGTCCTCAGGTGCCGCCCTGGGCGCCTCGGCCGTGATCGTGTTCGGGTGGACGTTCGCGGGCGAGTGGACGATCGCGCTCGTCGCCTTCGCGACGGGGCTGCTGGCGACCCTCGTCGTCTACACGATGAGCCGCGCCGGCGGACGCACCGAGGTGGTCACCCTCGTGCTCACCGGCATCGCCATCAACGCGTTCACCGGCGCGGGCCTGGCCTTCCTCACGTTCCTCGGCGACCAGCAGGCGCGAGAGCAGATCGTCTTCTGGCAGCTCGGCAGCCTCAACGGCTCGCGCTGGCAGCAGGTGGGCATCATCCTTCCGCTCATCGTCGTCGGCCTGATCGTCGCCTTCGCCGTCACCCGCTCCCTCGACCTGCTCGCACTCGGCGAGAAGAGCGCACGCCACCTCGGCGTCAACGTCGAGCTCCTCCGCATCGTCGTGATCGTCGTGACGGCGCTCCTGGTGGGATCGGCGGTGGCGTTCGCCGGCATCATCGCGTTCGTCGGCCTCGTCGTGCCGCACCTCATGCGGATGATCATCGGCCCGGCGCATCTGCCGCTGCTGGTCACGAGCGTGCTCGGGGGCGCGGTGCTGCTGCTGGCGGCCGACCTCGTCGCCCGGACCGCGGTGCCGATGGCGGATCTGCCCATCGGCATGCTCACCTCGATCGTCGGCGGGCCGTTCTTCTTCTGGCTGCTGCGCCGCACCCGCAGCAAGGCGGGAGGGTGGGGATGATCGCCTCGCTGCTGTCGCGCTCCCTGGAACTGCCCGAGCGGTTGACCCCGGGCGCAGCCGCGATCGACGCGCGCGGCGTCTGCGTCGAGATCGGCGGACGACGCATTCTCGACGACGCGTCGCTCACGGTGCACGCGGGCGAGGTGGTGGCCCTCATCGGTCCGAACGGAGCGGGCAAGTCGACGCTCCTGGCCGCTCTCACGGGCGACCAGCGACGCACGGCCGGCACGGTCCGGATCGCGGGGCGCGACCTCGCGGACTGGTCGCTGGCTGACCTCGCTCGCCGGCGCGCCGTCCTCCTCCAGGAGAACCGCGTCTCCTTCCCCTTCACGGTCGAGCAGGTGGTGGAGATGGGCCGCGCCCCGTGGCGACGGACTCCTCGCGAGGAGGAGGACGAGGAGGCGACGACCGACGCGCTGCGCGCCACCGACATCGAGCGGTTCCGGCAACGCCACGTGCCCTCCCTGTCCGGCGGCGAGCGCGCGCGGGCGGGGCTGGCCCGCGTGCTCGCCCAGCGCACCGGGATCCTGCTCCTCGACGAGCCCACCGCAGCTCTCGACCTGCGGCACCAGGAGGACGTGCTGCGACTGACCCGCGAGTGTGCGGCGCACGGCGACGCGGTCGCCGTCGTCCTGCACGATCTGAACCTCGCGGCCGCCTACGCCGATCGCATCGTGCTCCTCTCCGAGGGGCGTGTCGAGGCGACCGGGCGGCCCGACGACGTCCTGACCCCCGGGCGGATCGCCGCGGTCTATCGCCAAGACGTCGAGGTGCTCACCCATCCCGTCTCGGGAGCGACCGTGATCCTGCCGGTCCGACCCCCCGCCCGCCCACCCCACCGAGAGGTTCCCGCATGAGCGCTCCCTCCGCCCGTCGTCCACTTCCTCCGATGCCTCGGTCGCGCCGCTCGCGTTCCCGCGGGACCGGAGCGCTCTCGCGTGTGCTCTCGGGACTGCTGTTCGGGGTGCTGGCCGCCGGCGGCGTGGCGGTGGCCGGACCCGCCGCCCCGGCCCACGCCGCCGCCTCGGTCGAGGTGCATGTGGACGGAAGCCCCGAGCTGAAGGGAGTGGCCGATCCGACCTACCTCACCAAGCTCCGCGTGACCGGGTCGGGCTTCCAGTCGATCAAGAACGGCTTCGGTGGGATCTACGTGATGTTCGGCTGGGTCGACGACGGCTGGCGTCCCAGTCAGGGCGGCGTGACCGGGAGCGACTACCGCTACGTCCCCGACGACGAGGACAAGCCCACGGGCTACATCTCCTTCGTCGCGTTCCCCGGGAGCTCCACGTCGTACGCCGCCAACGGAGGCGAGGTCGACGCCGCAGGCACCTGGTCGGCCGTCCTGGACGTGCCCGGCGCGACCTTCACCTCCCTCGACCGCGACGGGAAGCCGGGCGAGGTGGACTGCCGCGTCGTGCAGTGCGGCGTGATCACGATCGGCGCGCACGGCGTGAAGAACGCGAACAACGAGACCTTCACGCCGATCACGTTCCGCGACCTGTACGGCGATGACGACACCTCCGCCGCGGGAGGAGCGGAGACCCCGTCGGCGGCGCCGACCCCCGCTCCGACCCACACGACGATCGTGGTCGAGGAGGTCACGCCCTCCGCCGCCCCCGTCGCCGCCACGGAGGCCTCCGATACGACCGAGCTCCTCTCGATCCTGCTGTGGGCCGTGCTCGGGGTGGGGATCCTTGCGGTCCTCGCGATCGCCTTCCTGGTGTGGGCGGTGCTGTCGCAGCGTCGCCGGGCGCGTGAGGCGGTCCCGGCGGCCTCCGGTGCTCCGACGGCCTCTGACGGCGCGGGCTCGACGGACAAGGGAGGGGCCTGAGGTGGCCCGGACGCACGCACGGCCCTCCCTGCGGGCCACCCTCGGCCTCGCGACGGCCCTCACACTGCTCGCCGCGCCCTTCTCCGCCACGCCCGCCTTCGCCACGGAGAGCGTGCCGGAGGCGGCGGCCGCGGAGGACACCGGCGCGGACACGACGGCCGATGCCGCGGCGACGGACGGCGAAGCTCCGGGGGACGCCGCGGATGAGGTTCCCGTGGACGAGGAGGCGGGCGGCTCCGGCTCCGAGGACTCGGAAACCACCCCGACCCCGACTCCCACCCCCACGAGCACGCCGACGCCCACCCCGACCGCCACGCCGAGCCCGACCCCGACCGCACCCGCACCGACGCCCGAGCCCACGGCCACCCCCACTCCCACCCCAACCCCGACGCCCGACCCCGAAGATGAGGGGCCGCTCCAGGTGTCCGACGTGCTCTTCGACTGGGGGATCAACCAGGAGAGCAACGGCGGCTCCTACTTCGGTGGCTGCAACTTCCTCTCCGCGGGAATCGCCGGCGACACCCGCAGCGCTCGCATGTGGACGCAGGCCGACGGCTTCTACCGCTCCGAAGACGGCAACACCACGATCGTCAAGCCCACCGCCGACGGCAGCTCCCTGACCCGTCCGACCTGGGCGAGCAAGTGTCAGACCCCGACGGGGGACTCCGTCGCCGGAGTCGTGAGTGCGACCTCGCCGCGCAGCCACACCGACTCCCGCGTACAGATCGCCGGCGGATCCGGCACGATCGACGTCTCTGCGGGGACGGCGGAGATCACCTGGCAGGGCTCCTTCACCGTCGCCTACTACGGCGGCATGACCTACTGGTCGGCATCCGACCCCGTGCTGGCGATCGACGCCGACGGAACCGGCAGGCTCACCGCGCAGCTCTCCGGCTATGCGGCCGACATGGACGATCCATCGATCTGGGCGCCGCTGCCCGCGCGGTCGGTGACCCTGGCCACCTTCCGCGACGTCGAGGTGTCTGCCTCGGGGCTGAGCCTTCGTCCCGACTTCCTCGACGTCCCGATCCCGGCCGAGATCGCCGGACGCAATCCGCAGGCGGTCAAGACGACGGCCAACGCCGCCTGGTGGGGAGCGTTCCCGTCCGACTTCCTGCGGTTCCAGGAGCTGACGGGACAGAACTCCTACTGGTACACGACCGAGGGAGGCGCCGACAGCATCCAGCCCCGGAAGGTTCCCACGCCCCTCGTGGTCACCGTCGGCGCCCACGCACCCGCCCCCATCGCCCCCGCCGTGACGTCGCACCCGCAGTCGACCACGGTCGAGGACGGCCGGACTGCGTCGTTCACCGTCTCGGCGAGCGGACGACCGTTGACCTACCGCTGGCAGAGCCGCACCGGCACGTCGGCATGGACCGATGTCGACGGCGCGACCACCGCGGCGCTCACGGTGACGGCCACACGCGCGCTCGACGGCACGCGCTACCGGGTCGTGATCTCCAACGCGCTCGGCGAAGCCGTCTCGCGCGAGGCGACGCTCACCGTGCGGGCCGCCGGCACGACAGAACCGGGCGATGACGGAGGGACGACACCCGAGGAGGGCGAAGGCCCGCGGGAGACCTCCGGCGCGCTGTTCGACTGGGGCATCAACAACGAGAGCAGCGGCGGCGCCTACTTCGGCGGCTGCAACTTCCTCTCCGCGGGGATCGCGGGAGATGCGGGATCGGCGCGGGTCTGGACGGAAGCCGACGGCTTCTACCGCAGCCGCGACGGCAACACCACGATCGTGCGCAGCACGGGCGGAACCGACGAACGGCCCACGTGGTCGACCCGGTGCGACACCGCCGACGGCACGAGCGTCAACGGCAAGACGACGAGCGCGGCCGACAGCGTCACCCAGACGCGGGTGCGGATCACCGGGGGCACCGGCGTGATCGATCCCGAGAAGGGCACCGCACGGCTCTCGTGGAAGGGCGCGTTCACGGTCGCCTACTACGGCGGCATGACCTACTGGTCGGCCGCCGACCCCGTGCTCACGGTCGGCCCCGATGGGTCCGGAACGCTCACGGCGACGCTCTCCGGCTACGCCTCGGACATGGACGACACGTCGGTCTGGGGCCGCATCGCCCCCCGGTCGGTGGTTCTGGCGCGGTTGACGGGCGTGACGGTTACCGCGACCGGGTTCACGCACATCCCCGACTACCTGGGGGTCTCCGTCCCGGCGGAGGTCGCGGGGCGGAACCCGCAGCCGGCGCGGACAGCGGAGAACCGGGCATGGTGGGGCGCGTTCCCCGCCGAGTTCGTGCGGTTCCAGGCCCTCACCGGCCAGAGCTCGTACTGGTACACGACCGCGGGCGGCGCGGGCACGATCCAGCCCCGGAAGGTGCCGCTGCCGATCACCGTGTGCGCCACGGAGAGCTGCCGCGTCCCTGAGCCCGCCGCTGTGGAGGGCCCCGGCTCCCTGACGGTCACGCAGACAGTGGTCGCCCCGCCGAAGCCGCGCCTCCGCGCCGCGGCCCAGGCACCGGCTCCCCCGCAGGCGGCGCACGAGGTCGTCCTCATCCAGCGGGTCGCCGCTGCGCCGGTCGCCTCTGCAGCGGCGCCGATCGACGAGCGGGTCGTCTTGGCCGCGGGTGCGCTCGCCGCGATGCTCGCCGTGCTCGTGCTCATCGCCGGCCTTGGCGGTGTGGTGGTGCTGAGCGGTTCACCGTCGACCCGTGGACGAGCCGCCCCCTCGGCGTCGAGCGGCTGACGGCCACCGCGGACGAGAGGCACCGCGGGGTTACGGGCGCAGAGGCAGGAGCGCCGTCAGGTCGGCGCGCGTGCCGGAGGCCAGGATCCGGCCGGAGGCGACCGCGTCGTCCCACGCGAGTGTCCCCGTGGCCAGTGCGATCCAGGTGGCCGCGTCGGTCTCCACGACGTTGGGAGGAGTCCCCCGCGTGTGCCGGGGACCCTCCAGCACCTGCACCGCGCCGAACGGGGGCACGCGCACCTCCACGGAGTTGCCCGGCGCCTTCTCCGCGAGCAGCTGCAACAGGTAGCGGACGGCGGTGGCAAGCTCGGTGCGCGCCGGTGCCTCGCCGGCGGCAGCGGCGAGGGCCGCACGCCCGTCGTCGGTGGAGATCTTGCGCGCCATGGACTCCACCGTAGCCGCGAGCCCGCCTCGGTAGGCTGGAGGGGTGCGCATCCTCGTCCTCGGTTCCGGTGCCCGCGAGCACGCCATCCTCCTCGCTCTGAAGGGAGAGGAGGCCGGTCACGAGCTGTTCGCCGCCCCCGGGAACGCCGGCATCGGCGAGGTCGCCGCCCTCGTTCCCACCCTCGATCCCGTGGACCCGGCCGCGGTCACCGAGTATGCCAACTCCGAGCGCATCGACCTCGTCGTCGTCGGCCCCGAAGCCCCGCTCGTCGCCGGCGTCGCCGACGCCCTCCGCGAGCGCGGCATCCCGGTCTTCGGCCCCGGCAAGGCGGCCGCACAGCTGGAGGGCTCGAAAGCGTTCGCCAAGCGGATCATGGAGGCCGCCGGAGTTCCGACCGGTCGCGCCACCCGCGCCCACACGCGCGCGGAGGTCGAGTCCGCGCTCGACGAGTACGGCGCGCCGTACGTCGTCAAGGCCGATGGCCTCGCCGCCGGAAAGGGGGTCATCGTGACCTCCGACCGGGGCGCCGCCCTCGCGCACGCCGACGCGTACCTCGGCGCTTCCCCCGTCCTGATCGAGGAGTTCCTCAGCGGCCCCGAGGTGTCGCTCTTCTTCGTGTCAGACGGCGACACCGTCCGGGCGCTGAGCCCGGCCCAGGACTTCAAGCGCGCCTACGACGGCGACGAAGGTCCGAACACCGGCGGCATGGGCGCCTACTCTCCCCTCCCGTGGCTGGCGGGCGCGTTCGGCGGCGAAGAGGAGTTCGTCGCGGAGGTCACCCGCACCGTCGCGGAGCCGGTCATCCGCCAGCTCGACGCAGAGGGCACCCCCTTCATCGGCCTCCTGTATGCCGGGCTGATCCTCACCGAGCAGGGCGTGAAGGTCATCGAGTTCAACGCCCGCTTCGGCGATCCGGAGACCCAGGTCGTGCTCGCCCGCCTCGCGACCCCCCTGTCTAGCCTCCTCATGGCCGCCGCGAGCGGAAACCTGGAGGACGAGCCGGCACCGCAGTTCGCCGAAGCGGCGGCGGTGACGGTGGTCGTGGCGAGCGAAGGCTATCCCGAAGCGCCCGTGACCGGGCGGGAGATCCACGGGCTCGAGGCCGCGGAAGCCGTCGAAGGGGTGCACCTCGCGCACGCTGCCACCGCTGTTCGCGACGGAGCGCTCATCGCGACCGGCGGACGGGTCCTCAACGTCGTGGCGCTCGGCAACACGTTCTTCCAGGCCCGCGACCGCGCCTACCGCGCGGTCGACGCCCTCGCGCTGGACGGGTCGCACCACCGCCGCGACATCGCCGCTCGCGTCGCCGAGGAACCCTCGGCGGGCTGACGAGGGCCCCCGCCCGACGGCGGGAGCCCTCGTCAGTGGTCGGCGCCGGGTGTCAGCGCTGCGGCGTGAGCGGCGGACGGCGCAGGAACAGCACCGCCACGACGCCGACCAGGATCACTCCGGCGGGAACGAGGATCGACTGCGCCATGGCGGTCGAGAAGCCGTCGAGCACGAACGGCGGCAGAGTGCCTCCGCCGAACTCCCCCGCCGCGTCGGACGCTCCGGGAAGGTTGGCGCTCAGGCGTGCCTGCATGACGGCGGCGATCGCGGCCGAACCGATCACCGACCCGATCGTACGAGTGGTGTTGTAGATGCCGGCGCCCGCGCCCGCCTGACGCGGACCGAGGTTGCGGGTCGCGGTGGTGGCCAGCGGCCCCCACATCCCGGCGTTCCCGATTCCCATCACGGCCGAGGGAAGGAGGAACATCCAGATCGGCGTGTCCACGTTCATGAGGCTCGCGTACCAGAAGAGCGATCCGGCGACCATGAGCAGGCCCGGCAC
>JBMDWQ010000125.1:0-5936 GCA_048594675.1 Microbacterium sp. | reverse complement strand
ATCCCGATCGATCAGGACGAGCCGATGCCCCGCCGCGGCCAGCCGCCGCGCGACGGCAGCGCCGATGCCGCTGGCAGCGCCGGTGACCAGCGCCGTGCGGTTCGCAGCTAACATCGGGCGTCCTTGCTTTCGAGTCGCATTGATCTTACCTAAGACGTTCTCGAGAGCAACAGCCCCCGAAACCTCGGGATCGAATGTAGCGCAATTCTCGTTTAGATAATACCTTTGGGTCAAGAGGTGATCATGGACGATTCCGTCGAGCTGGCGTGGAGCCACGGCCGTGGCCGGGTGCACGCCACTGCGGCGATGCTCCGCGAACTCACCCTGACGGCCGGCAGACGCCGCGTCCAGCCCCTCGCGCAGGCGACGTGGGATCCCGGCGATCCCGAGGTCACGGGTCTGCCTGGGCACCTCCGAATGCTGGGCGGCGACTTCGTGTGCCTCCCGTTCGGCTCGGCCACCGTCCCGCCCGACGCCCCGGAGGACTGGGGCCGGGTCGGCACCCCGGTCCCGGTACCCCCGCACGGCATCACGGCCGACGCCTCGTGGCAGCTCACCCCCGACACCACGGAAGAGGGGGCAACCGCCGTCACCGCAACGCTCGTGCCCCCTCCCGAGCACGATGCCGCGCGCATCGTGCGCCGCGTGCGCCCGGTTCCGGGACGCGCGCGCATCGAGTTCGACCTCGAAGTCACCGCCCGTCGGCCACACCGCACCTCGCTCGGGCTGCATCCGATCCTCGCGCTCCCCCCGGTCGGATCTCCCGGCGGCGCCCGCCTCGACGTCGGCTTCGCGTGGGGATGCGTATGGCCGGGCCGCCTCCACGAGGACGGACGGACGGCGCCGGCGGCACGCTTCACCTCGCTGGACGCGGTGCCCGCCGCCGCCGGAGGAACGGTCGACCTCACCCGGCTCCCGCCGCCCCACCCCACCGAGGAGATCGTGCAGCTGGTGGGTGCGCGATCGCCGTTCCGCCTGCACCACGCCGACGGTACGACCGTCGCGGTGGAGTGGGACGACACGCTCTTCGACTCGCTCATGCTCTGGCTGTCCGACCGTGGTCTCCCCTCGGCCCCCTGGCGCGGCGCCTACCGGGGCCTGGGGGTCGAGCCCGTCGTGTCGGCGTTCGACTTCTCAGCGACCACGTCAGCCTCCGACAACCCGCTCCGCCGCGACGGGGCCCGCACCACGCTGGCGCTCTCCCCTGCGGCGCCCCTGCGCACAACCCATGCCATCGAGGTAATAGTATGATGATTGACTTCTCACCCCCGCCGTTGATGGCGCTTCCCATCTCGGACCACCGACTTTCATACGATCTGAGAGAGGACCGTCGTGCGGATCGATAGCGTCGACTTCTTCTACGCGAGCATGCCCGAGGTGACTCTGGAGGCCGACGGCAGCCAAGACGCGCTACTCGTACGCGTCCGCGCCGGCGACGCCGAAGGGTGGGGCGAGTGCGAGGCCTCACCGCTCACCTCGATCGCGGCCTTCATCGCACCGCGGTCTCACGGCGTCTGCCGTCCGGTCTCCGACTCGGTTGTCGGGGAGCGACTCGACGGTCCCGACGACATCAGGCGGATCGCCCGGCTCGTCGCCCGCAACAGCATGGACCTCCTCCAGGCGGCCCACACCTTCTCCGGCATCGAGATCGCTCTCTGGGACCTGCTCGGTCGCGTCCGCGAGGAGCCGGTGTGGCGCCTCCTCGGGGCGACGACGGCCTACCCGAAGATCCCCTACGCCTCCGTGCTCTTCGGCGACACGCCCGAGGAGACCCTCGCCCGAGGTCGCGACGCGGTGGCGCGTGGCTTCCGCGCCGTGAAGTTCGGATGGGGTCCCTTCGGCACCGGAAGCGTCGCCGACGACGCCGACCAGCTCCACGCCGCGCGGGAGGCGATCGGCCCCGATCGCGAGCTGATGGTCGACGCGGGCCAGGTGTGGGAGAACGACGTCGAGGCGGCCGCCGCTCGGGTTCCCGCCCTCGCCGGCGTCCGCGCGCTCTGGCTCGAGGAGCCGTTCGGCGCGGCGGAGTACGAAGCCTACGCCGCGCTCGCGCGGGAAGCGGGCTCGGTCCGCCTCGCGGGAGGCGAAGGAGCGCACGAAGAGGCGATGGCCCGAAACCTCATGCGTCACGGCGGGATCGGCTTCGTGCAGATCGACACCGGACGCGTGGGCGGCATCGCGCCGTCGGCCCGCATCGCCGCTCACGCCGACCGGCTGGGCATCACCTACGTCAACCACACGTTCACGTCGCACCTTGCGCTGTCGGCCTCGCTCCAGCCGTTCGCGGGCCTTGCCACCAGCGTGATCTGCGAGTACCCGGCCGAGCCGAAGCAGCTCGCCGTCGACCTCACCCGCACCCACCTGAGGCCCGACGCCGACGGCCTCCTCCATGTGCCCGACGCCCCCGGCCTGGGGGTCGAGGTCGACACCGCGGCGCTGGCTCCCTACCTCCGGTCGGTGCAGATCACGGTCGACGGGGAAACGCTGTACTCTAGCCCGCAGCCCGACAGCGCGGTGCTGTCGTCGTGACGAACGGTCGGAGACAGGTGAGCGGGACGAGTGCCGACGCCGGCTCCGGGTACTCCCTCCGGGGGCGTCAGGGCCACGTGATCGAGGCCCTGGGCCGTGCCATCGCCGGCGGCGCCTACCAGCCGGGAGATCTCCTGCCGCGAGAGGCCGCCCTCACCGAGGAGTACGGCGTCAGCCGCACCTCCGTGCGCGAGGCGATGAAGGTGCTTGCGGCCAAGGGACTGGTCGACATCCGCCCGAAGGTCGGCACCCGCGTGCGACCGCGGGAGCTGTGGAGCAGCTTCGACTCCGACCTGCTCACCTGGACCTACGCAGAGGGACAGGCCACCGACCTCATGCGCGATCTCGTGGAGCTCCGCCAGATCGTCGAGCCCAACGCCGCCCGCCTCGCCGCCGGGCGTGCGACGATGCACGACCTCGGCCGCATCGAGCAGGCCGGCATCGAGCTCGCGGCCGCCGCGGGCGATCACACCGCGTATGCGGAGCGCGATGTCGAGTTCCATCTGGCCGTCTACGCCGCCTCGCACAACACGTTCCTGTCACGCTTCGGCTCATTGGTCGCCGACTTCATGAAGCTCTCGTTCGACCTGCAGCAGGAGGCGAGCACGCAGTCGCTCGAAGACGACGCCGCCCGTCACGTGGCGGTGGTCGACGCCATCACGCGTGGGGATGCGGAGCTGGCCGCAGAGACGATGCTCCAAGTGGTGCTCGACGGCAAGGTCGCCCTCGCCGCGGCGCTGCGGGAGCAGGACGCGAACTGACTCGACGCCGGACCGCCGGGCAGGACGCGATGGCGCGCGACGACGCGCCCGGTCCTCACCCCCGCGCCGCCCGGCGAGCTGCCTGCTCGACCGGATCGGGCACCGGCAGCGAGGCGATGAGCCGTCGCGTGTAGTCGTCGGTGGGGGAGCCGAGCACCTCCGCCGTCCGCCCCTCCTCGGCGATCCGGCCGCGGTGCAGCACGACCACGCGGTGGGCGAGGAGGTCCACCACCGCGAGGTCGTGCGTGATGAACAGTGCGGCGAACCCGAACCGCTCCTGCAGCTCGCCGAACAGCTCGAGCACACGAGCCTGGACCGACACGTCGAGCGCGCTCGTGGGCTCGTCGGCGATGAGGAGCCGCGGGTCGAGGGCGAGAGCGCGAGCCAACGACGCCCGCTGGCGCTGCCCTCCCGACAGCTCGTGCGGGAACCGGTCGCCGAACGCCGCGGGCAGCTGCACCGCCTCGAGCAGGTCGTCGACCTGCGGGCGGGCATCGGCCGCGTTGCGAGCGACGCCGTGGACGACGAGCGGCTCGGCGACGCATTCCGCGATGGTGAGGAGCGGATTGAAGCTCGTCGCCGGATCCTGGAAGACGAAGCCCAGCTCTCGGCGCTTGGCGCGGAAGCTGCGCTCCTTCACGCCGCGCATCTCGGTGCCGAGCACCCGCAGCGAGCCTCCGGCCACCGGGGTGAGCCCCGCGATCGCGCGTCCGATCGTCGTCTTTCCCGATCCCGACTCGCCGACCAGCCCCAGCACCTCGCCGGGCCGGATCGCGAAGTCGATCTCGTGCACGGCGCGGAACGTGCCGGTGCCCAGGCGCCCGGGATACTCGATGACGAGTCCCCGCGCCTCGACCACGGGGGCGCCCGACGCCGATGCGGGCAGAGGGCGATCGGCGATCCGGAGCCGCGGCACCGCGTCGAGCAGGCGCTTCGTGTACTCGTGCTGCGGAGCGGCGAAGAGGTCCCTGGCCGTCGCGGTCTCCACGACTTCGCCGTCGAGCATCACGGCCACGCGGTCGGCGAGATCGGCGACGACGCCCATGTTGTGGGTGATGAGGATGATCGCCGTCCCGGTCTCGTCGCGGAGGTCGCGCAACAGGTCGAGGATCTCGGCCTGCACGGTCACGTCCAGCGCCGTGGTCGGCTCGTCGGCGAGGATCACGCTGGGTTCGAGGGCGAGGGCCATGGCGATGACGATCCGCTGCTTCTGGCCGCCCGAGAACTGGTGCGGATAGTCGTCCACCCGCCGCTCCGGATCGGGGATGCCCACCCTCCCCAGCATCTCGATCGCGCGGGCACGCGCCTGCTTCTTCGAGTGCACGCCGTGCGCGCGCAGGCCCTCCATGAGCTGCCACCCGACCGTGAACACGGGGTTCAACGCGGTGGAGGGCTCCTGGAAGATCATCGCCGCCTTGGTGCCGCGCACCGCACGGAGGCGATCCGGCGACAGTCCCACGACGTCGGTGCCGTCGAGGATGACCGCGCCGCGTGTGGTGGCGGTCTCGGGGAGGAGTCCCAGGATCGAGCGCGCCGTCACCGTCTTTCCGCTCCCGGACTCGCCCACGATCGCCAGCACCTCTCCCGGGTGCACCTGGAGCGAGACGTCGCGCACGGCGGCCACGTCGCCGCCGTCGGTCGCGAAGGTGATGTCGAGGTCACGGATGTCGACGGCGAGCGCATCGCTGCGGACGGGATCCTGCGGTCGAGCCACCATCACTCCACCTCTCCTCGTTCTTCGCGCGCCACCGGCTGCGTGGCCGCGACGGCGTCGGCGGGCGTGCGGGGGGCCGAGCGGCGCCGGGCCCGCAGCCGCGGGTCGGCCAGGTCGTTGAGGCTCTCACCGATCAGGGTGATCCCGAGCACGGTGAGCACGATCGCGATCCCCGGGGGGATCGCCGTCCACCAGATGCCGGCGGCGACGTCGCTGATCGACTTGTTGAGGTCGTAGCCCCACTCGGCGGCGGACGTCGGCTCGATGCCGAACCCGAGGAAGCCGAGGGCCGCGAGCGTCGAGATCGCCTCGGAGGCGTTCAGCGTGACGATCAGCGGCAGCGTGCGGGTGGAGTTGCGCAGCACGTGGCGGAACATGATCCGCGGCGTCGAGGCGCCGATGACCTGTGCCGACTCGACGAAGGCCTCCGACTTCACCCGGACCACCTCGGCGCGCACCACCCGGAAGTACTGCGGGATGAAGACGACCGTGATGGAGGCGGCGGCCGCCAGGATCCCCGACCAGAGATCGGACTGCCCCCGGCTGATGGCGATCGCCACGACGATGGCCAGAAGAAGCGTCGGGAAGGCGTAGATCGCATCGGCGACCACCACGAGCACGCGGTCGACCCACCCGCCGAGGTATCCGGAGACGAGCCCCAGCAGGATCCCGACGAACATCGACAGGGCGATCGCGACGACCACGACGTAGAGCGCGGTCTGTGCCCCCCAGATGACGCGGGAGAAGACGTCGTAGCCGCCGACCGTCGTGCCCAGCAGGTGCGCAGGAGTCGGCGGCTGCTGCGCGCCGAAGTTGCCGTCGGGACCGCTCAGCTGGCTATAGCTGTAGGGGGCGATCCACGGGGCGAGGAGAGCGAGGAGGACGAACGCGGCCGTCAGCACGAGGCCGGCGACGAGCATGCCGCGCTGCAG
>JBMDWQ010000124.1:0-16221 GCA_048594675.1 Microbacterium sp. | reverse complement strand
AGGTCTTCGTGGCGGAGCACACCGACCGCGAGCGCATTGACGAGGGGGTTGCCCTGGTAGACGGCGTCGAACACCGTCTCGCCGCCGATGTTGGGAAGGCCCAGGCAGTTGCCGTAGAACGAGATGCCGCTGACCACGCCGTGCACGACCCGCGCCGTGTCGGGGTTGTCGATGGCGCCGAAGCGCAGCTGGTCCATCACGGCGACGGGGCGAGCGCCCATCGAGATGATGTCGCGCACGATGCCGCCGACGCCGGTGGCCGCTCCCTGGAACGGCTCGATGTAGCTCGGGTGGTTGTGCGACTCCACCTTGAAGGTCACCGCCCAGCCCTCGCCCACGTCCACGACGCCCGCGTTCTGGCCCATCCCGACCATGAGGCGCTCGCGCATCTCGTCGCTGACCTTCTGACCGAAGCGACGCAGGTAGATCTTCGACGACTTGTAGGAGCAGTGCTCGCTCCACATCACCGAGTACATCGCCAGCTCGCCGCTGGTGGGGCGGCGGCCGAGGATCTCGCGGATGCGGTCGTACTCGTCGGGCTTGAGACCGAGCGCCGCATACGGCTGCTCCTTCTCCGGCGTCGCGAGGGCGTTGTCGACGGTGTCTGCGACAGCAGAGGGAACGGGGGTGCTCACGCGGCTGAACTCCAAGACTCGGGATGCCGGCGGGGGATCACCCACAGTCTAGTTGGGAGGGTGGTGGTCGCCGCGCGGTCGGCCTAGGGTCGTCGCCATGACCGGACTCACCCCGTATCTGCACTTCGCCGGCACAGCCCGAGAGGCCCTCACGTTCTACCGCGACGTCTTCGGCGGCGAGCTCCTCCTCCACACGTTCGCCGAGTTCGGGCGGGAGGACGGACCGGACGAGGCGATCGCGCACGGGATGCTCCGCGGACCCGTCGAGCTCTTCGCCGCCGACACTGCTGGCGGCGAGCCCGCGGTGCGGATCGAGGGGGTGTTGTTCTCGCTCCTCGGCACGGCGGAGCCGCCGGAGCTCGAACGCTGGTTCGCCGCGCTGTCGGAGGGCGGAGAAGTGATCGACCCCCTCGCCCTCAAGCCGTGGGGCGACCATGACGGACAAGTGCGCGACCGCTTCGGGCTCACCTGGCTCATCGGCTACACCGGCTGATCGCCCAGCGCGGCGCCGTCGGTCCGGGCGAGGGCGCGATGCGGGATCCACCCCTCCGTCCCGCGATCGTTGCGGCACCACGCCCAGCCGCTCTCGGGGTCGTCGCTGAGGAGTTCGACCGTCTCGCCCGTCCGTGCGGGAAGTTCGGTCGTGTCGTAGGCGACGCGGATGACCCCCGTCGTGCCCTCGATCTCGATGTGACGCGCGGGAACCCATCCTGTGCCGTGCCCCGACGTGACGAAGACGAACGCGGGCCATTCCGTGTCGCGCTCGCCGACGGTGACCGACTCACCCGGGGTGACGGTGAGCGGCGGGCGGTCGGGGATCTCGTGGTCTGCGGTCACCAGGCATCGCATGGGCCGATCCTGTCACCCGTCGGCCACGTGCCGCATCCGTCAGTCGGTCGGCGGGTCGTCGTCGATGACGCCGATCCCGACGGCACGGTGGCTCGGCTCGTCACCGCCGGTCGAGGCCGGAGCGGGGGAGGTCGGTTCCTCACCGGGGTCCTTCTCCGTGCTGGGCTCTTCCAGTTCCTCCGTCGAAGGCAGCTGCTCATCGCCCTCGGTCGTGTCGTCGGCGGGTGCCTCGTCGATGGCAGTGTCGGTCTCGTTCTCGTCCTGCGGCTGCGATGTGGGATCGGACACGAGCGTTCCTCTCGTCATGCCCGCGCCTCGGCCGGCCGGGACTTCCCCTCCACCGTGGCGCCGTCGTCACGCGAGGGGAACCGGGTTGACAGGGAGGTGTCGGGGGGTCGGCGTACGGTCGAGGCATGGACCGGACGGCCTTGACGGAGCAACTGCACGCGCTCGACGCGCAGCTCGCGCGCCTCGATGCCGACGCGGCGTCACTCCGCGAGGCTCGCGCCGAGGCCACCGCAGACGACGAGCACGACCCCGAGGGCTCCACCCTGTCCGGTGAGTGGCAGCGGGTGGAAGCCCTGCGTGCCGGCGCCGAGCGCGAACGCGCCGACGTCGTGACGGCCCTGGCTCGCATGGACGAGGGGACGTACGGCGTCTGCGTGCGGTGCGGCAATCCGATCCCCGCGGCTCGCCTGGAGGCGCGGCCGATGGCGACGATGTGCGTCGCCTGCGCCTCCGCGGCCTGACCTCCGTGGCCTGCACGACCTGACCTCCGTGGCCGGCGCGGCGGATCGCGCCGGGCGGCGTCAGATCTCGTCGATGCCCTCGTCGACGGTGCGGAGCGCCGACATCGCGGCGGTCTCGAGATCGGCGATCTTCTCGAGGTTCCGCGAAGCCTCCGCCAGATGCTCCTGGTTGCCCGTCGCCCCGGCGCGTTCGAGGAGGCGCGCGACCTCGGTCCACAGGAGCGCGGACTCTGCGAAGGCGTCGCGTCCCGCGGCGATGGCGGAGGCGGTGTCACCGGCGGGCAGCAGCTCGTAGACCTCCGTCAGGAAGTCACGGTAGAGGTTGCGGAAGAGCGCTCCTCCCGTGCCCGCGCGTTCCATGAGGGTCGCCATCGTCGCGAGGTCCTGCGGCGGGTCCGCCACGCGTTCGAGCAGCGAGCGGACGCGCACCGCCGCCGTGCGGATGCCGCGGTGCCCGAGGTTCGCGATCGGGGGAGACAGGAACTCCCGCGCGCACGCCGCCGTGGCCTGCAGCGCTGCGGGAAGCGGAAGCTCCGTCGTCGGGGGCGCGTCTCCCGGTGCCAGCGTGAAGGATCGATGCCGGGCCGACATCGGTCCGCGAGCCGCGCGCGCCCGTTCGAGCGAGGCTCTGCTCGTGCGGACGCGACCGCCCTGCTGGGCCGTGTCGATCAGGTAGGCCGTGGTGTCGTCGTAGCCGTACATCGCGACGATGTGCCCGGCGAAGTGCACACGCGAGGTGAAGTAGTCGAGGTCGTAGCTGTCGAGCTGGAGGCCCACGGGGACGCCGGCGTCGATCGCGGTCGCCACGCTCTCCCACGCCCTGCGCGGCGAGCCCGTCTCCTGCACGCGGAGATCGAGCCCCAGCCGCGATGCGAGGGTCTCGGTCAGAGCGAACGGCTTCACCCGTCCGCCGAGAAACGGCAGTGCCTGCCGCGTCGAGTCCCAATAGATGAACGAGAGCCCGCCGCCGAGGCCGAAGAGCGCCGGCTCGGAGAGGCGAACCCCCACGGCGGTCAGGAGCACGCCAAGGCTGGTGGTCTCGCAGTGGAGGCCCCCGGTGTGAGGGAGGCCCGGCACGACGGTCGGGCCCGAACCCCGGGATGCGGGTACGGCCGCGGTGGTCATCGGCTCACCGCGACGCGCTGCGCGAGCCACGTCCGCTCCGCCTCGAGAAGGGCGAGCGAGAACGAGAACACCTCCGCGGCGGCGGGCGGCAGGGGAGCCTGCGCCGCGCGGGCCGCTTCGACAGCGGCGAGGCGCGCGTCGATCTCCGAGAGCCGCGTCGCGAGGGCGTCGCGGTAGGTCTGCTCCGGGAGGAGGGCGAGGTTGGCGAGCCCGGTGAGGAACGGATGCACCACCGGGCGGTCGTGTGTGAGGCGCGCGGCGGTCTCGGCCGCTGCCGCCTCGCGTCCGGCGGCGGTCGGGCGGAACACCCGTCGCGCTCGCGCGCCTCCGTCCGGTTCGTCGCCGGAGACCAGTCCACGACGTTCGAGCTTGTTCAGGACGTAGTAGATCGAGGAGAAGCCGATCTCGGCCCAGCGCCGGATGCCGCGCTGCTCGATCGTCTGCTCCAACTCGTACCCGTGCTGAGGTCGCTCGACGAGGAGCCCCAGCAGGGTGAGCTCCGTGATCGTCAGTTCCACGCCGATACTCTAGCACTAGAGTATCGGCGTGCCCCGCGGGCCGAGATTCGGCACCCCGGACCTCTTGACAGCCCCTCGTCGGCGTCGTAACGTACAACCAAATGGTTGCACAAAGAGATTCCTCACGAGACGAGCTGACCGATGACGAGATCGACCGCGTCTTCCATGCTCTGGCCACGGCGACCCGTCGCGACATCCTGCGCCGCACGATCGACGCAGAGCAGTCGGTGTCGGCCCTCGCCGCGCACTACGAGATGTCCTTCGCCGCCGTGCAGAAGCATGTCGCGGTGCTCGAAGCGGCGGAGCTCATCGTCAAGCGGGCTGAGGGCCGCGAGCGACTCGTGCGGGCGGACCCGGTCATGATCGCCCGCGCTCGCACGCTCCTCTCTCGATACGAAGACCTCTGGCGCGCGCGCATCGACCGGCTCGACGACCTGCTCGCCGAGCCCGAACACCCCTGACCTCCTCCCACCCATCCATCAAGGAGACCCACATGCCCGTCACCGACATCAGCACCGACGCTGAGAACCTCACCATGACTCTGACCGCCGACTTCGCTGCCCCGGTGGAACGCCTGTGGCGGGCGTTCACCGACCCGCGGCAGCTGGAGCGTTTCTGGGGTCCTCCCGGCTGGCCGGCGACCTTCACGGCGTTCGATCTGACCGTCGGGGGCCGCGCCGAGTACCACATGACCAGCCCGCGCGGAGAGGCGTCGCGCGGCTCGTGGGAGTTCACCGCGATCGACGCGCCGTCGTCGTTCGAGGTGCTCGACTCGTTCGTCGGCGAGGACGGTCAGCCGCTCGAGGGCTTCCCCTCCATGCGCATGGTCTTCTCCTTTGACGCGACCGCCGACGGGTCGCGGCTTACGAACGTCACGTACTTCACGTCGCTCGAGGCGCTGGGGCAGACGGTCGCGATGGGGGCGATCGAGGGCTCGCGGATGGCGATGGACCAGCTCGACGCCGTGCTGCTGGATCTGCGTGCGTATGCGCAGGGCAAGGGAACGCGCACCGAGCTCCTCGACGACCAGCACGTGCGGATCACTCGCCTGGTGGAAGGCCCGCGGGAACTCGTGTGGCGGGCCCACCACGAGCCGGAGCTGCTGCAGAAGTGGCTGCTCGGTCCCGACGGGTGGCAGATGGTCGAGTGCGAAGTCGGCGACACCTACCGGTACGTGTGGCAGCAGGGTGAGGACGTGTCGACCCGTTTCGGGTTCGAGGGCGAGACCGTGCTGAGCGAGCCGACCTGGCGGGCGGTCACGACCGAGAAGATGATCGGGATGGACGGTCCGTCGACCCTCAACGACCTGCAGTTGTATGAGGAGGACGGCGCGACCCTTCTCACCCTCCTCATCGAGTACCCGGATAAGGAGACGCGCGACATGATCCTGGCGACGGGCATGACCGACGGGATGGAAGCCTCCTACGCCCGCCTGGAGGCCGCGATCGCCTGACGCGCCTCGCCCCGTCCCGCCCCCGTCCCCCCTCCGTCATCCGCGAGAGCACATGCTCTCATCGACCGCATACCGTAACGACGCGATCGAGGTATGCCCTCGCTGAGAGCATGTGCTCTCGACGGGCGGAGCGGGCGGAGCGGGGGACGGGGCCGTCACGGATCGAGGACGAGACGGAAGCTGACGTATCGGAGGATTCACCCGGCCCGGCGGCGATTGCCGCACCTGTCCTAACTGCTGCTACCACTACGGCAGCTGCCTCTGCAACCACATCCTGCCCCGACATGCGTCCCTACTGGGATTGGGTGACTACATCGGACACCCGCACTGCGTACGTACCGATCCAGAGAACAAAGACTCTGGGCAACTCAAAGCAGAAGTACACCTGGAACAAGACGAGCGGCACGAAACTGGAGGTCGCTTATACCACTCCCTACGCGAAGTACGGGAGCGCCACGTTGACTGCCTCTCGTTCCAACTCGACGTCGGTCGGGATCGTGATGTCCGTCGACTACAACCAGGCTAGGCTCCTGAAGGTGGAGTGGCAGTATGAGAAGCTCCAGAAAGTGTGTCACGACGGAACGATTTCGCCCTACCGGACCAAACTCAACGTGTTCCGTTGGCAGCCCAAGAAGATCACCGGCGGAAACTTGAAAGTGGCGTCATCCCCGACCTGGACATGCAATCGCAGCCGCTCCTCGATCTTCCAGAACGAAACAAGGATCGAGAAGACGGGGTCCGTGACGTTCGTAGGCCATTTCTCGATCGCCGGGGTCTACCTGGACTCCAACAACACGAACAACACCTCAAACACAACGGTCGTCTACCCGAAGAGCGGCGGAGCGCGCATCTGCGGGGACTCCGACTTCCCCGCGACGGCGAACAGGACCCAAGAGGTGACGAAATAGAGCTGCTTCGGCCGGTGGCTATCGTCGCCGCCGTGCTCTGCGCAGCGCCTCTGCTGTCATCGTGTGCCAGCAACTCCCTCCCTAGCGGACCTCTCTTTGAGTCGTCTGCACGGAGTCCGAACGCTTACGTGTATCGGGTCGACGGGCCGCAGATGGAGTTCACCGATGGCTTCACGACCTTCGCCGCACTCGATGACGACGATGTCGTCATCGAGTCGATCCGGTCCATCGGCGACTCTGATGACGTCACGGTGGTGGGCACTCTCCTCTCCGGACCTCTGGGCGAGAATGGCACGTTTCAGTCCTTTGAGGGATTCCCTCCGCGTGAGGGGCTTGACGGGGAGACCATCGAGGCATCGGGCGCGCTCATAGCGGCAAGGTCCGGGCACTACCAGATCCTCATTGGCTATCGAGGGGTTCTTGGCGAGATATCTGTGCGCACGGGAGTCGAGGTCACGTACCGAGTCGGGACGACCCAGTATCGTGACGTGCTGCCTGCTGGCATCGTCATGTGCCCGGAAGACGAGGACCAGGCGTGCAGCGACGAGATGAACCGCCTCGTCGATGGGTTTCTCGAGAGTAGATGACTGCTCGGTTCCGACGGGTGGCAGATGGTCGAGTGCGAGGCGGGGGACGGTACCGTGCTCTCGACGGGCGGAGCGGGCGGGCGGGCAGAGCGAGGACGGGGACGGGGCCGTCACGGATCGAGGACGAGACGGTATCCCATGCCCTGCTCGGTGCGCAGGTGACGAGGCGCCGACGGGTCGGCCTCAAGCTTCTTGCGCAGTTGCGACAGATAGAGCCGCAGGTATCCCGAGTCGGCGACCTGATCCGTTCCCCAGATGTCCTTGAGCAGGGTCTGGCGGGTGACGAGGGCTCCCGCGTTCCGAGCCAGGAACTCCAGGATCCGCCACTCCGTCGGCGTGAGATGCACCGCCTCTCCCGCCCGCGTGACCTGCGTCGCGGCGAGGTCGACGACGACGTCCCCGAAGCGCACGATCGGCGCCCCCTCGGGTGAACCGACGCGCCGCCGGGCGAGCGCCCGGAGCCGGGCCAGAAGCTCGTCGATCTGGAACGGCTTGGTGACGTAGTCGTCGGCACCGGCGTCGAGGGCGTCGACCTTGTCGGCGGAGCCGGTGCGCCCCGAGACGACCAGGATCGGGGCATCCGTCCACCCGCGGAGAGCCTGGATCACGCGGATTCCGTCGAGCTTGGGCATCCCGAGGTCGAGCATGATGAGGTCGGGGGCGCTGCTTCCCGCTGCGGCGACCGCCTCGGCTCCGTCGGCTGCGGCGACCACGTCGTATCCGTGCACGGCGAGCGTGATGCGCAAGGCGCGCACCAATTGGGGGTCGTCGTCGGCGATCAGGATCTTCATGGGCGCGACCCCGCGGCATCCGCCGTCGTCGCGACGGTCGTCTCGGGGGTCACCGGCAACGCGATCACCATGGTCAGCCCGCCGCCCGGGGTGTCTTCCGGGCGCAAGCTCGCTCCCATCCCCTCCGCGAACCCGCGGGAGAGCGCGAGCCCCAAGCCGAGGCCCGTGGTGTTGTCGGTGTCGCCGAACCGGTGGAACGGGGCGAACATCTCTTCCTGCCGCTCGGCGGGGATGCCGGGGCCATGGTCGACGATCCGCAGCTCCACCGTCGTGCCGAGCCTGCTCGAGGCGATGCGCACCCGGCGATCCGGGGGTGAGTGACGACGGGCGTTGGAGAGGACGTTGACCACGATGCGCTGCAGCAGCACCGCGTCGCAGGTGACCAGTGGCAGCTCCGGATCGAGGGCCAGTTCGACGAGGTCTGGTCCGAGGGCGAGCTCGTCGACGGCGGCCAGGACGACGCCGGAGAGATCGGTGGGGGCGAGCGAGACGGCAAGAACGCCCGCCTGTACGCGACTGACGTCGAGGAGGTCGGTCACCAGAGTCGACAGCGTGGCAAGGGACTCATCGGCGGTCGCGAGGAGCTCGTCGCGGTCGGCTGAGGTGAGGGCCTCCCCCGCAGCCCGCAGGCCGCCCACCGAGGCCACCGCCGCCGCGAGAGGACGCCGCAGGTCGTGGCTGACGGCGGAAAGGAGAGCGGCGCGCACCTGGTCGGTCTCGGCGAGGACGTCGGCAGCACGGGCCGCCTGCTCCAACCGCTCCCGTTCCAGCACGCCACCCAGCTGCGCGGCGATCACGTCGAGGAGCCGACGGTCGACGCCGCCGATCGCCCCGCCGTGCAGCTCCAGCGCGGCATCGGCTGTGGGTGCCGCGCCGCCGGGGGAGCGCCCGGCCACGGCGACGGGGACGGAGATCATCCGCTCGTCACGCACCGGCTCGCCGTCGCTGGCGATGACCTCCCCATCCGCCCCGCGCAGCCGGACGCCGGCGAGCCCGAACGCCTCGCGGGTGCGACTGATCAGAGCGGCGACGGCGCTCTCGCCCCGGAGCACGCTGCCGGCGATCGCGGTGAGCAGCTCCGATTCTGCCGCGGCCCGACGGGCCGATCGCGTCCGACGGGCGGCTTGATCGACGATCCAACTGACGAGGACGGCGATCACGACGTAGAGGGCGAGCGACAGCGCGTGCAGGGGGTTGTCGATCGTGACGGTGAACCGCGGTTCGATGAACAGGTAGTCCAGGGTGATCCCCGACAGCACGGCGGCGAACAGCGCCGGCCAGATCCCACCGATCAGCGCGACGACCACGACGAGGAGCTGATAGGCGAGGACGTCCGAGGTGATCGTCTCTTCGTTCGAGGTGGCCGAGAGCAGCCACGACAGCAGCGGACCGCCCGCGAGCGCGGTGACGAAACCGAGCAGGCGACGACGAGGGCTGAGGGCACCGCCGGCCAGACGGGGCAGGTGCAGGCCGGTTCCGGCGGCCGCCGCGTGGGTGACGATGTGCACGTCGATGTCGCCGGATTCGCGGATGACCGTCGCGCCGATCCCCGCGCCGGTGAGCAGTGCCGCCCAGCGAGAGCGCCGACTGGCGCCCAGCACGAGCTGGCTCGCGTTGACGGAACGAGCGAAGTCCACAAGCGCTCGGGGGACGTCGTCGGCCACGACCTGGTGGGTGGTGCCGCCGAGTGACTCGACGAGGGCGTGGTGGGCCGCCATCGCCGCCGGTGTCGAACCGCGCAGCCCGTCTTGCGTGGTGATGTGGACGGCGAGGAGCTCGCCCCCGGCCGATCGTGCGGCGATGCGCGCCGCGCGGCGGATGAGCGTCTCGCTCTCGGGGCCGCCGGTGAGCGCGACCACGATCCGCTCCCTCGCGTTCCACGAGCCGGTGATGCCGTGCTGGTCGCGATAGGCCTGGAGCGCGCCGTCGACCTCATCGGCGAGCCACAGGAGCGCCAGTTCTCGGAGTGCGGTGAGGTTTCCCAACCGGAAGTAGTTCGACAGCGCTGCATCGATGCGTTCGGCGGGGTAGACGTGCCCGGCCGCCAGCCGATCACGCAGCGACGCCGGCGAGAGGTCGACGACCTCGATCTGGTCCGCCGCGCGGATCATCGCATCGGGCACGGTCTCTCGGGGAACGACGCCCGTGATCTGCGCGACGACACCGGACAGTGAGGCGATGTGCTGCACGTTCACGGTCGTGATGACGTCGATGCCGGCCTCCACGAGCTCGACGACGTCTTCCCAGCGTTTGGCGTGCGGCGACCCCGGGGCATTGGTGTGGGCGAGCTCGTCGATCAACGCGATCTCCGGCGCCCGCTCACGCACGGCCGCGACGTCGAGCTCGTCGAGTTCCACCCCGCGATGTCGCACCGTGCGGCGGGCGATGACCGGCAGGCCCGTCGCCTGCGCCGCGGTGGCCGCCCGGCCGTGTGTCTCCACGACTCCGATCACGACGTCACGTCCTTCCGACCGCAGGCGATGACCCTCCTGCAGCATCTCGTACGTCTTGCCCACGCCGGGAGCCGCGCCCAGGAGCACCCGCAGACGCCCGCGTCTCATCCCGTCGTCTCTCCTTCGGTCCACGCGTCGAGCGCGAGGTTGAGCCCGAGCACGTTCACGCGCGGGGAGCCCAGGAAACCGAGTTCCCGCCCTTGGATCCTAGACTCGACCAGTGCGCGCAGGTCGCTCTCCGACACCCCGCGCTCGGCCGCCACGCGCGCGACCTGAGCCAGCGCGGAGGCGGGGCTGATGTCGGGGTCCAGCCCCGACGCCGAGGTCGTCAGCGCATCGGCGGGGATGAGGCCGGCCGCGATGCCGTCGCGCGCCGCGATCTCGGCGCGCCGGCCCTCGATCGCCGCGACGAGGTCCGGGTTCTCAGGCCCCAGGTTGGAACCCGAGGAGGCGCCCGCATCGTAGCCGTCTCCCGCGGCTGACGGGCGCGACTGGAAGTAGCCGGCGAGGGCCGTGCCGTCGGCGTCGGTGAACGCCTGGCCGATCAGCGAGCTCCCCACGATCTGTCCCTCCGGCGTGCGCACGAGTGAGCCGTTCGCCTGGGCGGGGAGGAGCGTCTGCCCGACGGCGGTGATCGCGGCGGTGTACGCGATCCCGAGGAGAAGGGTCGCGATGAGCATGGCGCGCGTCGCGACGCCGAGGGCGCGAAGGCCGGTGCGAGTGGATGACATGGGTTTCTCCGTGGGGTGTCAGAAGCCGGGGAGGAGGCTCACGACGAGGTCGATGAGCTTGATGCCGACGAACGGCGCGATCACGCCGCCCACTCCGTACAGGAGCAGGTTCCGGTTGAGGATCTGTGAGGCGCTCGCCGGGCGGTAGGGCACGCCTCGGAGGGCCAGCGGGATGAGGATCACGATGATGATCGCGTTGAAGACGACGGCGCTCGTGACCGCCGATGCCGGGGAGTGCAACTGCATGAGATTCAGCGCGGCGAGACCGGGGAACACCCCCATGAACATCGCGGGGATGATCGCGAAGTACTTCGCGATGTCGTTCGCGAGCGAGAAGGTGGTCAGCGCGCCGCGCGTGATGAGCAACTGCTTGCCGATCCGCACGATCTCGATCAGCTTGGTCGGGTCGGAGTCGAGGTCGACCATGTTCCCGGCCTCTTTCGCGGCCGACGTGCCGGTGTTCATCGCCACACCGACGTCGGCTTGCGCCAGCGCGGGGGCGTCGTTCGTGCCATCACCCGTCATCGCCACCAGGGCTCCGCCCGCCTGCTCGCGTCGGATGAGGGCGAGCTTGTCCTCGGGGGTGGCTTCGGCCAGGAAGTCGTCGACGCCCGCCTCGTGGGCGATCGCCTTCGCCGTGAGTGCGTTGTCACCAGTGATCATGACGGTCCGGATGCCCATCGCGCGCAGTTCCGTGAAGCGAGCGGCGAGGCCGTCTTTCACGACGTCCTTCAGGTGGACGACGCCCAGAGCCCGGGCGCCGGATCCTTCTCTGACGGCGACGACGAGAGGCGTGCCGCCCGACTGCGCGATCCGCTCGGTCTCGGCTGCCAGTGCCGCCAGGGTGACTTCGTCGACCGCGCCGCTCTCCTCGAGCCAGGCGCTGACGGCGCTCCCCGCTCCCTTCCGGATCTCGGTGCCGCCCGGAATGTCGATTCCGCTCATGCGAGTCTGGGCCGTGAACGGCACCGGCTGCGCGCCCGCGGGGGAGACGACGTGGATGTCGCTCCCGGCGGCGAGATCGACGATCGAGACTCCCTCGGGGGTCGGGTCGGCCAACGACGACAGCGCTGCGGCGCGCAAGAGCTCGTCGCGGTCGACCCCCGGCAGGGGCACGACCTCCGTCGCCCGGCGGTTGCCGTAGGTGATCGTTCCCGTCTTGTCGAGCAGGAGCGTGGTCACATCTCCCGCCGCTTCGACCGCTCGTCCCGACATCGCCAGGACGTTCCGCTGCACGAGCCGGTCCATCCCGGCGATGCCGATGGCCGACAGCAGCGCGCCGATGGTCGTCGGGATGAGGCAGACGAGGAGAGCCACCAGGACCGGGATCGACACCGGGCTCGCGGCGTACGAAGCAAGCGGATTGAGGGTCAACACGACGACGACGAAGACGATCGACAGGCTCGCGAGGAGCACGTTCAGGGCGATCTCGTTGGGCGTGCGCTGCCGGGCAGCGCCTTCGACGAGGGCGATCATGCGATCGACGAACGTCTCGCCGGGCTGCGACGTGATCCGGACCACGATGCGGTCGCTCAGGACGCGTGTTCCCCCGGTGACCGCGCTGCGGTCGCCACCGGACTCCCGGACGACGGGCGCCGACTCGCCCGTGATCGCCGACTCGTCGACGGTCGCGATGCCGAAGACGATCTCGCCGTCCCCGGGGATCACCTCGCCCGCGCTGACGACGACCACATCGCCGCGACGCAGCTCGGACGAGGACACATCCTGTGGGATCGCCCGATCCGCCGACGCGTCACTCTGCGCGTCGTAGCGTTCCACGCGATGCGCGCGGGTGGAGGTGCGGGTGTTCCGCAGGCTCTGCGCCTGTGCCTTGCCGCGTCCTTCGGCCACCGATTCGGCTAGGCCTGCGAACAGCACGGTGAGCCAGAGCCATGCCACGATCCCCCACGTGAAGCCGGGAGGCACGGCGCTGCCGCCCGAGGTCTCCGAGGCGCCGAGGAACGGCTCCGCGATCGCGATCGCGGTGGTCAGCGCGGCGCCGGCCCAGACCAGGAACATGACCGGGTGACGCCATTGCTGGGCGGGGTTGAGCGTGCGGAGGGCTCCGGGAAGAGCCGCGAGCAGTTGGCGGGCACCGAACGCGCTGGGCCGTCTCGGTGCGACGGCGGGAGCCGCTGACGTCGCCGGCAGGCCCGGTGCGGGAGGAGGGGTCGTGAAGGTGGACATGAGTCAGGAAAGCCCTTCTGCCAGGGGACCCAGAGTGAGAACGGGGAAGTAAGTGAGAGCGGTGATGACGATGCTGACCACGAGCAGCAGCCCGATGAAGGGCGCCCGGTGGGTCGGCAGGGTGCCCGCGGTGGTCGGTACGCGCTCCTGCGCGGCCAGGGACCCCGCCAGGGCGAGCACGAGCACGATCGGCACGAAGCGCCCGAGGAGCATCGCCACGCCCAGAGCCGTGTTGAACCAGGGAGTGTTGGCGGTGAGCCCCGCGAACGCCGAGCCGTTGTTGTTCGCCGCCGACGTGAAGGCATAGACGACTTCGGTGAGGCCGTGCACTCCCGGGTTCCAGATCGAGGTCGCCTCGACGTCGGCGCGCACGGCGGGGATGCCGAAGCTCACGGCGGTGCCGGCGAGTACGAGGGTCGGGGTGACGAGGATGTAGAGGCTCGCGAGGGTGATCTGCGTGGTGCCGATCTTCTTGCCGAGGTATTCGGGGGTCCGTCCGATGAGCAGGCCGCCGACGAAGACGGCGAGCACGGCGAGCACGAGCATCCCGTATAGCCCCGAGCCGACCCCGCCCGGGGCGACCTCGCCGAGCATCATGTTCACCAGCGGCACCATTCCCCCGAGCGCGGTGAACGAGTCATGCATCGCGTTGACGGCTCCCGTCGAGGTGAGGGTCGTGACCGCGGCGTAGAGGGCCGATCCGAACACTCCGAATCGCTGCTCCTTGCCCTCCATCGCGGCCCCGGCCAGCTGCGGCGCGGTCCCCGAGCCTGCGGCCTCGAGCCACGTGACGGCCACGATCGAGACGAGCGCGAGGGTCCCCATCACCGCGAGGATGGCGTAACCCTGCCGGTTGTCGCCGACCATCCGCCCGAAGGTCCGAGGCAGCGCCGTGGGGATGGCGAGGATCAGGAGCAACTGGAAGAAGTTCGTGCCCGGAGTCGGGTTCTCGAACGGGTGCGCCGAGTTCGCGTTGAAGAAGCCGCCGCCGTTGGTGCCGAGGAGCTTGATCGCCTCCTGCGAGGCGACCGGCCCGCCAGGGATCGTCTGCGGCGATCCGGCGAGAGTCGTCGCCTCCACGAAGCCGTTGACGTTCTGCACCACGCCGCCCACAAGGAGCCCGAGCGCAGCGATCACCGCGAGAGGCAGCAGGAGCCGGCCGATCGCCCGGGTGAGGTCGACCCAGAAGTTGCCGATCGTCCCCGAGCCGCGGCGCGCGAAGCCCCGGACGAACGCGATCGCCACCGCGATGCCGACGGCCGCGGAGACGAAGTTCTGCACCGCGAGTCCGGCGAACTGCACCGTGTAGCCGAGGGTGGCTTCCGGGGAGTAGGACTGCCAGTTCGTGTTCGTGACGAAGGAGACCGCGGTGTTGAAGGCGAGTCCCTCCGGCACTGCAGGCAGGCCCAGCGCGTACGGCAGGAAGGCCTGAAGCCGTTGCAGCGCGTAGACGAGCAGGACACCCACGAGGGAGAAGGCGAGGACCCCGCGGGCATAGGCACGCCAGCTCTGCTCCCGCCGAGAATCGACGCCGATCACGCGGTAGACCGCGCGTTCGATCCGGGAATCCCGCTCCGAGGTGAACACGCAGTACATCGCGTCGCCGAGCGGCCGGTAGAGCAGCGCGAGGACGAGAAGGAGCGCGGCGATCTGGAGGATCCCGCTCCACAGGTCGGCGGGGGTCATCAGAAACGCTCCGGCCGGATGAGGGCGATGACGAGGTAGACGACGGCCGCGATTCCGAGGACGAGCGCGGCGACGGAGAAGGCGGCCATCAGAGTCGCTCGACCCCCCGTGCCACCAGGCCGACGATCGCGAAGATCGCGAGGGTCGTGAGGACGTAGATCACATCGAGCACGCGGACTCCCGGGTGTTCACCGTGCCGTGTCGGCGACGGGTGCCCACCGTGGGCACGA
Source organism: Microbacterium sp. (assembly GCA_048594675.1). Classification (GTDB taxonomy): domain Bacteria; phylum Actinomycetota; class Actinomycetes; order Actinomycetales; family Microbacteriaceae; genus Microbacterium. The sequence goes on along the minus strand of JBMDWQ010000124.1, from coordinate 1,319 downwards.
CACCCGATACAACTCCGGGCGGACGGCGTGCGCCGCGGTCCTCACGCTTTCCCTACGGCGTCCCCCTCCGTCTTGACGCAACCCTCACGCGCCGCGCCTCTTCCCTCCCTCCTCCCGCCCCGCCTCTCTCCCTCATCGGCGAGAGCACATGCTCCCATCGACCGCATACCGTAGTGACGCGATCGAGGTGTGCCCTCGCTGAGAGCGTGTGCTCTCGACGGGCGGAGATGGCGGGGGTGGGCGGGGAAGGGCCGGGGGCGGCGCAGTGGCGGGCGAGGGTCAGGCGCGGGCGAGGGCGTCTTCGAGCGCCACCCAGGCGAGCATCGCGCACTTCACGCGCGCCGAGAACTTCGAGACCCCGGTCAGCGCGGCCGCGTCGCCGTAGACGTCCTCGTCGAGCTCGATCTGACCGCGGGAGCGCAGCGCCTCCCGGAAGCCCGCGATGAGCTCGGCGGCCTCGGCGCGGGAGATACCGACCGCGAGGTCGGACAGCACCGCCGCCGACGCCTGGGAGATCGAGCAGCCGGAGCCCTCCCACGTGACGTCGCGAATGGTCTCACCGTCGGTCGCGACACGCGCCCGCAGGGTGATCTCGTCTCCGCAGACCGGGTTCTTCTGGTGCGATGTGGCGTGGGCGCCGTCTTCGTCCGCCAGCCCGAAATGCTGCGGGTGCTTGGAGTGGTCCAGGATCAGCTCGCGGTACAGGGTGTCGAGATCGCTCATGATTCCGCTCCGAAGTAGGCACGGACGCCGCGGACGGCGTCGACGAACCGGTCGACCTCTTCGGTCGTGTTGTACAGGGCCGCCGAGGCCCGCAGCGAGGCACGGATGCCGAAGCGCGCGTGCAGGGGCGCCGCGCAATGATGACCGACGCGCACGGCGATGCCGCGGTCGTCGAGGAACTGTCCCGCGTCGTGGGCGTGGACGCCGTCGACGTCGAACGACCACAGTCCCACCCGCTCCACGCCGGCGGCGTCGCCGAGGAGGCGGACCCCGGGGATCTCGACGAGGCCCGCCCGCATGCGGTCGGCGAGCATGCGCTCGTGGGCGTGGATCGCGTCGAGACCGACGGCGTCGAGGTACCGCACGGCGGCCGCGAGCCCGATCGCGGGGCCCACGGGCTGGGTGCCCGCCTCGAACCGCTGCGGCGGCGGCAGGTACTCGGCCGAATCGAGGGTGACGGTCGTGATCATCGACCCGCCGGTGAGGAACGGAGGCAGTGCGTCGAGCATCTCCGACCGCCCGTACAGTCCGCCGACCCCGTACGGGCCGAGCATCTTGTGGCCGCTGAACACGGCGAAGTCGACACCCAGGGCGGG
>JBMDWQ010000123.1:0-21907 GCA_048594675.1 Microbacterium sp. | reverse complement strand
CCACTACCCGGATCCACCCCATCCACCCCCGTCACCGCGAGGAAGGTGAACGGGAGCCCGGCCGAGGCGCCGGTCGGGTTCGTGACGACGACGTCGACCGTGGCCGGCGCGTGAGCCGGGGAGGTCGCTTCGATCTCCGTGTCGCTCACGACCGTGAAGCTCGTCGCAGGAACGCCGTCGAAGGTCACGGCCGTGGTGCCCGTGAAGTCCGTGCCGGTGATCGTGACGACCGTGCCGCCGGTCTCGGGCCCGCTGTCCGGGTCGAGCGAGGTCAGGACGGGGGCTCCCGGAACCACATAGGTGAAGCCGTCCGGTAGTGTCCCCTCACCGCAGTCCGCCGATCCCACCACCGTCACATCGACGGTCCCTTCGGCGCCCGGAGGCGTCACGGCCGTGATCTGGGTGTCGCTGTCAACCGTGAAGCTCGTCGCCGAGGTGGTGCCGAACAGCACATCGGTGGCTCCCGTGAAACAGACGCCCGTGAGCGTCACCGTGGTGCCGCCTGCCGTGGTGCCGCTGTCGGGGTCGACCGCGTCGATACGCGTCGGCTCGAAGTACTCGAACTCGAGCGAGTCGTCGGAGCCGTCGGGGTTCGTCACGGTGACCGCGACGGTTCCCGGTGCCGTCGCCGGTGGACTCACCGCGGTGATCGTGCCGTCGGGGTTGACGGTGAACGAGGTGGCGGGCTCGTCGCCGAAGAGCACCTCGGTGACGTCGTCGAGGCCGTCACCGGTGATGGTCACTTCGGTGCCTCCCGCAACGGGGCCGCGGTCGGGGTCGATCGTGAGGCCGCCGGGGGCGTCGAGTGGCACGGCGTTGACGGTCGCCGACGCGAGATGGAGCGTGACCGCTCCTCCCAGGAGTGGAGCGACCACGATGCTCAACGCCCGTTGGGTGAACGAACCCGCGTCGGTTCCGGCCGGGTCGCGGAAGTCGCCGTCCTCCTCCTTCACGTTGCCGGTGAGGGAGATCACCTGGTTCACGGCGCTGAGCACGGGCTGCAGCGCGGTCACGGTGGACGTGAGCAGCGTCGTGAGGTCGTCCTCGAGGGCGTCAAGATCCAGCGCGGCCTCGACCACTCCACCGACCGCGGGGACGAGTTGATCGGTGACGAACGAGGTGATCGGTGTCAGAAGCGTCCCCACGGGGAGCCCGAGGAGGTTCGTGCCGGCCAGCGACACGGTGGGGGCGGCCGAGCCCGTCAGTGCAAGGAAGCCGCCGAGGCTCCCGGTGACGGTGAGCACCAGGTCGCCGACATCGGTCGTGAGGGGCGGCACCACGGTGAGCTCGACGCCGGCGGTGACGCCCACGGTGAGGGTGGTGGAGTTCAGGACGTCGCGCACCGCGGTGGTCAGCGCCGTCGGAAGCTGCTCGGTGAGGATGTCGCTCAGCGCCTCGGCGATCGTCGGGTTGAGGGCGAGGTCGGAGAGGAGCGGCGTGTTGGGTCCCAGAGCGTTGAGCGCGTACAGCTCGTCGAGGTCGATGACGATCGTTCCCGTTCCGAGGGTGAGGGTCACGGGCCCTGACACGAAGGGCGTCTCCGCCACGGCGTCGAGCGCCGCGCCGAGGTTCGCGTTCACGGTCGCCGTCACTGCCGGGCTGTCCAGCGAGACGGCACCGGCCAGGAGGCCGCCCAGGATGTCCTCGATCCCTCCCAGGAGTCCGTTGACGGTCGAGGCGATGGTGCCGCCTGCGCCGGCAACCGCATTGACGGCAGCACTCGCGTCGTCGAGAGTGTCGTCGAGGTCGGCGGCGACGGCGCTCAGGACCGGTGAGGTCAGCGTGAGCTCTCCGCTGGCGATCTGATAATCGCCCTCGGTGGTCACTGTGCTGCCGCGGGTCGCAGTGGCCGACGCCGAGAGAGCGCCCAGGTCCAGCCGGAGGTCGCTCAGCAGCGACTGAACGCCGACGGCCGAGAGGACAGGGCCCAGATCGAGCGTGGCGTTCTCGCCTGCGGCCCCGGTACCCGCCTGGATCGCACCGTTCGCGCCGATGAGGCCCGCCGAGGCGAAGGATCCGGACGCGTCGGTCCGGGCGTACTGACCCACGGCGCCGAGCGTCAGGACGTCGTTCCCGCCGAAGAGCTGAACGCCGAGGCCCAGGTCGATGAGGCCGAGCGCGTCGATGTCGATCGGCACGTTGCCCGTGTCTCCGGGGGTGTACGCGTTGTACGGCCCGTGGAGCTGCGCGATCGTATCGAGATCGATCAGCCCGCCCCCCGACAGCATGAGCGCTTCGGCCTCGCTCCGATCGCCGGGAGCGGCGAACACCGCCGCCGGTGTGGCCGACGCCAGGAAGAGGCCGGCGACGACGCCCGCGCCGACGCGACGGTGCAGCCGCGAACCGCGCTGTCTCAGTGGTTCGATCTGGGGGGAACGGGGGGCTTTTGTGGAGGCGCGCATCTTCGCCGGTCCGTTTCTCTCGAACGATCGCGACGCTCGCGGGTCGCGACCAGCCCCGGGGGGACAGGGCTGTGCCTGGGGAATGTAGAGCGCTCCCAACCCGTCAGGCAAGCCCTCTAGATTCCCCGTTTATCGGGGGTATCGTGACGAAGTTCGCGTTGGGAGCGCTCCTTAGGAGACCGCGAGAAGGCGGGGAGTGGGAGCGCTCCTTGGCGTGCCGTCCAGGTGGATGGCGACGGATCGACGGAACCCTCCCCGGCATAGGCTGGTGACATGCCCTCTTCGCACACAGATGTCCGTCATGCGGAGGACCTCGCCGACTTCGTCGCGGCCTCACCGTCCAGCTACCACGCCGCCGCAGAGGTCGCCCGGCGCCTGGGGGAAACCGGGTTCTCCGCGCTCCGTGAAGCGGACGCCTGGGACGTCCGTCCCGGTTCGCGAAACGTGGTGGTGCGGGAAGGCGCCGTGATCGCCTGGTCCGTGCCGCGTCATGCCGACGCGGGAACGGGATTCCATGTGTTCGGCGCACACAGCGACTCACCCGCGTTCAAGCTCAAGCCGCAGCCCACCACCGGCCGGTACGGCTGGCTGCAAGCCGGAGTGGAGATCTACGGCGGACCCCTGCTGACCTCGTGGCTGGACCGAGAGCTGCGGCTGGCGGGCCGACTGGTCCTCGACGACGGCACGCACGTGCTCGCGGCGTCAGGGCCGCTCTTGCGGTTGCCGCAGCTCGCGATCCACCTCGACCGTGAGGCCAACGAGCACCTCGCCCTCCACAAGCAAAGTCACACGCAGCCGGTGTGGGGCGTCGGCGCGCCCGACTCCGCCGACCTCCTCGCCGAGGTTGCCGCGACCGCCGGCGTCGATGCATCCCGGATCCGCGGCTACGACATGGTCACGGTCGACGCGGCGCGCGGGGCGGTCTTCGGGAAGGACGACGCGTTCTTCGCCAGCGGCCGGCTCGATGACCTCGCGTCGGTACACGCGGGACTCGTCGCGTTCGAGAACCTCGACGACGATCACCCTCACATCGCGGTGCTCGCGGTGTTCGACCACGAGGAGGTCGGGTCGGCGACGCGGTCCGGTGCCGCGGGGCCGTTCCTGGCCGAGGTGCTGGAGCGGATCCAGCTGGGGCTCGGGGCCGATCGCGAGGAGCAGCTGCGGGCCCTCGCCGACTCCTGGTGCGTCTCGAGCGACGTGGGACATTCGGTGCACCCCAACTATCCCGAGAAGCACGATCCCGTGGTCCAGCCGGTGCTCGGATCGGGGCCCATCCTCAAGATCAACGCCAACCAGCGCTACGCGACCGACGGCACCGGTGCCGCCGCCTGGCACGGATGGTGTGCCGCCGCCGGAGTCCACAGCCAGGAGTTCGTGTCGAACAACGCCGTTCCGTGCGGCTCGACGATCGGGCCGATCACGGCGACCCGACTGGGTATCCGCACCGTGGACGTGGGTATCCCGCTCCTGTCGATGCACTCGGCGCGCGAACTGGCGGGGACGTTCGACCTCGCCGCGCTCTCCCGCGCTGCGGGTGCCTTCTGGCGCGGGTGACCCTGTGGAGGTCCTCAACGTCTCGGCCTACCTGTTCACCGCGTTGCCCGACCGCGAAGAGCTCCGTCCGCGGCTGAGAGATCGCGCCGTCGAGGCAGGACTCAAGGGGACGATCCTTCTCGCAGAGGAGGGCATCAACCTCTTCCTCGCCGGCGATCCCACCGCCGTCCGCGACTTCCTAGCCGAGCTCCGTGCGGATCCTCGGATGGCCGCGCTGACCGCGAAGGAGAGCTGGTCGCAGGAGCAGCCCTTCGGGAAGATGATCGTCAAGGTGAAGCCGGAGATCATCCGCATGGACCGCCCGACGATCCGCCCCGCAGAGGTGCGCGCACCCGTGGTCGATCCGGAGACCCTTCGCCGGTGGCTGGATCAGGGGCACGACGACGCGGGTCGGCCGGTGACTCTCCTCGACACCCGCAACGCGTTCGAAGTGGACTATGGAACGTTCGCGTCGGCGCAGGACTGGCGGCTGTCGCGCTTCACGGAGTTCCCCGAGGCGGCCCGGCGCCACGCCGCCGAGCTGGCCGACACGACGGTGGTGAGCTTCTGCACCGGCGGGATCCGTTGCGAGAAGGCCGCCCTGTACCTGCGGGAGCAGGGGGTGGACGCCTATCAGCTCGAGGGCGGCATTCTCGGTTACTTCGAGCACGTCGGCGGTGCCCACTGGAACGGCGAGTGCTTCGTGTTCGACGAGCGCGAGGCGCTGGCCCCCGATCTCACGGCGCGGCGATGAGCGGGCCACGGACGGTGGTCGTCGGGGCGGCTCTCCTCGCCGACGTCGCGCTCGTCGTCGGCTTCGCCGCCGCGGGCCGTGCGAGTCACGACTCCGACGTCTGGGCGGGGCTGGCCCGCACCGCCGGCCCGTTCCTGCTGGCCCTTGCGGCGGGATGGCTCGTGAGTCGGGCGTGGCGAGCCCCCGCCGCTCCGCTGCGCACCGGGGCCGTCGTCTGGATCGTCACGCTCGTCGGCGGGCTCGTCGTGCGGGCGTTGACCGGGCAGGGCGTCGCGCTGCCGTTCGTCTTCGTGGCCGCCGGGACGCTCCTCGTTCTGCTCGTGGGGTGGCGCGCCGTCGCGCGCGGGATCATCGCCGTGCGGCGACGCCCCGCGCGCTGAGGCCGAGCCGGCTCAGACCGTCGACTCCGCCCGTCGCGGCAGCACCCAGCCCGCGCGCGGGAAGTGGCACGTGTAGCCGTTCGGATACCGGATCAGATAGTCCTGGTGCTCGGGCTCGGCCTCCCAGAAGGGCCCGGCGGGCTCGATCGTCGTCACCGCCTTCCCCGGCCAGAGGCCGGAGGCGTCGACGTCCTGGATCGTCTCGCGTGCCACCTTCTCCTGCTCGGGCGTCAGCGGAAAGATCGCCGATCGGTAGCTCGTGCCGATGTCGTTGCCCTGGCGGTTGAGGGTGGACGGATCGTGGATCTGGAAGAAGAACGCGAGGATGTCGCGATAAGTCGTCTCGGTGGGGTCGAAGACGATCTCCACGGCCTCCGCGTGGCCCGGGTGGTTGCGGTAGGTGGCGTGGTCGTTGGTTCCGCCGGTGTATCCGACGCGCGTGTCGCGCACGCCGGGCTGGCGGCGGATGAGGTCTTCCATCCCCCAGAAGCAGCCGCCGGCGAGGACTGCCGTCTCGGTGCCGGGGATGCGAGTGATGCTGCCGTCGTCGGTCATGGTGGGCTCCTTCGTCGTCGACCAGTTTTCCAGGTCATCGGGGACAACGCGAAGGAGGAGGGTTTTGGTCCCGGTGATGCTTCGGGTTGGCTGTGAGCACCCCGACCGCCCTCGGTGCCACCGCTCGCGCGATGTATCGTCGAGTATCGCTCGATATATCGTTGGAGGACGACATGAACGATCGCACACACATGGGTGACGGCTTCACCGGGCGTTTCTCGGGCCAGGGGTTCGGTGCCGGCATGCCGCAGGAACTGTGGGACACGCTCGGCCAGTTGAGGCAGGGCCTCGAGCAGACCTTCGGTCAGGGATTCGGGCAGGCTTTCGGGCAGAAGGTGGGCACGCGCGTGGGGCGCGGCGACGTGCGCGCGGCGATCCTGTCGCTGCTCGCCGAGCAGCCCATGCACGGATACCAGATCATCCAGCAGATCGAAGAGCGCAGCGGCGGATCGTGGAAGCCCAGCCCGGGCTCGGTGTACCCGACGTTGCAGTTGTTGACCGATGAAGGGCTCATCGAGGTCGAGGAGTCGGCCGGACGCAAGACCTACTCCCTGACCCCGGCCGGCCGGACCGAGTCCGAGCACACCGACCGGCCGTGGGCGAGCGCCGAGGGAACCTCCGGCGACGCGGCGGCCGATCCCCAGGGGCATCGCCACGGCGCGTTGCCGAAGGCGGGTGCCCACCTCGCGCAGGCGGCCATGCAGGTGGGGCGCACCGGAACGCCGGAGCAGATCCAGGAGGCCGTCGAGGTCATCGACGAGGCTCGGCGCACGCTCTACGTCATCCTCGCGCAGGGCTGAGCGCTCTTGGCCCCGCCCGATTCACTGTCGCCCGCGCGCGGACGGGGCGGCTCTCGCGTGGCTGTCGGGGAGACGCCGTCTCCCGACGGCCGTGCGCGGTACCGCCGCATCCTTCGCTTCGCCGCGCGTGCGATCGTGCAGACCTGGTGGTACGAGCTCGCGCTTCCGCGTGTGGGACTCCGACGCGTCGCGGAGCGCACACGCGCGCGGCGGCTGCAGCGCACGGCCCAGCGCTTCCGTGGATTGGCGGTGGATCTCGGCGGCCTCATGATCAAGGTCGGCCAGTTCCTCTCTTCGCGGCTCGACGTCCTTCCGCCGGAAGTGACTCGGGAGCTCGAACAGTTGCAGGACGAGGTGCCACCGGTCGCGTTCCCTGAGATCCGCGCTCTCGCCGAGGCGGAGCTGGGCGTCACGCTGGAGCGGGCCTTCTCGTGGGTCGACGAGCGCCCTCTCGCCGCCGCTTCGCTCGGCCAGGCCCATCGCGCACGACTCGCCGAGGAAGACGCACGGCTCGCGGGCTTCGATGAGGTCGTCGTCAAGGTGCAGCGCCCCGGAATCGATCGCATCGTCGCCGTCGACTTGGCGGCCCTCCGGCGCGTCGCACGGTGGCTCGACCGGGTGCGGATCGTCTCCGACCGCGTGGACATGCCGGCTCTCGTGGAGGAGTTCGCCACCACGAGCAACGCGGAGATCGACTACCTTCACGAGGCGGCCGACGCCGAGCGATTCGCCACCGAGATGGCCGACCGCCCGCGTGTCGCGGCGCCCGAGATCGTCTGGGAACGCACGACCGGGCGTGTTCTCACCCTCGCCGATGTCACCGCCATCAAGGTGAACGACGTCGCCTCCCTGCGCCGGGCGGGCATCGATCCCGCGGAGGTGGCGGCAGAGTTCGCGGCGGTCATGTTCGATCAGCTCTTCGGCGATGGCTTCTTCCACGCCGATCCGCATCCCGGCAACATCTTCGTCACCCCGGGGGAGCCGGGCGACGATCCTGCGTGGCGGTTCACGTTCATCGATTTCGGCATGATGGGCCACGTCCCCGACGGGCTGCGCCGGGGACTTCGTCGACTCGTCCTCGCGGTCGCCGCGCGGGACGGCGCGGGACTCGTGGCGGCCATCCAGGAAGTCGGCGTGCTGCTGCCGACGGCCGAGACCGCCGATCTCGAGCACGCCCTCACGCAGTTGTTCGCGCGCTTCGGTGGCATGGGGTTCGCGGAGTTGCAGGAGGTGGATCCACGCGAGTTCCGCGCGTTCGCCGACGAGTTCGGCGAGGTGATGCGCTCGCTGCCCTTCCAGTTCCCCGAAGACTTCCTGCTCATCATCCGGGCCATGTCTCTCACGTCGGGGCTGTGCAGCGCACTGGATCCGACGTTCAACATCTGGGAGGCCGTCGACCCCTACGCGCAGCGGCTCCTTGCCGAGGAGACCCGCGGAGTGGTGCGGGACGTGGTCTCGCGCGTCGTGTCCTTCGGCGGAACGGCGGCACGACTGCCCGGCAAGATCGACGCGCTCGTGACGCGCGCCGAAGAGGGACGGCTGCGCGTGGAGAGCCCTGCCGTCGAGCGGAAGCTGGATCGACTCGACCTCGCGGTGCGTCGGGTGGTGTCGGCCGTCGTCTTCGCCGCGCTGCTGGTGGCCGGGGCGATCCTCCAGTCCGCCGACTCCGTGACGGGGATCGTCTTCATGTCGCTCTCGGTCGTGCCGCTGCTGCACGCCGTGATGGCCGGAATGCTCTCCCGCGCCTCCGCTCGGGGCCGGGGCCCACGGGGCGGCGGCAGGAGGCTCCGCTAGAATCGAGGGGAGTCCGCCGATCGGCGGACGTAGAGGTGCATCTACCTGCTTGTGGGAGCAAGGCGGCACGTGACGACGAGCCGACTGTTCCGGAGGCACCCTATGACGACGATCACGCGTGATCGTTCCCTGATCCACCACACCGGCTGGGGATACTTCCCGGTCGCCTTCCTCGCACGTCTGCCGTTCGCGATGATGGTCGTGGGCGTCCTCACCCTCGTGTCGTCCGCAACGGACTCGGTCGCGCTCGCCGGTCTGACATCGGGTGCCGTCGGCGTGGGCGTCGTCGTGGCGGGACCCCTCATCGGCGACCTCGTGGACCGATTCGGGCAACGGCCCGTGCTGCTTCCCGTCGGCATCGCGAACGGGGTGCTGTTGAGCTTGTTCCCCGTCGTCGTCCTCTCGGGCCTTCCCGACGCCGCCATCCTCGCGGCGGGAGCGCTGATCGGGCTGACGGCCCCGCAAGCGGCGGCGCTGTCGCGCACTCGGCTGATCGCGATCACCCGCGAGCGGATCGCCGAACCGCGCCGCGAGCGCACGCTCTCCCGCGTGATGTCGTACGAGTCGGCCGCCGACGAGACGGCGTTCGTCGTGGGCCCGGTCCTCGTGGGTGTTCTCGCGGCGCTCTTCGCTCCGTGGGCGCCGATCGCGATCGCGGCGACGCTCAGCTTCGCCTTCGTGACCGCCTTCGCCCTGCACTCCACCGCTGCGCTCGTCGACCGCGCTCCTCACCGCGCCGCGGGGCGCGCGCCCCTGGGTGCCGTGCTCAGCGGACCCGTGTTGCTGCTGGTGGCGGCGACATTCGGCGTCGGCCTGTTCTTCGGCTCGACCCTGACCTCCCTCACCGCGTTCGCGAAGGCCACCGGACGCCCCGAGCTGTCGGGACTGCTGTACGGCCTCATGGGGATCGGCTCTGCCGCGCTGGCTCTCACGGTGATGCTGCTCCCCGCCCGGTTCCGACTGTCGTGGCGGTGGCTCGTCTTCAGCGGCGTGCTGGTGGCCTCGGCGGCCGGATACGCACTGGCGACCGACCTCGGCGCGGTCACCGTCATGCTGTGTCTCATGGGGCTCGGCGTGGGGCCCACGCTGGTCACGCTTTTCAGTCTGGCGGGGGAGCGCAGTCCCGCCGGCAGGTCGGCCACGACCATGACCTTGCTGGGATCGGCGCTCACGCTCGCGCAGGCGATCGCCGCCGCGGTCACCGGCGCCGTGGCCGAGGCGGCGTCGGCGCACGTCGCCATGCTGCTCCCCGTCGGCGCGGCCTCCCTCGTCCTGGTTCTCGGCGTCGTCAACTTCCGTGTGCGGACTCCCGTCGCTGGAGTTCCGCACCCCGTTCGCGACTGACGCCTCGGGCCGTATCGCCGCGGCCTGCTAGCGTCGGCTCCAGCGACGCGACCGATCCGTCGCCGGGTGCGACGAGCATCCGGTTCTGAGAACACAGCAGGGAGCAGCGGTGTCCGAGCGCAACAGTTGGGTGCTGGTCGACGGCGAGAACATCGACGCGACGCTCGGCGGCTCCATCCTCGGGCGCCGTCCGCAGCCGGAGGAGCGCCCCCGGTGGGATCGTCTGCTGGGCTTCGTCGCCGACCGGTGGCGCCAGCCCGCCAAGGGGCTGTTCTTCCTCAACGCCTCCGACCACCTGCCCATGTCGTTCGTGCAGGCGCTCCTCGCCCTGGGCTACCGTCCGGTACCGCTGTCGGGGCCGTCGGATGCCAAGGTGGTCGACATCGCCATCCAGCGGACTCTGCGAACGCTCGGCGAGCGCGACGCGGATGTCGTCTTGGTGAGCCATGACCGGGACTTCGTCGCCGAGACGGCGGCGCTCGCCGACGGCACGCGCCGGGTCGGGCTCATCGGGTTCCAGGAGTTCCGCAGTGCGGAGCTCGCGAGCATCCCCGGGGTCGAGTTCTTCGATCTCGAGTACGACGTGCACGCCTTTGACGCTCAACTGCCGCGCGTGCGGATCATCCCGATCGAGGAGTTCGATCCGGCCTTCTTCCTCGACTGACGGGCTTCCGTCTTACCCGCCGCCGGGTGCGTCGTCGTTCGCGCGAGCGAGTTCCTTCAGCGCCTTGGCGCCGGAGCGCCGCACGCTGGCGCGGTACGAGTCGCGGATCTGTCGGGTCACCAGATCGATGAGCACGCCCCACGGGTCGGTCGAGACGAGCAGCCACGAGCGGCGCTTGCCCCAGGCCTCGTCGTCGAGCGCTTCCCAGGCGACGCGGGCGATGCCGTCGGCGTCGGTCGTGGCGCCGAGGTCGGCCAACAGGCGGCGCTGCACGTCGGGTGCGACGCGCCGACGCGCCTGCGCGAGGAAGGCGTTGCGCTGCGTGTCGTCGGGCTCGGCGAAGCAGGAGTGATCGCGGAGGGCCGCGAAGAAGGAGCGGAACTGGTCGTCGCTCCACAGAGAGGTGTCCATGATGTCGTGTTCTGGGTCGAGGTCGGGAGAGGGATGCGCAGGTCGGAGGCCGACCGGCGCGGGCTATGCCGTGGCGGAGGCACGGCTCCCTGGGAACGACCGGAGCTCGACCGCGCGCCGATCAGCGCCGCAACGGGCGCGAGAGGGCAGGCGAGAGGCAGACACGAGGGACGACGATAGCCTCGCCGGGGCGAGCCGTCAACACATCCCTCGCGCTCCCGTGCGCCTGACTCGGCGACGGCGCCGCCGCCGTCGGTGCGGGTCAGGCGGGCGAGGCGGCGCGCAGGATCGCGTCGGCGATCGCGGGGATTGCCTCGGGGGCTCGGTGCAGGTTGAGCGCCGGCTCGATCAGCTCGACCTCGAGGACCACGAGCCCGAACTCTGCACTGTCGACCGTGTCGACGCGCGCGTACAGCGGCATTCCCTGCCCGGTGATCGCGGCGACCGCGTGCAGCGTCTCGGCGGCGAAGACGCGTTCGGCGGGGGACGCCGGCACCGGCTGTGGATCCTCGACGTAGACGCCGCCGATCAACCCGCCGCCCGGAGCCAGAAGTGCCCCCTTCGCGATGGCGTGGGTGAACTCGCCCTCGATCACGTACAGCGCTTTCTCTGCGCCGGCGGTGAGCTCGGTGATCTCGGGCTGGACCATCGCGACGCCGCCGCGGGCGACGATCCGCTCCGCCAGGGCGAGCGCGGCCGGATCGGTACGCTCGAACAGCCCGGTGTCGCGCGCGCCGGCCGAGATCGTGGGCTTGACGACCACGCGTGCCGACGGTGCCTCGCTGAGCGCGCGCTCCGCCTCCGAGGCCGTGTGGCAGTAGCGCGTCGGGACGACAGTGATGCCCGCCGCGGCCAGTTCGCTGAGGTACGTCTTGTCGAGGTTCCAGCGGACGATCGCGGGCGGGTTGGCGACGCGCGTCGAGGCCGCCGCGCGTGCGAGCCAGTCCTGGAACTCGGCGAGACGATCCGGGTAGTCCCACGGAGATCGGAGGACCAGGAGGTCGTAAGAGGCAGGGTCGTCGCCTGCGTGCCAGACCACCGCCGACACGTCCGCCCCGCGCTCGCGGAGTGCGGCCACGAGCAGTGGTGTGTCGTGATCCGGGTCTTCCTCGGTGTAGATGTCGGTGACGACGATGCCGATACGCGCGGGGGAGATCACGAGGCCCCAGCGTAGCGGGCGGGGTCAGGCGCGCGGCGCTCGGGGATCCGCGCGGCGGGACCGGTGACTACGCTGGAGAGATGACCAAGAACGGGCTGTGGACCATTGTCGGCGTCGTCGTGGCGGTCGTCATCGCCTGGGTGCTGGTCAACGTGATCTTCAGCCTGCTGGCGTTCATCGTCAAGCTCGTCATCGTGGCGGTCGTCGCCGCCGTCGTGTTCTTCGTGTTGCGGGGGATGCTCCGCCGCTCCTCCTGAGCCGCGCGTGCCGACGGCGTCTCGGGCGGCCGCGCCGGCGGGGCGGACTCGTCGCTCCCGGTCCCAGCCGTCTCGGCGGCGGTTACCGTGGAAGTATGACCACGAGCACCGCGCAGCGCGCGCAGACCCTGTCCGCCCTCCACGCCGCCCCCGAGATCCTCCGGGTCGTCAACGTGTGGGATGTCGTGTCGGCACAAGCGGTCCTGGCCCTTCCCGAGACCCGGGCGCTGGCCACCGCGGGGCACTCCATCGCGGCGACCTTCGGATACGCGGACGGCGAGAACATCCCGCGCGACCTGATGCTCGACATGGTCGGCCGCATCGTCTCGGTCGCGGGCGACGTGCCGGTCAGCGCCGACCTCGACGCGGGTTTCGGCGACCCCGGTGACACCGCCCGGCGCGCCATTGGTGTTGGCGCTGTCGGCGCGAACGTGGAGGACCGTCTGCAGCCGCTCGGTGATGCCGTGGCCGCGGTGGAGGCGATCGTGCGTGCGGGCGAGGCGGAGGGAGTGCCCTTCGCGCTCAACGCCCGTACCGACGCGTTCGTCCGGGCGGGGGACCGCCCCGTCGAGGAGTCGATCGCCGATGCGATCGAGCGCGGACGGGCCTACCTCCAGGCGGGTGCCGACGTGGTCTTCGTCCCCGGGATCCTCGATGCCGATGTCACTCGGCGGCTCGTGGACGGAATCGGAGAGCGCAAGGTGAGCGTCATCGGACTGCCCGGCGCTCTGAGCGCGGCCGAGTACGAGGCGCTCGGTGTGGCGCGCATCTCGTACGGTCCGATGACGCAGCGGGTGGCGCTGACCGCGCTGCAGGATGTGGCGAAGAGCCTCTACGCCGACGGCGTCATCCCCTCCTCCACTCGTGCACTGAACTGATCCACCGGGGCACGGGTGGGTGCCCCGGCGCCGGGCACAACGGCGGGCGCGACACGCCGTGCTTCGGCGGCGACACGCGGGCAGAGAGCGCCCGGGATCCGCCGTTGTGCCCGTCCGACCGCTCGCCGGGCACTCAGCAGCCGCGGCCCGGCCACCGACCGACTGACCGGCCCGAAGGTGGCCGACGGTGGCGGGAGCCGACATGATGGCGGTATGGATGCCCCCACCGATCCCGCCCCCGCCCGCCGGCCTGACCGTGCCCTGCTCGTCGTCGTCGGCGTGATCGTCGCGATCGTCGTCGTCGCGCTCGTCGTCGTCTTCACGAGAGGGGCGGCCGAACCCCTGGATGAGGCGACGCCGGCCGGAGTGGTGCAGCGCTACACGCAGGCCGTGCTGGCGGGAGACCGGGACGCGGCCACGCGCTACCTCACGGCCGACCTCGCCGACGACTGCGGTCGCGTCGATCCGGGGCCCGTGGGAGACACGCGCATGACGCTCCTTCGCACCCGCGAGCGCGGCGACACGGCGACGGTCGACGTCTCTCTCGTCACGCGCGACCGCGGGGGCCTGTTCGGCGCGGGCGAGTATCAACAGGATGATGCGTTCTCGCTCGAGAAGGACGGCGATACCTGGCGGATCCGCACCTCGCCGTGGATCTTCACCATCTGCGAGGAGACGATCTCGTGAGCGCTCCGTCGCGTCAGCACGAACCGCCGCACGAGCGGTCGTCCCGATCGTCCTCTGCCCCGGCGGGACGGGCGCAGGGAACCGTCCGGCGTCTCATCGTCTTCTCGATCCTGTTCGTCCTGGTCATGGTGGCGGCGACCGGCATCAGCGGACTGCTCGGACGCCTGTTCGAGACGCGTCCGGAATACGACAGTGGCTCGGCGAGCCTCGCCCTCTCGCTCGCGTTCGCGCTCATCGGCGGAGCCCTCGCCGTCGTGCTGTGGTGGTTCGTGTGGCGCCGGCTGGAGGGTGCTGACCGCGACTCGGTGGCCTGGGGTCTGTACCTCGCCGCGGTGAGCGTCGTCTCGCTCGTGGTGTTCACCTCGGCGCTGGCGGGTCTGGTGGGGGCTTTCGCGCGTGGCGAGTGGGAGCCCGACACCCTCGCCACCGCCGTCACCTGGCTGGCGGTGTGGGTGGCGCATCGGGCGATGTGGGTGCACCCGACGCGACGGCCCACCCGGCTCGCCTCCGTCCCCGTCGTCCTCGGGGCGGCCTACGGGCTCACTGTCGCCGTGGCCGGCGGTGTCCGGGCTCTCGCCGTGCTGATCGACGAGGCCCTTCCGACTCCCGAGGGCGTCGGTATCAGCCTGGGTGCACCGTGGAGCGTCGCGATCGTCTCCCCGCTGGCCTGGTGCGTCGTCGGCGCCGCGGTGTGGGCGTGGTACTGGGCTCGCGAGCGTGCGCGGCAGTTGCGCGGCGGATTCGCCGATGTCGTGGTCGTGCTCACCGGGGTCCTGGGCGGGGCCGCCCTGACGCTCGGCGGGATCGGCGTCACCCTGTCGGTGGCGTTGCGGTCGATCGCCGACCGCGACGACGGCTGGGGCGACGTGTTGTCGCCGCTTCCCATCGCCGTCGCGGCCACCGTAATCGGCGCGCTGGTCTGGACGGGACATCGCGTCACCGTCGCCGAGCGGAGCCCTGCCACGCGCAGCGCTGCGCGCCTGGTGATCGCCGGGGTAGGCCTCGTGGGAGCGGCCTCGGGCATCGGGGTCGTCATCAACGCGCTCCTCGCCACGCTCGGCACACCTCTCACCGGTGACGACACCCGAACGCTCCTGCTCGGAGGGATCGCCTCGCTCCTCGTGGGGGCCCCGGTGTGGTGGGCGGCGTGGCGTCCGGACCAAGCGTCTGAGGAGAGAGGGAGCACTGCGCGGCGGATCTATCTCGTCGCGGTGTTCGGGGTGAGCGCCGTCGTGGCGATCGTCGCGCTCCTCGTCGTCGGTTACCGGGTGTTCTCGCTGCTGCTCGATTCCGATCCCGAGGGCTTCTTCGAGCGGATCCGCGCACCCTTCGGTCTGCTGGCGGCCACCGCACTCGTCGCGGGCTACCACTTCCCCGTCTGGCGACGAGAGCGCGCCCTCGCCGCCGCCGACACTGCCGACCACGCGATCGACGAGGTGGTCCTCGTCGCCGGGAGCGATGGGGACGATCTCGCCCGGGCGGTGCGGGACGCGACGGGAGCCCGCGTGACGCGGTGGGCGCGCGCCGACCAGGAGGTGGCAATCGATGCGGGCGCGCTGCTGCAGGCGCTGGAGCCGATCGTGGCGCGACGTGTGCTCGTGCTCGGAGGGTCAGGCGGGACAGTGCAGGTGATCCCGCTCGCCGATTGAGCAGCCGGGTGCGGTGAAGACGGCCACGACGACCTCCGCCCGCGCTCGTGTCCGGGGAAGCCGGTCAGGTCGCGAACGACCGGGTGCGCGCCGGGATCAGACGAAGCGGACCCAGTTGGCTCCTCGTCCCGTCTCCGCCCGCTGTCGGAGTTCGAGCCGATCGCCGTCGACCGCGTAGACGGACACCTGCGTGGACTTCTCACCCGCCGCCACCAGCATCGTGCCATCGGGGCCGAGGGCGAATCCGCGGGGCTGCGTCTCGGTGACCGTGAAGCTCTCGGGAGCTGCGACGCTTCCGCCCGCGCCGACGGAGACGGCGCCGAGCGTGCTCTCGGTGCGCTCCGACCCCCACAGGTGGCGCTGGCCCGCGCCCCAGTGCAGATCCGCGCCCCAGATGAAGTGGTGGGCGAGAGGGTCTGCGCCGAGCTCGCTGTGACCGAGGCCCTTCGAGGTGTCGAACACCGTCGTCGCCCCCTGCGGGGTCAGCGTGCCGTCGTGCAGATCACGGGCGAAATGGAGCACCTCGCCGGAGAACTCGGTGATGACGTACACGGCGTCTTGCGCGTCGTTGAGCACGAGGTGGCGGGGACCGCTGCCGGCCGGTGCGGGCGCGGTGGCAGGCTCCAGCGGGGTGAGTGCCAGGTCGTCGCCGAGGGCGTACTGCGCGACGAGGTCTGCGCCGAGCGAGACGAAGTAGGCGAAGCGCCCGTCGGTGCTCGGGAGGACGGAGTGGAGGTTCGGGTAGCGAACGGTCGAGACCGGCGCGCCGACGACACCGTCCGTGATGGGGCTGCTGATGCCGTAGCCGCCGCTGTACGCGGCGCCGAGAAGGCCCGTGCCGCCGCGGGTGAGGGCGAGGTAGTTCATCCCGCCGCCTGGCAGGTCGAGTCGCGAGCCGCGCTCGAGGGCTCCGGTCGCGCGGTCGAGGGCCAGTGTGAGGATGCCGGCCGGCTCGTCGCCCGAACTCCCCTTGACGGCGGCGTAGACGAGGTCGCGCTCGCCGTCGACGACGAAGGTCGAGCATCCCGGGAGTCCCTCGGTCACGGCGAGGCGCTCGAGCGTTGCGTCGTGGACGGCGAAGGCGGAGATGCTGCCGTCGGCAGCGTTGGCAACGAGGACGAGGGGAGAAGCGGTCACTCCTCGATCGTACGTCCCCGCCCTCCCCCCCTGCGGTGGCGCGTAGCCTGGACGGGTGCCCGACCCCCTTCACCGCCCCGTGCCGGAGCCGGCCGCGGCGGATGCCGGAGCGCGTCGGCAGCTCGCCGGCCTCGTGGAGCCCGGTGCGGAGCCGTTCGTCACCGGGGTGCCGCACAGCGACGGCGAGGCTCGTGCGGCGGCGATCCTGATCCTCTTCGGAGTGCTCGACGACGCCCCGAGTCGTCATGACCCGCAGGCGGCCCTCTCGCGCGACCTCGACGTGCTCCTGCTGTCGCGAGCGGCGACGCTCCGCGCCCACCCGGGGCAGGTCGCCTTCCCCGGAGGGCGCATCGATCCCGGCGATGACGGCCCGATCGACGCTGCGCTGCGGGAGGCCCGAGAGGAGACCGGGCTCGATACGGCCGGCGTGGAGGTGCTGGGATCCCTCGCGCCGGTGTCGCTGGACTACTCGCGTCATCTGGTCACCCCCGTGCTCGCCTGGTGGGCGCACCCGTCGCCCGTGCGCGTGGTCGACGAGGCGGAGTCGGCCGCCGTCTTCCGGACGCCCGTGGCTGACCTTCTGGATCCCGCGCGTCGGGGGACCACCGTCCTGCATCGTGACGGTCGGGAGTGGCGCGGCCCCGGCTTCGTCGTGCCGCACGGGACGGGGGAGTACCTGGTGTGGGGGTTCACGGCCATGGTGCTCGACGCGCTGTTCGAGCGCCTCGGGTGGACCGAGCCCTGGGACGCGACGCGCGAGCTCCCGCTCCGCCTCTAGCGGCCGACGGAGCGAGCCTGGTCCCTTCCACGCGGTGACGGGCGCTGTCAACCCGGACGCGCGAGCGCGTCGGCTCGTGCAGACTGACGGCTCCCGTCTGCAGGAGGTTCCGTGTCGCCGGTCCCCACCGAGTCCGCTCCGATCGAGTCGTATGCGCCGATCGGGGATGGCCGGACCGTGGCGCTCATCGGGCTCGACGGCGACGTGGACTGGCTTCCCCTTCCCGAGGTCACCTCGCCGCCCGTCTTCGCCCGGATCCTCGACCAGGACACCGGAGGCCTCCTGCGGTTGCGGCCGGTCGGCGAGTTTCGGTCCGACCGACGCTACCTTCCGGGAACGAACGTTCTCGAGACGACGTTCACGACAGCCCAGGGGCGCGTCCGCGTGACCGACGCGCTCGTGTCCGGCGTGGCGGGACGCCTGCCGTGGGCCGAGTTCGCGCGACGGATCGAGGGACTCGATGGCGAGGTCGAGATGACGTGGTGCGTGCGCCCCGGAACCTCCCTTCATGGAGGCGCCCCCTGGCGGGACGATTCGCCGCACGGCCCGATCCTGCGCTGCGCGCAGACGACGATCGCCGTCACGGGGTTCGCGCACGGAGGGGAGGAACCCGTCGAGACCATTGCCGGGCCCTCCCTCGGCGGAGGCTTCCGCACGACGGCCGGGTCACGGCACCTCGTGGTGCTGGTCGCGACGCGCGACGAGCCCCTCCACCTCCCCGATCCGCACAATGTCGACGACGGCATCGACCGGACGATCGCGAACTGGCGGCACTGGTCGGAGGTCTTCTCGTTCGAGGGCCCGTGGGCCGAACACGTGCAGCGCAGCGCCTTGGCGCTCAAGCTGCTCATCTACAGCCCGACCGGTGCCATCGCAGCGGCGGCGACCACGTCGCTCCCCGAAGGCGAGCGCGGCGGGAAGAACTGGGACTATCGCCACGCGTGGGTGCGTGACCTCGCCTACACGGCCCATGCGCTCGTGCGCTTCGGGCTCCGCGAAGAGACTCACGCGGCGCTGTCCTGGCTGCTGGCGACCATTCGCCGGCAGGGCCCGCGCCTGCACGTCATGTACACGCTCCACGGCGACCTCGTTCCCGCCCCGACCGACCACCCGGTGCCCGGCTGGCGGAGCATCGGCCCCGTGGTCTCCGGAAATCCCGCCTCCGATCAGCTGCAGCTGGGCGTGTACGGCGACCTCGTGGCGATCTGCCGAACCTACGTCGACGCCGGAAACGTGCTCGATCCCGCGACTTCCCGCCTCATCGTCGACACGGCCGATCGCACGTGCGAGCTGTGGCGCAATCCCGACTCGGGCATGTGGGAGCTTCCGCAGGTCCGTCACTACACGGCATCGAAGATGGGGTGCTGGAAGGCGCTGGACGATGCGGCTCATCTGGCGCGGACGGGTGCGATCCCCGGGACCCCCGCCCGGTGGGAGGCGGAGCGTGACCGCATCCGCGCCTGGATCGACGAGCACTGCTGGTCGGAGGAGCGGGGGGCCTACCTCGCCCACCCCGACACCGACGCCCTCGACGCCGCGGTGCTCCTGCACGCCCCCAGCGGGTTCGATCGAGGCGAGCGCATGTCGCGGACGATCGACGCCCTCACCGCAGACCTCTCCGCCGGGCCGCTGATGTACCGCTACTCCGGTGCCGAGCGCGAGGAGAAGACCTTCGTCGCGTGCGCCTTCTGGCGGGTCCATGCACTCGCGTGCGTCGGCCGCGTCGAGGAGGCGACGGCGCTCATGGAGCCGCTGATCGCGCATGCCAACGATGTGGGCGTCTACGCCGAGATGATCGACGCCGACGACGGGTCTGCGTGGGGCAACGTTCCGCAGGCGTTGAGCCACCTGGCCTTCCTGAGTGCCGCGCTGACGCTGCGCGATCTGACCTCGGATCCGCCGGTGGGAAAGGAGGGTGCACCGACCGTTTCTTGACGACACGGGTCGGTTCGACGAGGCATCCGAGCCTCCCGGACACCACGCCCCTACATCCGACGCCCCAGAACCCGACACGCTCAGGCACACACGACACGACAACCGGAGGAATCATGGCCCGCGATCAGTACACGTTCGTCGACCCCACCACGCTCTACGCAGACATCGAACCGCAACGGCAGCACATGGCCGAACCCGGCCTCGACGCCGATCTCACCCCGAAAGCGGATCTCGGAGAGGACACCTATCGCGGCACCGGGCGACTGTCGGGGCGCCGCGCCCTCATCACGGGCGGCGACTCGGGGATCGGTGCCGCCACCGCCATCGCCTTCGCCCGGGAGGGGGCGTCGGTCGCGCTGTCCTACCTTCCCGAAGAAGAGGAGGACGCACAGCGCATCGCCGCGATCGCGCGGGAGGCGGGGGTGACCGTCGCGACGCTCCCGGGGGACCTCCGCGATCCCGAGTACTGTCGCGAGCTCGTCGCCGACGCCGTCGCCGCGCTCGGAGGGCTCGACATCCTCGTCAACAACGGCGGCAAGCAGATCTTCCAGGAGTCGCTCGAAGAGCTCTCCGACACGCAGTTCGACGACACCTTCCGGACGAACGTCTCCGCGATGTTCTGGATCACCAAGGCGGCCCTGCCGCACCTGCCGGCGGGATCGACGATCATCAACACGACCTCGATCCAGGCCTACTCGCCCTCTGAGACACTCGTGGACTACGCCTCGACGAAAGCAACGATCAACGCCTTCACCAAGGCGCTCGCCCAGCAACTCGCCCCCAAGGGCATCCGGGTGAACGCGGTGGCTCCCGGGCCCATCTGGACTCCGCTCCAGCCGAGCGACGGGCAGCCGCAGGAGAAGCTGGACTCGTTCGGGGAGGCGACCCCGCTCGGCCGGATGGGCCAACCGGCGGAGCTCGCCCCGGCCTACGTGTTCCTCGCCTCGCCCGAGTCCAGCTACGTCCTCGGCGAGACGCTGAACGTCAACGGCGGGATGGTGAGCCCGTGAGCGCGGTGAGCGGTGCGGGCGGGCGGCCCGAGCCCCGAGACGGCGACGAGAGCGACGGCATGTCCGCCGAGGAGAAGCGTCGCGACCAGCTGCTGCGCGCGGAAGGATCCACCGAGGCCGACGCGGCGCCCCGCATCGAGGTCAGCGAGCACGACGGCGTCACACGCATCGACGTCGCCGATGGAGCCGCCGTGCGTCCCGGGCCCGGTCCGGGGGGCGACGTCTGACCGGTCCACATGAGACGGCACTGGAGACCAGTCTGCGCGCGCGAACTGCTCACATGCGCAGACCATGCTCATGTGTGTGCTCATATGAGCAAAGCGGTGCTCAGAAGTTGAGATGAACCCCGAGGACTCCCTAGCGTCAGTTCGGCACCACTGACCAGGAGCACTGACCAAGGAGGTTCAGATTCCATGAAGAAGGCAGCAATCGCGTTCGCCGGCCTGACGGCACTCGCGCTCGGCCTGAGCGCGTGCTCGGTGAGCACCACCCCCGGCGGCGACGCGAGCGCACCCGCGGGAGACGGTGACATCGTCATCGGCTTCAGCCAGGCGACGCAGCAGTCGCCGTTCTACGTCGAGCTCGGCGAAGGCGTCGAGCAGGCGGCGAAGGCCGGTGGCGCGTCGCTGGAGTACGTCGACGCCAACGGTGACATCACCAAGCAGAACAACGACATCGAGGACCTCATCACCCGGGGCGTGGACGTGCTCCTGATCAACCCGGTCGACCCGCAGGGCATCGCGCCGAGCCTCGCCTCGGCGAAGGCCGCAGGCATCCCCGTCGTGACCGTCGACCGTCCCGCCGCGGGCGCCGCAGCGCACGTGGGCCGCGACAACGTGGCCATGGGTGAACTCGTCGGCGAAGCGCTCAAGGAGAAGCTCGGCGATGAGGGCGGGAAGATCATCGAGATCCAGGGAGATGCGGGCGGGACTGTCGCGATGGATCGCTCGGAGGGCTTCCACAACGCCTTCGAGGGCGACGACGCCGTCACGATCGTCGAGGGCCCCTACGCGGAGTACATTCGCTCGAACGCCGTCACTGCGATGCAGGACCTCCTGCAGTCCAACCCGGACGTTCGCGCGGTGTACGCCCACAACGACGACATGGCCCTCGGTGCCTTGCAGGTGCTGGCGGAGAACGGCCGGACCGATGTCCTCGTCGCCGGTGTCGACGGCCTGATGGAGGCCGTGGAGGCGATCGCCGACGGCGACCAGTACGTCGCGACCGCGCTGAACGATCCCATCGCCCTGGGCGCGACAGCGGCCGAGACGGCGCTCTCCGTTGCGGCAGGCGACTCGGTGGACGCCGAGATCGACGCCGGCACCGAGCTGGTCACCGCCGACAACGCCGCAGACCTCGTCGGCAGCACGCTGTTCGCGCAGGCCAAGTAGCACGAGACCCCGGCCAAGACGAGCCCCAAGTAGGACGACTGCAGGGGTGGTGCGGGCGGAGCCCTGCCCGCACCATCCGCAGCAACCGCGCGGCACGACGCGCAGGAATCACGGAGGAGACCCATGTCCGAGACCATGACCGCCGCAGTGATGCACGCCCCCGGCGACATCCGGGTCGAGCAGATCCCCGTCCCCGAGATCGGCCCCGGCGACGTGCTGGTGAAGGTGGCCGCGTGCGGCGTGTGCGGCTCGGACATCCCGCGGATGAACTTCTCGGGCGCCTACTACCACCCGATCGTGTGCGGCCACGAGTTCTCCGGCCACATCGTGGAGGTGGGGGCCGAGGTCACGGGTCTCGAGGTGGGGCAGCTCATCACCGTGCCGCCCCT
>JBMDWQ010000122.1:0-9799 GCA_048594675.1 Microbacterium sp. | reverse complement strand
CTGTTCGAGTGGGGCGCGCCTCACTCGAGCTGCGGTCCGCGTGATTCCGTGGGTTAAGTAGGTGACCTGTGTCCCGGTTTGGCGTCCTCCGCACAGCCCTCGCGTCACGATGTGCGACGGCGAGGGGGAGCCCGCAGAGAGCGCGGTCGTCCTCTTCGCCCATGACTCGGCTATGCGTCTTCCTTCCTCGTCGGTGCTTGCGCTAGCGGCAGCGCTTCTCCTGTCGGCGTGCGCCGGCTCGCCGGGAGAGGAAGAGACGACACCGATTCCATCCCAGAGCGTGGTCTCCGGCTCGAGCGAGGCCGCAGCCCCGAACCTGCCGGCTCGCCGACCCCCTCTGCGACCGGACAGGCACTGGTGGCGCACGCATGCGAGGATCTGGGTGACGTCGACTGGATGCGCGAGCACCTGGACGACGAGGTCGACTGGCCGGACGAGATGCCCGAACGCAGCTTGGGGAGTCTCCCCGGACCCGTAGCGAACGCGGCGCTGTCGGAGGTGTTTCGCGTGTGTGAGTGGGGGATCCCGTACTCCGACGGCGCCTTCACCGTCTCGCTCCTCGCGATCGCAGCCGACGCGCAGCAGGAGCTCGCCGACGCCATGGCCGCCTCCAGCCTCTACACGGAGCGCACCGAGCACTCGAGTACGATCTACTCCCGCACTCTGGACGGCAGCATCGGGGCCGGCGGATTCGCGCATGCTCGACTCCGGATACTCGGCGATCTGCGGGGGCACGATGGTCGACGAGGACGACGCGTCTGCGCTTCTGGCGATGGCGCTCGACGCGGCCGCCTCGAGGTGAGTCGCGTGCGCTGACGAGCTCGCGAGGGCACGCTCGCCCGCGCCGTCACCCGGCGGCGGAGAGGTGCCGGTCGATGATGCGCGCCGCGGCGCGAAGTGGCTCGGCATCGCCCATGATCGGGTCGAGCACCTGGGCGAAGGTGAGGACCGAAAGCACGGTGAGCGCCGTGTCGCGGTCACCCTGTGACGGCTCGGCGTCGACGCCGTCGCGCGCGGCGGCGATGAGCCGGGCGGCGTGGTCCCAGCTCCGGGCCAGGTACGGGGCGAGGTCGTCGCGCGCCTCGGCGTGGCGCACCGCGTAGGCGTAGAGCTCGAGGGAGAGGAGCGTGGAGGGGAGGGAGACCTCGGGGTCGCACGCCTCCGCGAAGACGTCTGCGAGGGGTCTGCCCTTCTGTGCGGCGAACCAGCGGTCCTGCTCGTCGGACAGGTCGTGGACGATCTGGCGGAGGAGATCCTCCTTGCCGTCGAAGTTCGCGTAGACGGCGCCCTTCGTGTAGCCGGCCGCGGCAGCGACATCGCCGACGCTCGCGCCCTCATAGCCTCGCTCGGCGAAGACCTGACGTGCCGCGGCGATGAGGTCAGCGCGCGTGCGCTCGGCCTGGGCGCGGCGCCTCGTACTCGCCGTCTGGCGTTGCGCATCGCGCTGTTCGCGGCTGCCTCCCCGGGCGCGGCGCACCTGGGTCGAGGCTTGCGCGAGCTCGCGGGAGGCGTCGCGCAGGGAGACGGCGAGGCTCTCGCTCATCTCCTTGCTCGCATCGGTCAGTCCGCTGCCGACCGCCTTGGTGAGCGCGGTGACGGCTTCGGCGAACGCGCGCGCGGCCGACCCCACCTCGTCATCGCGCTCCGCCATCCGGCCATCCTACATCCCGGTCGGTACGAAGATTTGAGTACCGAGAGGTATTCGGAGTACGGTTCAGATACCGAACGGTATTTGAGAGGTGTTGCATGAACGATGTGCTGCAGATCCGCGGCCTGCGGAAGAGCTTCGGACGCGGAGGGCGGGTGGTCCACGCGAACGCGGGTGTGGACCTCAGGGTCGCACCGGGACAGGTGGTGGGACTCCTCGGTCACAATGGCGCGGGGAAGTCGACGCTCGTCAACCAGGTGGTCGGGCTCCTGCGGCCCGACTCCGGGACTGTCGTGGTCGATGGGGTCGACGCGGTCGCCCGTCCGGCGCTGGCGCGGCGGATGGTGAGCGTCCAGGCGCAGGCGAACGTGCCGATCACCGGGCTCTCGCCGCGGACGGCGATCGAGCTCGTCGGGCGGATGCGGGGAGGGGCGACCTCCGCGATGCGTGCGCGTGCGACGGAGCTCATCGACGCCCTCGACCTCGGTGACTGGGCGGCCACCCCGTCGCAGAAGGTCTCGGGCGGAATCGCGCGCTTGACCGCGTTCGCGATGGCGGCGATCGTCCCCGGGCGCCTCGTCGTGCTCGATGAGCCCACGAATGACGTCGACCCGGTGCGTCGACGGCTGCTGTGGGGCGAGATCCGTCGTCTCGCCGACGACGGCGCGGGCGTGCTGCTCGTCACGCACAACGTGCGGGAGGCCGAGCGGGTGGTCGACGATCTCGTGATCCTCGACCACGGTGTCGTCGTCGCCGCGGATACTCCGGGAGCACTCGTGCGTTCGCGCGCCGGGCGCCTGGTGCTGGAGGTCGACCTCATCGCGGGCGTCGACCCCGGCTGGCTCGACGGAGACCATCCGGTGCTCCGCGGCCCCACGCACGCTTCGCTCGCCGTCTCGGCCGATCGGGCCGCCGAGATCGTCGCGTGGGCGACGGCGCGCGTTGCCGAAGAACGCATCGAGCGGTACGCCCTCAGTCCCGCTTCGCTGGAGGACATCTACATCGATATCGTGTCGCAGCCCGAGGAGGTGGCGGCATGAGCGCCGGGATCGCCAGCCCCTCGTCCCTCGTGACCGCCTCGGCGCCCGCCGGTGTCGCGTGGTGGCGGCAACTGGGGCTTCTCATGCAGTGGCAGGCGCGCAGATCGCTGCACATGCTGCCGCTCCTCGTGCTGGTGCAACTGCTGCTCGCCGTGGCGACCGTGATCGGCTACGGGCTCCTGATCGGCGAGCCCGACCGGCTGTCGGGGCTCTACCTCGCCACCGGCGCGCCCACGGCGGCCCTCATCATGGTCGGCCTCGTCATGACACCGCAGTGGGTGAGTCAGGCTCGCACCGAGGGAAGCCTCGACTGGATGCGGACACTCCCGATCTCCCGCGAGATCTACCTCTTCGCCGACCTCGCCGTCTGGTCGCTGATCGCTCTCCCGGGGATATCCGCGGGGGTGATCGCGGGAGCGCTGCGATTCGACGTCGAGCTCGCGCCCGCGTGGTGGCTCGTCGTGGTCGTGCTCCTGGTGTCGCTCACGGCGGCTTCCATCGGCTACGCGCTGGCCTGTCTCCTCCCGCCGACGGCGGCCCTGTTGATCAGCCAGGTGTTCGTCTTCCTCGTGATGCTGTTCACCCCCATCAGCTTCCCCGCCGACCGGATGCCGGCATGGGCGCAGAGCATGCACGATTGGTTGCCGCTGCAATCCATGGCCGAGCTCATGCGCGGGGGGCTCGTCTCGACCGACTTCCCGGTCTCCGCCCGCGCGTGGATCATGGTCGTCGCGTGGTGTGCCGTCTCCGTCGTGGGAGCGGGGCTCGCGCTGCGGCGGCGAGGGTGAGCGCGTCGTCCCCCCGCCGGGCCGTGCGCTGACCCGGACGCAAGGGGTCCGCCGCCCACCCCCGGGCATCGAGGTCGATGATGTCCGGGGGTGTGTGCTGCGAGGTCTCGATCGGGACTCTCTCTGCGGCGAGATAGTCCGCGAGGTGAAGAAAGCTCGAGTAGTGCGGACCGAGGACGTAGCCGGACGACGCGAGGAGGTACAGGTCGACGACGGCGGACTTCACTCCGGCCACGGTGTTGTACGCACCCTTGTCGCTGAGGGCGTGGATGTGCGGGATCTCTGCCTTGAGGGAGCTCACCACGTCGGGCACGTCGCACGAGACGAAGAACGCGGTTCCCGGTTGCCGCGCCGCGATCTGCCGCATTCTCCCCGCGAACCAGGACACCGGCGACGCCTCCTTCGTCTGCGGATGAGAAACGGAATGCGCGCGGATCTGGACGCCGACGTACGGGCGGCCTCGCAGCTGCTGGTCGTAGAACATCCGCACCCGCTCCGCGATGTCCGCCGCGGGGGTGAGGGCGCGGAACTCCTCCCGCCACGATCGGAGACCGGTGGGAAGCAGCAGCTCGCCGCCGGTGCGGATCTGTCGCACACGCCGGGCGCGTACCGCGGCCGGTGCGGCGGCGACGTCGGCGTTCTCGTACGGATAGAGCGTCGCCAGCGCCCGGCTCACCGAACGGGCCACTCTCGTCCCGCCGGCGAAGTCCCAGAGGTCGGTGAACCGCGGGCCGAACAGTGTGCCGGTGGGCCAGACGTAGAAGAGCTTCCGCCGCTCGTGTTCGGCGAGCACTTTCGCGCCGAGCACGACGCGCACGCGGTTGCCGAGGCCGCTGTCGGCCCCGTTGTAGGCGATCAATGACTTCATCGTCGGTGACTCTCTCCCTCTCGTGGTTCCGGTGAGGGAGGGACCGGATGTGGCGGTGGCCGGAAGGCCTGGCGGTCGGGCGGATCCCGCCGCCGAACCGCCCATGGGTGCCGGCGCCCGAACCTCCCCCAGGGGGCGCCAGCACCCGGCTCAGGGGTGCTCGAGAGCGAGCAGGCGGTCCACTTCGTCGCGCACGGCATCGTGCGGCCGAGAAGTGGCCATGGCAGCGGCGATGATCGATGCGGCCGTGCGGTAGCGCGGCTCGCCGAGCACCGCGACCACAGCCTGACGGAGATCGCCGGCGGAAGGTCGATCGGTCCGCAGGTCGATGCCGACGCCGAAGAACCGTACGCGCGCGGCCACCTCCGGCTTGTCTTCCGCGCCCGGGGCGACCACGAGGGGAACTCCCTGCGCAAGGGCGGCCAGGACCGTGCCGTACCCGCCGTTGCTGACGACGGCTGCGGTGCGGGGAAGGAGGAGGTTGTAGGGGAGGAACTCCGCCGCTTTCGCATTCGCGGGGAGAGGTCCGAGCTCGGCGATCGGCGTGCCGCCGGTGCTGAGGACGACGTGGATGTCGAGGCCCGCGAGAGCGTCCAGTGCGGGCCGGAGGAGCGTCGACGTGTCGGCATTCGCGAGCGTTCCCTGGGTCACGTGCACGATCGGTCTGCCGTCGGACAGGTCATCCCACCAGTCCGGCACCGGAACCGAGGGGAGGGCGTGGGTCGGACGCCCCACGAAGCGCACCGCCGGGGACAGGTCGGTCAGAGGGTACTCGAACTCGCGGGGGCCCAGCTGGAGCAGCCGGTCGAATCTCGAGGTCAGGTCGAGGATGAAGGGGAAGTCCCGCGGGAGCGGACGACCGGTGGCGCCCTCGAAGAGCCGGCGGGCCAGGCGCTGCGTGTCGCGGAACGCGATCTTCGTCGCCGCCGTGTTCAGGAAGCGATTGCGGATGCGGCCGAGTGGGGTCCACGACGGCTGGAGGGCCATTCCGGGGGGAGCGGTGTCGGCGCTCAGCTGGGCCAGCGGGCCGATTCCGAGTCCGACCACGGGCACACGTTCCGTGCGGGGCAGTGCGAGGAGCGGTGTCACACCGGCGAAGAGGTGATCGGTCATCACCATATCGGGCCGCAGCGTGGTCAACAGCGCTTCCAGCGTCGCCCACTGGTCGGGGAGCGGATGGATGAAGGTGTGCTGCAACTGATACTGCGACAGAGCGAGGCCGCGATACCGGTGGCGGTCGGGGAGATAGGCGTCCAGGTCGCGTTCGTCGTAGTCCGCACGCCCGTGCAGGGGCACGAACTCGCCGCCGGCGGCATCGACTCGCGATGCGAATCGCGACCCGGTGGCGACCACGACGCGATGACCGTCGTCGACGAGCCCGCGCGCCACGGCGAGCACGGGGTCGACGTGGCCGCGCAGAGGAGCGCAGGCGAGCAGAACGGTGGACATCGGAGTGTCTCAATTCAGGTTGGAATCGGGTTCAAGTTAGAATTAGACCATGCCGACCGGAGATTCGGAACCCCGTCGTCCCTACGACGCTCGGGCACGACGGGAACGTGCCCGCGACGATCGCGCCCGCACGCGGGCCCGCGTCATCGAGGTGGCGCGCGAGGCGTTCCTCGCCGACGGCTACGGGGCGACATCTCTCAGCGCCGTCGCGGCCGGCGCGGGGGTGTCGGTGCAGACGATCTATCTGGCAGTGGGATCCAAGGCCGAGCTTCTGCGCCACGTCGTGCGTGACACGGTCCTCGCCGGTGAAGACGTCGCGGCAGTCAGCGAGGCGTCGTGGGTTGCGGAGCTGGCGGCCGAGGCGGATCCGGCGGCGCAGATCGAGATCCTCGTCCGCGAATCGGTGTCTCTCGCCGCGCGCGCCTACCCCATCTGGCGCGTGGTGGCGGAGGCGGCGACCCTCGACGCGGCGCTCCTGCCCGACCTCAGGCAGCTCGACGACGGTCGTCATCGTGATCAGCGCGCGCTGGTGGGTCTGCTGCACGGAGTGGTGGTGCCTCTCGATCGTGCGGCGGACATCGTCCATGGGATCCTCAGTCCCGAGCTCTGGCGGCTGTGGGGGATCGAGCGGAGGTGGCCGCGCGAGGAGGTGGAGGCCTTTGCGAGAGACGTGTTGACTCACGCGCTGCATGGCCCTGGCCTGCGCTGAGCCGCTGCGCCTCGGGTTGACGCAAACTGGTTTGCAGTGCAAAGTAGTTTGCATGAGCGATGACGAACGACCCCTCGATCCGGCACAGATGTTCGACGTCATGCAGTCGACGCGTCGGCGGACCCACAGCCGCCTGACCCGCATGTACTCGACGCTCCTGTTCGTCTGGGCGGCTGCCTGGTTGGTCGGGTTCGGCGCCCTCATGCTGGGAGACGGCATCGGCGGGGCGCCGGTGCTTCCCGCCCCCGTCGCCTGGGCCGTGTTCGGCACACTCATCGCCGCGGCGATCGTGTGGTCCATCGTCGCGGGAGCCCGCAGCGCCGCCTCGGGCATCTCGGGCAGGTCTCAGCTGCAAGGGGCCCTGTACGGCTACTCGTGGATGATCGCGATGATCGGCGGATGGTTGATCCTCATGGGCCTGCAGAAGTCGGGGCTGTCGCCCGAGACCACCAACCTGCTGTACCCGGCGCTGTTCGTGCTCCTGGTCGGCGTGCTCTATCTGGCGGGCGGCGCGCTCTGGCGTTCGCCGGCGCAATACGTGCTGGGGATCGCCCTGATCGCCATCGTTGTGGTCGCCACCTTCGTCGGCAGCCCCTGGCATTACCTGATCTACGCGACGGCCGGGCCCCTTGCGATGGCCGTCGTGGCCGTGATGCTCCTGGGCGGCATCATCCCCGCGGAGCCGCGGTCGGGTGGAGGCGCGGCGTGACCGAGCTCGATCCCGTCATCCACACCCCGGCGCGCCTGCGGATCATGACGACCCTCAACGAAGCGCTCGAAGACGGCGACGAGATCGCGTTCCCCGCCCTGCAGAAGCTGCTGGACATGACCGCGGGAAACCTCACCAGCCATCTCGCGAAGCTCGAAGACGCCGGCTACATCACGGTCGCCAAGACCTTCGCGGGGCGCAAGCCGGTGACCCGCGTCGCGATGACCCCCGCCGGCCGCGGCGCGTTCCGCGCCTACCGCACCGCGTTACTCGACATCCTCGGAGGATCCCGATGAGCCCCCTCATCCACACCGAATCGCTCACCAAACGGTACGGCGACCGGGTCGCCCTCGACGGAGTAACGCTGGAGGTCGGCGCGGGGGAGAGCGTCGGGCTACTCGGGCCGAACGGCGCCGGGAAGACCACGCTGCTCAGCCTGATCGAGGGCTTGCGCCTGCCGACGTCGGGCGTGGTGCGCCTGTTCGGCGGAGATCCACGCGATCCGGTCTCGCGCACTCGCCTCGGGACCACTCCGCAGGCGACCGCGCTCCCCGACGCTCTTCGCGTGGGGGAAGTGATCGACCTGGTCGCCGCGCACTATCCGTCACCGTCGTCGCGGGATCGGATCGTGGCGGAGTTCGGGCTGGAGGATCTCGTCCGCCGCCCCTGCGGCGCGCTGTCGGGCGGCCAGCAGCGGCGGGTGGCGGTCGCCCTCGCCTTCGTCGGCGACCCCGCGCTGGTGCTGCTGGATGAGCCGACCACCGGGCTCGACGTCGATGGCCGCCGCGCCCTCTGGGAGGCGGTGCGGGCACGCCACGCCGCCGGATGCACGATCGTCGTGACCAGTCACCACCTCGAGGAGATCGAGCAGCTCGCTCAGCGCGTGGTCGTGATCGACCAGGGGGTCGTGCGTGCCGACGACACGTTGTCCGCGATCGTCGCGGGGGTCTCCCGTCGGCGCGTCACGGTGTCGAACGTCGACTCCGCCACGGCCCAGTCGCTGGATCCCGAGGCCGTCATCACCCAGGAGGGTGAGAAGGTGACGGCGCTCGTCGCCGATGCGGATGTGTTCGTGCGCGCGCTGGTTCAGACGGGCGTGCCGTTCCGCGACCTCGCCGTCCGAGGGGCCAGCCTCGAAGAGGCGTTCCTCGCGCTCACCGCGACCCCGGAAGGAGCCCGCTGATGTCCACGCTCGCCCTCTCGGCCGTGTACACGAAGTACAACCTCATCGAGACTGCCCGCGTGCCGATCGCCGTGATCGGCTCGGTGGTCTTCCCCACGCTCGCCTTCTGCATGTTCGTGCTGCCCCAGGGCGTGGTGACGGCCGATCCGACGTTCGCGACGGCCGCGGTTGCCTCGATGGTGGTGTTTGCCTTCATGGCGTCGGGCCTCTTCTCGATCGGACTGGAGCTCTCCGAGCAGCGCTCCAAGCCCTGGGCGCCCTACCTGCGCACGTTGCCCGGCTCCGCGGTCGCGCGACCGATCGGGCTGATCGCGGCGACCCTCGTCATCTCGCTCGCCGCCATGATCCCGCTCCTCGCGGTGGGGGGTCTGTTCACCGCGGCCCGGCCCGGGCTGATGCCGATGCTCACCGCGATCGGCCTCGTCGTGCTGACCGCCGTGCCGTCCATGCTCATCGGCGTCGTGATCGGCACGGCGTGCGGACCGAAGGCGGCCATCGCGGTGACGCAGGTCGCCATGTTCCTGCTGGCCTTCGGTGGTGGCCTCTTCCTGCCGCCGATGCTCTTCCCGGAGTGGCTCGATGCGGCATCCCGCGTGCTGCCGGTGCGGCAGGCGCGTGAGATCGTGCTGGCCGCGGCGCTGGGCGAGGCCGTGCCGTTGTGGGCCGTGCTCGGGATCATCGCGTGGACGGCGGCACTGGGTGTCATCGCCGTATGGCTGTCGCGCCGCGACGAGGGCCGGCGCTTCCGCTGAGCTCGCGCGGGCGTGATCCCGGAGCAGCCGGCTACCGTGCGATGACCATGTAGAGCGCAAACACGATCCAGACGATCGTCACACTCGAGGGCACGACGAGGTCGAGCTTGACGCGTGTCTGACGCATGGTGCGGAATCGCTCTCCCGTGGACATCTCGATCTGCGACGCGACTCGTGCGCGCAGCGCCCGTCCGCGGAGCACATCCGCGTATGCGCGCGGGGAGAGGTGAGTGTCGCCGGCGTTCTCTCGTGCCGCCCCATTCGCGTCGAAGCGGCTCTCGAGAGCGAACTTGTAGAAGTCGACGATGGCGCACCGGGCGTAGATCACGGGGAAGAAGACGTACCACGTCGTGACCATCGCCAGAGCGAACACCGTGAAGAACGGGAGGTTGTCGCCTACGCCGAGCAGAATGGCTCCGACCGCGAGGTAGAGGGACTGCACTGACATCGACAGGCCCCGGTAGGCCTGCACATTCGATTCATAGGTCGACCATTGGCTGTCCGGGCCAAGATGTCCCTGGTTCTGCTCGAGCATGCCTCCGAGCCTATGCAGTCGCGCCCACACCGGCAGTGAGGCGCTCGCGTGGTGTGCGGCCTCAGCTCCACGAGGGGAGCTGCTGCAGCGTCCACGTGTTGCCGTCGGGATCGGAGAA
>JBMDWQ010000121.1:0-2523 GCA_048594675.1 Microbacterium sp. | reverse complement strand
ACTCGTCGCCCGGTGCGAGGGCGACGTCGCCTCGCCACCATCCGGCATCGCGACTCAACTCGACGTCGGGCGCTCCCGGTCGCCGCAGTCGCACTCGTTCGGCCCGGGGAGCCCACACCTCGATCGTCATGGCTCCATCCTCTCCCTCACCCCGGGCCGAGGGCACCGGGTTGCGGGTCAGTCCTCCCAGCGGTAGCGCCCGCCCGCGGCGGCGAACTCGGCGGCCACGTCGGCGCGGAGGCCCGGGTCGGTCACGTAATCGACGGCGGTCTGGGCGAGCGCGGTCGCCGCGGCCACGACGGCCTCGATCGCCGGGGGCTGCACCGTCACGTGCGCGAAGTCGGCGTGGTGGGGAAAGACGTCGTCGGGTCCGCCGAGGCCGATCGAGGGATGAATCGACGGCACGAAGCGGCTGACGTTGCCCATGTCAGTGGAAGGGCCGCCCTGCGGAACCACGGCGGGCGGATCGGGGACCACGATGCCGTGGTCGGCGACGACAGCGGCCCACCGCCGGGTGAGGGCCACGTTCGTCTGCAGCGGCAGGTAGGGCGGCACGGGGTCCACCTCGATCTCGGCCCGGGTGCCCGAGACGAGCGCCGCACCCTCCAGCACCGCGACGACCCTGTCCGTGAGCTCTCGCAGGCTGTCGATCTCGGCGGACCGCACGTAGAACATGGCCGACGCCCGTTCCGGCACGATGTTGGGGGCGGCGCCGCCGTCGGTGATGATGCCGTGGATGCGGTCGGTCGGAAGGATGTGCTGTCGCAGTTGCGCCACCCCCTGATAGGCGGTCACGGCGCCGTCGAGCGCATTGCGCCCGAGCCACGGGGCTCCCGCTGCGTGACTGGCGCGCCCGTGATATGTCACGGCGACGCGGCGCACCCCGGTCGTCCGCTGGCCGAGGACCGAGGTCGTGCCCGAACCGCTGCCGGGATGGACCATTCCGGCCGCATCGACGTCGTCGAAGCCTCCCGCCCGGATGATCAGCTCCTTGCCGCCCCCGTTCTCCTCGGCGGGTGTGCCGATCAGCGACAGCCGGCCCCCTGCCTCGGCCACGAACGGGGCGGCGGCGAGAAACGCTCCGACGGCGATGGCCGCGATCGCATTGTGTCCGCACGCGTGCCCGATGCCCGGCAGGGCGTCGTACTCGGCGATCACGGCGAAGTGCGGGCCGTCTGCGGCACCCGTCGTCGCGCGGAGGGCCGTCGCCAGCCCGTACGCCCCGGTCTCGACGTCGAAGCCGTGACCGGCGAGCTCCTCCGCGATCCTCGCCGCGGACGCCCGTTCCTCGAAGCCGACCTCGGGGTTCTCGTACAGCGTCCGCACGAGCGTCGACAGCTGGGGACGGAGCGCGTCGACGGCGGCCGAGATCGGCGAGCGGGCCTCGCTCACAGCTCGACGATCCGCCCGTCGGCACGCCGGAGCTCCAATCGGAAACCGGCGGTGTCCGCGGGCTCCACGTCGGCGACGCCGCCTCCGAGCCCGAGGCTCACGAGGATCTCGCGCACCGGCTCCGGATCGGGTTCCCGGCGGGTGAAGGAGACGAGCTCGATCGACGGGATGTCGCTGAGGCCCGGCTGCGGGGTGGATCCCCAGTCGATGAGGAAGGGGACATCCAGTCGCCGCCCCTCCCCGCGCGTCAGCCGCCACTCCAGGAGCGTGCCATCGGGGGTGCGCCGCGACAGGTCACTGACGTCGCCCGGGTCGTAGCCGTGGGCACGGGCGTGGGCGACGGTCGCCTCGATGTCGGCGGGATGGACCGCGTAGGCCTGCACCCGCGGTTCGGTCAGCGTCGCGATCCCGAACGTCTCGGGCAGCTCCTCACCGCTTCGCGCGGGGTCGGGCCCGATCAGCTCGATGTACTGCGGTCCCCGCCGGCCGTCGACGGTGAGGGCCACGAGAGCGTTGGCCGTCCCCGTCGGGTGCGCGCCGCCGGGGGCCGCGACGACGCCCGTGCGCTCGGCGAACCAGTCGATGAGGGCGACGAGATCCGGTCCGGCGATGACGACGTGGTCGAGGAGGGTGGGGATGGTCATGAGGCACCTCGCAGACGAGTGGGGACTTCGGGTTCGCCGAGCGAGAGCATGAGCCGGTTCGCCCAGTGGAAGAAGGAGGCGGCACCGAGGACGTCGACGATGTCGTCGTCGTCGAGGTCCGCTGCCCGCAGGCGCGCGATGTCGTCGGCATCCAGGCCCAGCGGCGTCTCGGTGAGAGCGACGGAGACCGCGACGATCGCGTTCCAGCGCTCGTCGCCGAGGTCGGTGTCGGTGCCCTCGTCGAGGAGACGCTGGACGTCGTCCTCGCGACCCGACTCGCGGGTGGCGGCCGCCGCATGCACCGAGGCGCAGAAGACGCAGCCGTTGCGGCGCGAGGTGGCCGCGGCGGCAAGCTCCCGCTCTGCGCGTCCGATCCCGCTGGAGGTGTTGGCGAAGATGTCCAGGTCGGTGAGCGTCCGCGCCTTCAGCGCGGCGGGGTCGCGCGCGAGGAGACGGAAGTAGGGCATCGCCGCGCGCGCCGGCTCGA
>JBMDWQ010000120.1:0-9866 GCA_048594675.1 Microbacterium sp. | reverse complement strand
GTAGAGCCTGTCGCGGTACGCGAGTACGTCGGCGAGACGCAGTTTTCGGCGCTGCTCTCCGGGGATGGTTGCAGGCAGCTCACCCTGCTCGATGAGCTTGACAACCGTCGGC
Source organism: Microbacterium sp. (assembly GCA_048594675.1). Lineage (GTDB taxonomy): Bacteria > Actinomycetota > Actinomycetes > Actinomycetales > Microbacteriaceae > Microbacterium. Next base: position 9,754 of record JBMDWQ010000120.1, on the reverse strand, counting down.
CGGCTGATGCCGAGCAAGTCGGCGGCCTGTTGAGTGCTGATCTCCTTGTCGCGCGCGACGATGCTCACCGACTGACCCTGGCTCAGAGCCTCGGCGACGTCCTTGAGGATTCGGAACAGTGGCTCGGTCAGTTCGACGCGGTCGTGCTCGTTCGGCACACTGAGGTAAAAGTCAGGCATGGACGCAGGTGCAGGCGGTGGCTTCTGCCCCGCCCTGGACTGCGCCAGGTGAGCATCGACGAAGCTCACGACCCGCGCGGTGCGCTCGCGCTCCTCGGGGGCGGGAGTGAACATGTCCAGTGCTGTGGTGCTCATTGGGCTGCCCTTCCGTTGCGCACGACCAACTTACCACCATTACGAAAGTTACGAAAGCGCAGGTGGGGACCGCCGCAATCGATCCGCTTCCGAGCTTGCCGCAGCTCCGCGCCGGAGTCTCTTCGTTCCTCGGATGCCGGGACGTGTGTCCCGGGCGCGCTCAGGCGGCCGCCGGACGCTCGGTGCATCCGCGGGCTTCGCTCGGCCACCGGATGTCGTAAAAGCCGGTGATGACCGTCCGCGGGTCAGGCCGGCGTGAAGCCGAGCTTTTCCGCTCCGCGTGCGATCCAGGGGTGACTCGCGAAGGCGTCCCACACGACGGTGGAGCCGAGGGCGGCGGCACCGAGGAGAGCGGTGGCACCCTTGTTGAGCCCGTACCGAGGCGCGGCGTACCAGGGCTCGTCGCCCTCGAGGTTCACCCCGTCGGTCGCGCCCCACTCGTTCCAGGCGCCGGGGTGTTCGTCGCGCAGGATGCGCAGGGCGGGGGCGACCTCGTCGGGGGCGAGCGGCAACGCCCCGAACAGCGACACCGGCGGAATCGTCCCGTCGGCGTGCGGCTCGCGGGCGGACGGGCGGGCGCCGTTGACGACGTAGCCATGCGGACCGAGGCCCGCCGCCGGTCCCCAGAGGCCCGCCGCGTAGGTCTCCCACCGGTCGGCCTGGTCGGCGCACCAGGCCTTCGACGCCAGTGACGCCTCCCGCGCGTTGGCCCACCAATCGCGTCCCTCCAGGTCGCGCACGCGCTGGAACGGGTAGAACGCGAGCGGAAAGTGATAGGTGAACAGGGTGCCGCCGGGCTCGTAGACGCACTCGTGCCCGCCGTAGGCTCCCACCGGCTTCTCGAAACCCCGCCATAGGTCGCGGGCGAACACCTCCGACACGTCGGGATGCCCCGCCGCGAGCAGGTACATCGTCAGCTGCTCCGCGGTCATCGACCAGGCACTGACGAAGCCCGCCTCGTCCGCACCGTCGGCGTAATCGTCCTCCCGGTCCGACACCCAGGCCATCCGGAGAACCGTGCGCCCGTCCCGGGTGTCGGCGAGCCAGTGCCAGTCGATGCGGTGCAGCAGTCGCTCCAGCCGCGCGTCGATCTCGGCGTCGCCGAAGTAGGCGCTCGCCACGGTCGCTCCGCAGAGGGCGAGGGCGGTGTCGATCGTGGAGTATTCCGACCGTCCCTGACGCTCGCCGGTGCCGGCGTCTACGAAATGCGCGAGGAAGCCGTTGCGGTGCGGCACTGACTCCTCGAGCGTCCGGAGCGTCCCCCGCACGCGGTCGCGCACCTCGTCGCGGTCCAGCACGCCACGTTCGACCCCGACACACCACGCCGCCAGTGCGAAGCCGGTGGCGGCGACGGTCGCCACTTCCGGGAGGTCGTCGCGGTCCAGCACGAGACCCTGGCCGCGGCCGGCGGCGGTGGCGTGCGTCCAGAGCCAGCGGATCGACGCGTCGACCTCGTTCTCGGTGAGGCGGCGGATGTCCTCGGGGAGCTCGGGCACGATCGACGCGGTCGCGGAGTGGGCGCGGTGGGGGGAGGTCATGCAGCGGTCCTCTTCTCGAAGGGGTTGGGGATGGCGTCCAGGAGCATGCGGGTGTAGTCCTCGCGGGGATGGTCGATCACCTCGGCGGCGGTGCCGGATTCGATGAGCTCGCCGCCCCGGAGCACCATGACCTCGTTCGCGAGACTCTTCGCGCTCAGCAGGTCGTGCGTGATGTAGAGCATTCCCACTCCGTGGTCGGCGACCAGCGATTGCAGCACTTCGAGGATCTCGGCGCGGATGGAGACGTCCAGGCTCGCGATCGGCTCGTCGGCGATGACGATCCGGGGCTCTGCGGCCAGCGCCCGGGCGATCACCACGCGCTGGCGCTGACCTCCCGACAGCTCGTGCGGAAGGCGACCGATGTAGCGCCCCGCAGGGGTCAGTCCCACCGTCTCCAGGAGGCTCGCCGCCCGCTCGATCGCCTCTCGTCGCCCGACGTGAAGGTAGTTGATGAGCGGGCGCGCGAGCGCATAGCCGACGGTGAGGGTGGGGTTGAGCGCCGCATAGGGATCCTGGAACACGTACTGGACGTTCCGCTGGTACTCGCGGGCGAGCGCGCCATGGAGCGCGGTGAGCTCGGTGGGACGCCCCTCCCGCTTCTGCGGGTGATAGAGCACCGAGCCGGACGTCGGTCGGTCGATGCGCGTCAGGATCCGCGCGATCGTCGACTTGCCCGAGCCGGACTGCCCCACCAGGGCCGTGACTTCGCCCTCTTTGAGGGTGAACGAGACATCCTTGACGGCGTCGACGTGCTCCACGCGCAGGCCCCGGCGCTTCTCGAAGCGGCGGTGCAGCCCGGCGACCTCGAGCACGGGACGACGTTCTACGGGAGCCTCGTCGGCGACTGCATCGGGCTCCTCCAACTCGGCCCCCTGATAACCGTCCACCTCTTCGCCGAGGAGCTCCGCGTACGAGCCGACGAGATGCACGGAGTAGGGATGACGGGGGCCTGTGGTGACCGCCTCCGCCGCACCGATGTCCTCCACGATCTCGCCTTCGTACATCACGGCCACGCGGTCGGAGAAGTCCAGGAGCGTGCCCATGTCGTGGGTGATGAGGATGGCGCCGAACCGTTCCCGTTCCTGCAGTTCGCGGATCTTGTCGAGGATCGACTTCTGCACCACGACGTCCAGGCCCGTGGTCGGCTCGTCGAAGAGGACGAGGTGGGGGTTGAGGGCGAGGGCGAGGGCGAGGTTGACGCGCTGGCGCATGCCGCCGGAGAGCTCGTGCGGGAACATGTCGAGGAAGCGGGCATCGACGCTCACGAGGTCGAACAGCTCCTCCGCGCGCTGCCGCACCGCCTGCCGGTCGACGTGTCCGCTCTCGCTGTGCTCGCCGATGACGTCCTCGAACACCTTCCGCACCCGGACGACGGGATTCAGGGAGTTCATGCTCGACTGGAACACGGTCGACACGTACGACCAGCGCAGCGGGCGCACGTCGTCTTCGTCGAGGTCGGTGACATCCACGTCGCCCCAGCGGATGGCGCCGCCGGTGATCTTCCCGGGGCTGCGGAGGAGCTTCAGCACCGCCTGGGCGAACGTCGTCTTCCCCGACCCGGACTCCCCGGCGAGCCCGACGAACTCGCCGGGGGCGACGCGGAGCGAGGCGTTCTTGACGGCGTCGACGGGGGGACCGAGCCGCGGCTCGTACCGGACCGAGAGGTTCTCGACCGACAGCACCGCGGGGGAGTCGGCCGGGGTGTTCTGGGCGCCCTTGTCCATGTCACTTCTCCTCTTCGCGCAGGTGCGGGTTGCTCAGCATGTCGACGCCGAAGTTGACGAAGGTCAGCGACGTCATCAGCAGCGCCAGCATGAGACCGGGGGCGACGAGCCAGATCCACAGGCCCTGCACGAGGGCGCCGTTGGCGTCGGCCTGGGCGAGCATCTGACCCCAGCTCACGGTGTTGGGATCGCCGAAGCCCATGAACGACAGTCCTGCCTCGGCGGCGATGGCGCCGGTCGCGGCGCCGATGAACCCCGACACGATGAGCGAGGACATGTTCGGCATGATCTCCCGGAAGACGATCCGGAACATCCTGTCGCCGCCGAAGCGCGCCGCCGTCACGTAGTCGCGGTTGCGCATCGAGATGATGAGCGACCTCATCTCCCGCGATGCCCCCGCCCAGCTCGTGATCGCCACCACGAAGACGAGGAGCATCAGCCCGCGGGTCTCGCTGTACGCGACGATGACCATCATGAGCGGCAGGACGGGCACCACCAGAGCGAGGTTCGTGAGGAACGACAGTCCGTCGTCCACGACCGAGCCCTCGGTGTAGCCCGCGATCAGGCCGATCACGAGCGCGATCAGGATCGTCGCGAGCCCTCCCAGCACCCCGATCGCCAGGGAGAGCCGCGTGCCGTGCACGAGCTGGGCCCACAGGTCGTAGCCCAGCGTGTTGGTGCCGAGCCAGTGGTCGGCGCTCGGGTCCTGCACGGGAGCGAAGCTCGCATCGGTGGGGCTGTGCGGAGAGATCCAGTCGGCCAGCAGCGCGACCAGCAGGAACACGGTCAGCATGATGATGCCGATCCGGGCCTTGGGGCTCGACCAGATCACGGCGTACCAGCGCGGCGGCTGGACGACGGACACGACCTCCTGCGTCGATGCCTCCTCGGCCGTGACGCGTCGCCGGTAGGTGCGCGTGGGGCGCGTGGGTGTCGGCATCGAGGCACTCTGCTCGGGAATCTGATCCCTGTCGTTCGGAGTCATTTCGTCACCTGCCTTTCAGGCCTTCGCCTTGCGCGCACGCGGGTCGATGAGCGGATAGAGGAGGTCGACGATGAAGTTCGCCGTGAGGACGATCACGATGGTGGCGAGCAGGATCGCCTGCATGAGCGGGAAGTCGCGGGCCGCGGTCGCCTCGCCCATGAGCCGGCCCATGCCGGGGTAGTCGAAGACCGTCTCGATGAGGATCGACCCGCCCATGAGGACCCCGAGCGAGAGCGCGAAGCTCGTGACCACGGGGAGCAGCGCGTTCCGGGCCGCGTAGCCGAGCGCGAGCGTGCGCTGCTTGAGTCCCGCCGCAGCGCCGAGCCGGATGTAGTCCTCGCCGAGCACCTGCACCATCGTGTTGCGCATCGAGAGGATGAACCCGATCGGTGCCGTGATCATGAGCGTCAGCGCCGGGAGGAACCCGTGGGCGATCACGTCGGTGATGTGCAGCCACGAGAAGTCCTCGTCGGTGTAGCCGTACCCGCCCGCCGCCGGGAACCAGCCCAGTTGGTAGGCGAAGACGTACAGGATCATGAGGCCGATCCACACCGACTGCAGGTTGCCGACGAACGTGGATCCCACCGAGATCGTCGCGTCGAAGCGGCTGTTGCGACGCCACGCGGCGACCGCCCCGAGAAGCGTCCCGATGAGGAACGACAGGAGCTGGGTGAGCCCGACGAGAACGAGGGTCCACGGCAGCGCCTTGGCGATGACGTCGGTCACGGGGAACGGGAAGTATGTGAACGAGATGCCGAAGTCCCCCTGGAGCATCTGCCCGAGGTACTGGATGTAGGCCACGAACACGTTGTCCGACCCGTAGCCGAGCATCGTGCGGATCGCCGCGACCTGTGCCGGGTCGACCTCGCCGCGACCGGTGAGCTGACGCACCATGATCTCGGCGGGGTCGCCGGGCTGCAGCCGCGGGATGATGAAGTTCAGCGTGACGGCGGCCCACAGTGTGAGGAGGAAGTAGCCGATCTTCCGGACGTAGTAGACCATCGCTCACTCCCCGGTCGAGGCGTCGCCGGCCGTTCCGGGCGCGGGGCGCAGCTGGGTCGCGAAGCGCAGGGGCTGGTCGACGGGGTAGGGGTTGTCCTCGCTCGGCCAGCCGACCGCATTGTCGGTGCGGTAGATCAGCCGGCTCGGCGCGTACTGCAGCGCGATGTAGGGGAACTCGGTCATGAAGACGTCGATCACCTGGTCCTGCAGCTTCTTCGCCTCGGCCTCATCGGTGGTGTTGGACCACGTGGCCACGAGCTCGTCGACCTCCGGGTCGTCGAAGCGGGCGCGATTGAGGAGCAGCTCCTTGTCGTGCGAGATCTGCGACGACACGAGCCGCGAACCGAGGTCGCGGGCGCGCTGGCAGCCACCTCCCACGAAGTCGAGCACCATGTCGAAGCTGCCCGAGCGCTGCATCCCGTCGACCGCGTTGGGGTCGGTCGCGACCATCTTGATCTGCACGCCGACGGCGCGGAGGTTGCGGACGATGACGTCGGCCATCGCGATGAAGTCCATCCATCCCGCCTGGACGCTGAAGACGAACGACAGCGGCGTGCCGTTCTCGTCCACGCGCCAGCCGTCGGCGTTCTTCTCGTAGCCGGCTTCGTCGAGCAGGCGGTTCGCCTCGGCGGGGTCGTAGGGGATGTACTCCTTGCCCTTCCACTTGTCGGGCACCTCGGCCTCTTGGAACGGGAGGAGGAGCATCGTCTGGCTCGCCGGCTCCATGATCCCGTAGCTCGCCCGCTCGCTGATCGCCTCGCGATCCAGCGCGTAGGCGATGCCCTTCCGGAACGCCGGATCGCTGAGCACCGGGCGCTCGTTGTTGATCGCGATGACGGTGGAGGAGTCGGGCGGGAAGAAGTAGTGCGCGTTCTCCGGGTCGGCGGACACGATCGACCGCGGCGGGTTGGGGATGTCGCCGCGGTACATGTCGAGCGCGCCCGAGCGGATCTTGAGCGCACCGGAGTTGGCGTCGTACTGGCCCTCGAGCGAGATCTGCTGGATCTTGAGGTTCTCGGCGTCCCAGTAGTCGGGGTTCCGGGTCATCACCAGCCGGCGGCCGTTGTAGTCGGCCGGCACGAACGGTCCCGTGCCGACGCCTTCCGTGTCCACGTAGGTGGTCGGGTCGCCCTTGTCGGCGTAGATGTGCGCCGGAAGGATCTTGGTGCTCTGCAGCACGTCGTCGGTCTTGGGCACGGCGGGCCCGTCGAAGCGGAACTCCACGGTGTGGTCGTCGAGAGCGGTCACCGAGGGGGCCGCGGCGCCGTAGAACTCGCCCCAGACCCCGTTGCGGTCGGCGGCGGGATACTCCTTCCCCGCCTGGAAGGTGTAGACGACGTCCTTCGCCGTGAACGGCTCGCCGTCGTTCCAGGTCACGCCTTCGCGGAGGTGGACGACCATGCGGTCGGTCGTGGGCCACTCGTACGACGTCGCGAGCCACGGCACGGCCTCGCACGTGAACCGATCGCGGATCATCAACGGCTCGAACAGCCAGTTCTGCACCGTCGCATTGGGCGAGAGGTAGTTGTAGTTGACGAGGCCCTGCACGGAGGAGTTGGCCTCGGAGGGCATCCGGATCTCCGCGATCATGCCTTCTTCGGCGGGGGGCGGGGGCTCGAGCCCGATGTTGGCGCACCCCGACGTGGCGATCAGCGTCATGAGCGCGCCGGCACTCACGATCGTCCTCGTTCGCTTTCTCATCGGAACCTCCTCGTTCCTCGGATGCCGGGACCTCCGCCCCGGCGGACTCAGTCGGCCGCCTCCCGCTCGGTGCATCCGCAGGACTCGCGGACGACCAGGGTGGTGGCCAGAACGGTGTCGTCGTCGATGTCGTCGCCGAGCGCTCCGGCGGCGGCGCGCGCACCCAGCTCGGCGACCGGCTGGTGCACCGTCGTCAGGCGCGGGGAGGCGAGCTCGGCCAGCGCGGTGTCGTCGAACCCGGTGATGGCGACGTCGGACGGAATGCGGTGGCCGAGGCCCGGAAGCGTGGCCAGCAGCCCCAGTGCGAGTTCGTCGTTCGCGCAGACGAGCGCGTCGGGGAGGTCGCCGCCGCGGTGCAGTTCTCGCGCGGCCACGGCGCCGCTCGGCACGTCGAGTCCGTAGTGGAGCGGCTCGCCGCTCTCGTCGAGGCCGTGAGCGGCGAGGGCGTCGCGGAACCCCGCGTATCGCTGCATCGGGTCGGGGGAGCCCTTGGTCTCTCCGACGAAGCGGAGTCGCCGGTGCCCGTGGTGCTCGATGAGGTGCCGGGTGAGCTCGGCGGCGGCGCGACGCCCGTCGGTGCGCACCGACGGGATGCCCTCTGCCGCGCCGGCGACGAGGACCACGCGGCCGGAGCGGGTGAGGCGATGCAGTTCGTCGTCGGGGATCGTCCCGCCGGCGATCAGCAGCCCGTCGGTGTGCTCGGCGAGCTGGCGTACGGCGGCGACGGCATCGGGGCGCAGATGCGTGCCGAGGACGTTGATGACGACGCCGCGCTCGACGGCGATCGACTCCGCTCCCTCGATCAGCTGCGCGAAGTAGGGTCCGCCGAGGCCGGGGAGAACGATGCCCAGGGTATTGGTGCGCTGGTACGACAGGGCGCGGCCCAGCGCCGACGGACGGTAGTCGAGGCGGTCGATCGCCTCCTGCACGCGCTGCTTGGTCTCCGCGGTGACCCGCGGATCGTCGTGGGTGACGCGGGAGACCGTGGCGACCGAGACCCCGACCTCGCGAGCGATGTCGCGGATCGTCGTCTTGCCCGAGCTCTGCGGCTTCGTCATGCGTCGGTCACCTCCACGTCGTCGTGCGTCCCTTCCGGCGTGCGGGTGCCGGATGCGTGTTCTCCGGCTGGATGTAACCGGATACATCGGGTACCGTAGCGAAGGTAACCGGTTACATCAAGCCCCGGACGCAGATCGAGCGCCCAGGCCGCGCCGCGGGGCGAGGGATGCATCCGTGATCACGACCGCAATGACGCGACGGCAGGAGGCCACCGATGGCGACGCAGACACGACCCGGCACACTGCGGGATCGACTGGACCGCATCGTGCTCTACCAGGTGTATCCACAGAGCTTCGCCGATGCCGACGGTGATGGCATGGGCGACCTCGACGGTCTCGCGGCGCGGCTTGATCATCTGTCCTGGCTCGGTGTCGATGCGGTCTGGATCAACCCGTGCTTCGTCTCGCCGATGCGCGACGCCGGCTATGACGTCGCCGACTTCCTCCACATCGATCCGCGCTACGGCGGAGATGCCGCGTGGGACCGCCTCGTCGCCGAAGCCGACGCGCGGGGCATCGCGGTGCTTCTCGATCTGGTGGCCGGTCACACGTCCGACCAGCACGACTGGTTCCGGGCGTCGGCAGACGACCCCGACGACGACCGGTACGTCTGGAGTCCCGTCGCCGCACCCGGGTTCGTTCCCGGGCCCGGTGCGCGTGGCCAGTTCTACAAGCCCAACTTCTTCGACTTCCAGCCCGCCCTGAACTTCGGGTACGCCCGCCCCGATCCGAACGAGCCATGGCGGCAGCCGGTGGACGCCGACGGCCCGCGGCGCAATCGCGACGCCCTCGTCGAGATCATCAGCCACTGGTACGACCGCGGCGCCCAGGGGTTCCGCGTCGACATGGCCGCCTCGCTCGTCAAGGACGACCCCGGGCACGCGGAGACCGGCCGGCTGTGGGCCGACGTCCGCGCCCGCCTCGACGCCCGTCACCCCGGCAACATCCTCATCTCGGAGTGGGGAGACCCGGCGCGCGCCGTTCCCGCCGGGTTCGACGTGGACTTCTTCCTGCAGTTCGGCGGAGACGACGACGGTGCGCCGCTCAAGTCGCTGTGGAACAACGGTGCCGGAACCGTGCACGAGGCCTGGGAGCCCCGGATCGCGTGGGCCGATGCCTCGGGCGAGGGGGATGCCGACACGTTCGTGTCGGCGTGGGAGCATGTGCGCGACGCGATCGCCGCGGCGGGGAGCTCCGGCATTCCGGGCCTTCCCACCGCCAATCACGACTTCACTCGGCTGGTCGCCGGCGACCGCACCGCCGATCAGGTGCGACCGGCGCTGCTGCTGGCCCTCACCTGGCCGGCGCTGCCCTCGATCTACTACGGCGACGAGATCGGCATGCGCTACGTTCCGGGCCTCGCCTCCCACGAGGGCTCCTCGCTCGGGCCGACGTACGAGCGCGCCGGATCGCGGACGCCGATGGCGTGGGG
>JBMDWQ010000012.1:0-6775 GCA_048594675.1 Microbacterium sp. | reverse complement strand
GACCTTGCTCAGGAGCAGAGGACCGAACCCCGATACGGTCGCCCGGATCGGCACGCCCTTGCCGACTCCTCCGAGCGCGTAGTACTCGGTCACCGACGCGGTCGGCTGCCAGTCCTGACCGATCGCCCTCGTGCGCGCGAGCAGCTTGTCGCTCGGCTGGCCGGGCGTGGCCACCCCCGACAGGTCGCCCTTGATGTCGGCGGCGAACACCGGAACTCCGCGGGCTGCGAGCTGTTCCGCAAGCCCCTGCAGAGTACGCGTCTTTCCCGTTCCCGTCGCGCCGGCGACCAGGCCGTGGCGAGTCATCATCGCGAGGGGAATGCGCACTTGCGCCTCGGGCACGGGCTCGCCGTTCACGAGCGCCCCGAGGTCGAGGGTCTCGGCATCGAACGTGTAGCCGGAGACGATCGCGGCGACCGCATCGGCGTCGAGCGGACCATCGGATGCCGGTGCGGCCGGCGCGGCGGTCGGGTCGGTCGCCCTCGCCGCACCCGAATCCGTCGAGGCCTCCCCGTCGACGGACGCAGCTGCCGCGGCGTCGACGGCCGTCGCCTCCTCACCGCGCGGGGCATCGGCCTCCGACGATGCGCTCACTTCCGATGCGTCGTCCCCCTCGGACGCGGCGGAGTTCCCCGCCGCCTGCGCTCGCGCCGCGGCAAGGGCGGCCTTGGCTCGGGCCAGCGCGAGAGCTGCCTCGGCAGCTTCGGCCTCTGCCTCCAAGCGGGCCAGTTCAGCGGCTGCGGCGTCGTCGGGCGCGGTCATGCGCTCAGCCTAGCGAGCGCTCCCGCATCAGCGGCAGGGTGAAGATCGCCGCCACGATGAGCGCCATCCCCGCCCCCACGAGCACGCCTCCGACCGTGTCGCTGAACCAGTGCGCGTGCACCTGGGTGCGGCTGAAAGCCATCAGGAGCGTCCACAGCACCGCGAGCAGGGCGACCCACGCACGGGGAAGAAGGATGAGCGCGACGACGGCGATCGTGGCGGCATTGGCGGTGTGTCCCGAGGGGAAGGACCCGTGGTCGGAGATCACGAGCATGTCCTCCGGGCGCACGCGACCGAACACGTTCTTGAGCACCTGGACCATGCCGGCGCTCAGTCCCGACGCGACGAGAAAGAAGAGGCCCGCACGCCAGCGACGGAAGGCGACGAGGGCGAGGCATCCGCCGATCGGCACGACATAGGTCGCGAACCACCCGCCGCCGAGGAAGTTGAGAGCGTAGGAGAGACCGGTCAGCGAGGGAGACAAGGTGCCGACGGCGCCGTTCCACCACGTGTCGACATCGAAGGGGTCCACCTCGACGGCGATCATGATCCCCAGGACGATGGCCAGCACCACCAGCGCGACCCCGACGACGGCTCTGCGCAGTGCCACGGTGACATCGACGTCTGCGGCGGGAGGGGTCATCGCCTCAGCCTAGACGGCTCGGCTCGGCTGAACCTCGAAGACGTGGCCGCCGCGAGCCGGGTCAGGGAGTCAGACGCTCGACCGTGCGGGGACGCACGATGACCCACAGCGACAGGATGCCGACGACGGCGCAGCCCACCATCACCGATGCCATCGTGGTCGCCGTGATCCCGGCGCCGCGCGAGAGCCACCCCACGAGCGGGGAGATGATGCCGGCGACACCGAAGTTGGTGGCACCGATGATCGACTGCGCGGTCCCTGCCGCGTTCCCGTGGCGATCGAGGGCCAACACCTGGACGCACGGGAACGTGAACCCGCAGGCCGTCATGAAGAAGAAGAGCGGGACGACCGTTCCCCACAGCCCGAGACCGAGCTGGTCGGTGACGACGATCACCGTTCCGGCGGTGACGAGCACTCCCGTCGACCACGCCAGTACCCACTGCGGGCCGAACCGCGCGGCCAGCCGGGAGGCGACCTGGACGCCCAGGACGACACCGAGGGAGTTCACCGCGAACAGGACCCCGTACTGCTGTGCGTCGAAGCCGTAGGTCTTCTGGAAGAGGAAGGACGACGCGGAGAGGTAGCTGAACAGGCCCGAGAACGTCATCCCCCCAATGATGAGGACGCCGACGAACACGCGGTCGCCGAAGACGCTCCGATAGCGCTGCCAGACGGTCGTCGAACCTCGTTCCTGACGGCGCGCGGGCGGAAGCGTCTCGGGGATGAAGACGATCGCCGAGACGAGCATCACGGCGCCGTACAGCGCCAGCACGACGAACACCCCGCGCCAGGGCACGATCAGCAGCAGCGCCGACCCCACGAGGGGCGCCAGCACGGGCGCGACGCCCGAGACGAGGGCGAGCCGGGAGAGCATGACCACCAGGCGGCGACCCCCGAAGAGATCCCGCACGATGGCCGCAGCCACCACGCCTCCCGCGGCGGCACCGGCTCCCATGAGCACGCGTGCCGCCGAGAGCAGTTCCAGCGTCGGAGCGAAGGCTGCGCCGGTGCTGGCCACGACGTGCAGCGCGGTCACGAGGAGGAGCGGGAGGCGTCGACCCACCTTGTCGCTCAGCGGCCCGACGATCAGCTGGCCGAGCGCGAATCCGATCATGGTCCCGGTGAGGGTCAACTGGATCGCCGCGGCGGAGGTCTGGAAGTCCTCTTCCAGCACCGGGAAGGCCGGCAGGTAGAGGTCGATCGTGAACGGGCCGAGCGCGGTCAGCGCGCCGAGGAGGATGACGTACAGCACACGTCGGCGCGTCGAGATGCGATCGCCCGGGTGGAGCACGATCGGCGCGGTCGCGGGGTTGGCACCGAGGGTACGGATCGCGCCGGTCGAGGTACGGGAGGCGGATCGACGGGAAGAGGGCAGCGGAATGGAGGCGGTGTCGCGCACGGGGTCCTGACGGGGCGATGACGGAGAGGGGAAGACTCAGAGGGCGTCGAATCGATTCGGAGCGCCGTCACGATCATAACGCTTTCCCAGCCTCCGGTCCCATTCCGGCGCATAGGATTGAATCCCCGCGCTGCGGTCGTCTTCACGGATCGACCTCGGCAGCCCGCGTCTCCGACGCATTCCCGTCCCCGAGCCGAGATCACTCCACATGACCCCGACTTCCTCTTCCGGCAAGCGCGCGAGCGGCAATCCTGCGACCCAGGCGCAGCTCAACCAGACCGCCAAGCAGCAACGCGAGGCGCAGAAGCAGCAGAAGCTGGCCGAGTACCAGCGACAGCTCGAGAAGCGTCGACGCAGCAAGATCCTGTGGTGGGTCGTCGGCAGCACCGCGGCGTTGGCCGTCGTGGCGCTCGTGGCGGCCTCGATCATCTTCACGCCGCGCCCGGTGAGCATTCCTCGCGGCGACGGCAACGGCTCGGGCGTCGAGGGTGTCCAGACCTACACGAACACCGCCACCCACGTCACCGGCGACGTGACCTACCCGCAGACCCCGCCCACGGGAGGCGACCACAACGCCATGTGGCTCAACTGCGGCGTCTACTCGGAGCCGGTCCCCAACGTGAACGCCGTTCACTCGCTCGAGCACGGCGCGGTGTGGATCACCTACGACCCGGCTGTCGTTGATCAGTCGCAAGTCGATGCCCTGCGCTCCCAGCTGCCCTCGACATACACGATCCTCTCGCCGTATCCGGGCATCCCCTCCCCCATCGTCGTGAGCGCGTGGAACGCGCAGCTCACCGTCGACAAGGCCGACGACCCTCGGATCGGCGAGTTCCTCCGCGCCTACTGGCGTAGCACCGCGGCGCCGGAGCCCAACGCGGCGTGCACCGGCGCGTTGGATGCGCCCGGAAAGCAGTCGTGACGACGAGCGACGACACACCGGTCCGCACTCTGCCGCCCTGGTGGGCGGTGCTGCTGGTCGTCATCGCCGTGGCGGCGAGCGCCTTCGCGATCGGCCGGTTCTCCACGTTCGGCATCGCCCCGACCACGCCCGCAGACACCTCCCCCGAGGCCGGGTTCGCGCGTGACATGCAGGTGCACCATGCGCAGGCGATCGATATGGCCATGACGATCTACCGCAAGACAGAGGACGCGGACCTTCGCGCTCTGGCGTATGACATCGCCACGGGTCAGGCAGAGCAGAAGGGCGTCATGTACGGCTGGCTCGCACAGTGGGGCCTGTCGCAGGCCGGCGGCCCGCTCATGGCGTGGATGGCCGAGGCGCCCGGGGGCCATGCCCACGGCGTCGCCACGGCGGCACCGTCGAGCCCCGAGGAAGCCCAGGAGGCGATGGGGATGGCGAGCGCCGCCGAGCTCACCGAGCTGTCGCAGGCGACCGGCCGCGCCGCCGACTGCCAGTTCCTCACGCTGATGATCCGCCACCACGAAGGGGCGATCCCCATGGCCTCTGCGGTGATCGATCTCGGATCGGAGCCCAGCGTCCTCGCCGTCGCGGAACGGATGCGCACCGCGCAGGAGTTCGAGATCGACGCGATGACCTCGATGCAGCAGCGCCTGGGCTGCTCGCGTTGAGCACGCCCTCGGTGGCCTGACACTCTCCGTCGCCGCCGGCGAGCACCGCGGCCTGCCGCGCCCGCACCACGGACCGTCGCGCCCGACGCGCGTAACGCCGAACGGAGGCGGGGCCGCTCCCTCCCGAGCGACCCCGCCTCCGTGGTCGAGCCGATGCTCTTCTGCTCAGCCCTTCGTCGATCCGGCCAGCAGGCCTCGGACGAAGAAGCGCTGGAGCGAGAGGAAGACGATCAACGGCACGATCAGGGCGATGAAGGCACCGGCGGTCAGCAGGTACCAGTCCTGACCGCGGCTTCCGGTCATCTCCGCCAGCAGCTTGGTGATCGGAGCGACGTTGCCATCGGCGAAGATCAAGGCCACGAGCAGGTCGTTCCACACCCAGAGGAACTGGAAGATGGCGACCGAGGCGATCGCAGGAGCCGTCAGCGGCAGGATGATCCGGAAGAAGATCTGCCCGTGCCCGGCACCGTCCACACGTGCCGCCTCGATGACCTCGCCCGGGATCTCCGACACGAAGTTATGGAGCAGGTAGATCACCAGCGGCAGGCCGAAGATCGTGTGCGCGATCCACACCTGCGCGTAGCCGGCCGATCCGAAGGCCTCCACGACGGGAATGCCGAAGATCGTCCCCTGCGCGAAGAACTGCAGGAGCGGGATCAGCGCCATCTGCAACGGGACGATCTGCAGCGCGAAGATCCCGATGAACAGGATGTTGCGCCCGCGGAAGTTCATCCACGCGAAGGCGTAGGCCGCCAGCATGGCCACCGAGATGGGGAGGATCGTCGCCGGGACCGAGATCACGATCGAGTTGACGAACGCGCCCGCCATGTTCAGCTGGCTGTTGCCGGTCTGGAGCGCCGTCGTGTAGTTGTCGAGCGTGAAGCCCCAGTTCTGGAAGATCGTCCACCAGCCACTGGTGTTGATCAGCTCCGGCGGCCGGAACGAGGTGAGGAAGAGCCCGAACGTGGGCACCGTCCACACGGCGGCGATGATGAGCGCCGCCGCGGTCGCCCACGGCGAGCTGAGGCGCTTCTTCGTGCCCGAGAGCATCTTCTTCTCGCCGCGCTTGATCCGGCGAGCAGCCTGGTCGTCGACGACGACGGCAGCGGATGTCGTGGTCATCAGCGGATCTCCCTCTGCTTCTTCAGTTGCACGGCGTTATAGATCACGATCGGCAGCACCAGCACGAACAGGATGAGCGCGAAGGCGGCCGAACGCCCCGCCTCGAAGCTGCGGAACTGCGTGTACATCTCGTTCGCGAGGACGGAGGTGTTGTTGGCACCCGCCGTCATGGTGCGGACGATGTCGAACACCTTCAGTGAGGCGATCGAGATCGTGGTGAGCACGACGATGAGCGCCGGACGGATGCCCGGCACCACGACGTTGCGGAACTTCTGCCACGCGTTCGTGCCGTCGAGCTCGGCCGCCTCCAACTGCTCCGTCGGGACGCCCTTGATCGCGGCCGAGAGGATCACCATCGCGAAACCGGTCTGGATCCAGATGAACACGACGATCAGCCAGAAGGTGTTCCACGGATCATCGGCGAGGAAGTTGTACGGCTGGCCGCCGAACCACACCACGACCTGGTTCAGGAAGCCGATCTGCTCCTGACCCGACGGACGCTGCGTGTACATGAAGCGCCAGATGATCGAGGCGCCGACGAACGAGATCGCCATCGGCATGAACACGAAGATCTTGTAGTACTTCTCTCCGCGGATCTTGTCGATGAAGTACGCATAGGCGAGCCCCGCGATCGTCGAGAACACGGGCGCGATGAGCACCCAGAGGATCGTGTTGATGATGACCCGGACGTTCTGGGGCTGGGTGAAGATCCACGCGAAGTTCTCGAAGCCGACGAACTCCGTGCCACGCGAGTTCATGAACGCCTGAACCGTCGTCTGGATGGTCGGGACCACGAGACCCACGGCCAGAAGCCCGAGGGCGGGGGTGAGGAACCCCACGAGCTGGAACAACGACCCCGCGCCGTCTTTGGCGCGCTTGTCGAGGAAGAAGAACAGGAGGCCGAGGACGGCGGCAACGGCGGCCGCCTCATACCAGGAGCCCAGGAAGATCAAGACGAGCGCCGGTCCTACGACGCACGCTGCGAGGCGGATGACCGTGTAGAGGGTGCCCTTCCGAGGGGCGATCTCCACGAAGAACAGGATCAGACCGACCACGCCGACGAACAGACCGACGATGACGACGATCTCGAGCCAAGGATTGAGCGTGGACAGCCACTGGAAGAAGTGCTGGATGTTCATGGATGCCTTTCGAGTGCGACATCGGACTCAGAGCCGACCGGGCCCGAGAGGGCACGGCCGCAGGGAGGGAGTGGGGGCGCCCCCCCCGGCCCGCCCCCCCCCCCCGGGGCACAGCAC
>JBMDWQ010000119.1:0-2761 GCA_048594675.1 Microbacterium sp. | reverse complement strand
GGGGACCCCGTCGCCGTCCTGAGGGCCGTAGGCGCCGAAGGACGCATGGCTGGCGCCGTCGATCTGAACCATGGTCGCCCCCGGCGGAAGGAGATGGCGGGCATCGTCGATCTTCTGCGGTGTCGACAGTCCGTCTTCGCTCCCCGACAAGCTCAGCACCGGGAGGTCGGAGCCCGAGATGTCGGTGGCGCAGTAGGAGGCGAAGAGCACCAAGGCGTCGGCGTCCGTTGCGAGACTGCACGCGCGCACGCCGCCCAGCGAGTGGCCGCCGACCGCCCACGTCTGCACCCCGGGGGCGAGATCGGTGAACGTGCTGAGCGGGCGCGGGTCGAAGAAGGCAAGGTTGAGCCAGGGCCGGGTGATCACGACGGTCAGGCCGTCCTCGGTGATGAGCCCGCTGAGTGTGCTCGCGTACGCCCAGGGGTCGACCTTCGCGCCCGGGATGAACACGAGCCCCCGTGTCGCGTCGGCGTCGGCACGCGCCGGCGACATGACGATGGCGGTGCCGTCGTCGGCGAGGCGGATGGCGGGGTCGGCGCGGACAGCGGCCAGCGGCTTCGCTTCAGCCTGATAGACCCCGACCTGGCTCCACACGACGATGCCCGTCACAGCGAGCAGGAGCACGCCGACTAGGCCGCCGCCGATCCACCACAGCAGCCGGCGTCGGCGTCGCCTCGCCCCGATCACTCCCGCTCGGCCTGCCGCGCCGCGACGACCTCGCTCACGCGCGCGAAGAGGGGGTGGTCCTGCGTGAGCCCGGTGACCGACGCCGTGAAGTCATCGGCCGTCTCGGCTCGCAGTCTCTGCTGGAGCTCCACCGACTGCTCGTCGTCGGTGTCGTCGAAGCGCAGCGCTGCGCCGATGGCCGCCAGAAGCGCATCGACGGAGAGTCCGCGCTCGGCGGCTTCGGCTGCCGGACCGACGAAACGTTCGTGGCGGGACAGCTTGCGCAGCGGCTGACGCCCGACTCGGCCGACGGTGTCGGGAAGAGCCGGGTTGGCGAACCGGCGCAGGATCGTGGCGCGGTACTCGGCGAGCTCGCCGGCATCCAGCCCGTGCTTGGCCACGAGCAGCGCCGAGGTCTCTTCGAGGGCCGCTGCGACCTTGCCGGCGATGGCGGGGTCGGCCAGAACGTCGGAGATCTTGTCGATGCCCGCTTCCGCGCCGAAATACGCCGTGGTGGCGTGGCCGGTGTTGACCGTGAAGAGCTTGCGCTCGATGTAGGGGGCCAGATCGTCGACGAAATGCGCCCCGGGGATGTGCGGCGGCGCATCGCCGAAGGGCGGCAGCTCGATGGCCCACTCGTAGAACGGCTCCACGGTGACATCGACACCGGCTCCGGCAGGCTGCGCCGGGACGATGCGGTCGACAGCCGTGTTGGCGAAGACGGCGCGACCCTCGAGTGCATCCCAGGCGTCGCCCGCCTGAGTCTTGATCTCCTCGCGGAGCAGGTCGGTCGCATTGATCGCGTTCTCGCACGCCATGATCTGCAGCGGAGGAGCGGACGGGTCGCGGAGCGCCAGCCCCGCGACGATCGGCGGGGCCACGAACTTCAGGATCGCCGGGCCGACCGCAGTGGTCACCACGTTCGCGCGGGAGATCTCGTCGACGAGCTCGTCTTGCTGCGTGGCGCTGTTGAGGGCGCGGAAACCGGTGACCACCTTGTCGGTGCCGCCGTCGCCCACCTCGTGGACCGTGTACGAGGAGGCCGCGTTGATCGCATCGACGAGCGGCGCGGCGACATCGGAGAACACGAGGTCGTAGCCGCCCTCGTGGAGGAGCAGTCCGACGAAGCCTCGTCCGATGTTGCCGGCGCCGAAGTGGACGGCTTTCATGCCTCGTTCACCGCTGCGAGCAAGGTGAACAGCTCTTCGGGGCTCTGCGCTGCCTTCAGCCGCTCGACTTCGTCCTCGTCGGAGAACAGGAGGGCGATCTGCGACAGGATCTCAAGGTGTTCGTCGCCCTTGCCGGCGATCCCCACCACGAAGCTGACGGGGTTGCCGTCCCAGTCCACGCCGCCGTCGTAGCGGACGAACGAGAGAGCCGAGTCGAGGATCGCGTCTTTGGTCTCGTTGGTGCCGTGGGGGATGGCCAGCTCATTGCCCATGTAGGTCGAGACGGTCGCCTCGCGCTGCTGCATGGCGTCGAAGTAGGCCCCCGTCACGGCGCCCGCCGCCTCCAGGATGTCGGCTGCCTCTCGCATCGCCTGCTCCCGCGTAGCCGATCCCGCGTGGATGCGGACCTGTCCGACGTTCAAGACTTCACGTGCCATGACTGTTCTCTTTCTTCCTTCGGTTCGGATGCCTCGGGCTGCGAGGCCGGGTGCATCTCGCGACCCGACCCCGCAGCGGTCTTCCGAGGCTACGCGTCGTGCTGATCGACCACGAGCTTGACGACCTCGTCGTACTTCGGCGAGTTCATGAAGTTGTCGACCGACACGTGGATGGCGTGGGGGTTGACCCCGCGAGCCCGGTCCGTCAGCTGCTGCTGCGTGATGACCAGGTCCTCGGATCCGTCGAGGTTGGCGACCGCCTTGTTGGTGACGGTCACCCCTTCCACGCCCGCCTTCTTGATCTTGTTGCGGAGGACGCTCGCACCCATCGCGGACGAGCCCATGCCCGCGTCGCACGCAAAGACGATGTTGCTGATCGTCTTGTCCGCGGTCACCGTTGCCGCCCCGGCAGTGGCGCCCGCAGCTGCAGCGCCCGAGCCGCGGAGCGCGTCCATGGCGGACGAGGACTTGCCCTTGTTCGCCTCGGTC
>JBMDWQ010000118.1:0-6147 GCA_048594675.1 Microbacterium sp. | reverse complement strand
GCCAACACCAGCCTGGACGTCGTCCGACGGATCGCCGCCGCGTTCGGCGTTCCGTGGACCGAGCTCTTCAGCGCGCAACCCGCGCTGGGCACCGTCCTCCGCCGCGCCGAGCGCCCCATGCTCGCGGCGGGCAACTCCGTCCGACACTTCCGCATCACGCAACCGCCGCTCGGCAACGTCGAGGTGCTGGTGTCGGAGTACGAACCCGGTCACGGCGAGGGGAGCGAGAGCTACACCCACGGCGACTCGCAGGAGGTCTGCGTGATCCTGCGCGGTCGCTTCCGGTTCCACCTCGGTGACCAGGACTACATCCTCGAGACCGGCGACAGCCTGGATTACCGCTCCTCCACGCCGCACAGCATCGTCAACATCGGCGACGCCCCCGGCGAAGCGTTGTGGGTGGTCACCCCACCCTCCGACGCCCCCCTTCCCTACGTGGACTGATCCCCGTCCTCGAACTCCCGGCGCCGATGCGACGCTCGCACGGCACCGGTGATCGGCGATGCCGAAAACGGCACCGCGATCCGCTCCACCGCTCCACTGCTCCACCGCTCCACCGCTCCACTCACCCGTTCCACCACGCACCGCACCGTCCGAGCTCCATCCCTTCCCCGGATTCCCGGATCCGCGCATCACCCGTCCCGCGCTAGGAGAACATGATGAACATCCGCCGTACCGCCGCGCTGCTCGCGGCCGCCGCCCTCGCCACCACCCTCGCCGGCTGCGCGAGCGAATCGCCCGACGCCGAAGGCGCCACCACCACGATCGAGTTCGGTCTTCCCACCAACATGGGCGCCAACAACTCGCCGATGGCCGTCGCCGAGGCGATGGGGTACTTCGCCGACGAGGGCCTCAAGGTCGACATCGTCGTCACGGGCGACTCGACCTCGATCGTCCAGGGAATCGACTCCGGCTCCCTCGACATCGGCAGCACGCCGCCGGAGCCGATCTGGCAGGCCATGACCAAGGGCAGCGACCTGCAGCTGGTCTACAACTACATCCGCAAGCAGACCGGATCGCTCGCCGTGCTCGAAGACAGCCCCATCCAGTCGCTCGACGACTTCCGCGGCGCGGTGATCGGGCAGGCCAGCCTCGGCACCTCGAACATGCTGCTGTCGGAGGGCATCCTCGCTTCGGCAGGCCTCGTCCCCGATGTCGACTACTCGCACCTCGCGGTCGGCACCGGCGCGGCGGCTCTGCAAGCCCTGAAGGGCGGACAGGTCGACGCGTTGTCGCTGTGGGACACCGAGTACGCCGCTTTCGAGGCGCAAGGCACCGCGCTGCGCTACTTCACGACCGACGAGGTGGCCTCGCTGTTCTCCACGACGTACTTCACGAGCGCCGACTATGCGGGCAAGAACGCCGAGACGATCGAGGGCTTCGGTCGGGCCATGGCCAAGGCGACGCTGTTCACCGCGACCAACCCCGAGGCCGCGCTGCGGATCATGTACGACAAGTACCCCGACACGCTCGTGGCGGGTAACTCCATCGACGACCAGCTCGCGATCGACCTGGTGGCACTGCAGCGTCGCATCGAGCTGCTCACTGCCGACGACCCGCAGGCGACCGGGACCTGGGGCGCCTACGACGAGTCGGCACTGAAGGCGTGGGCCGCGTTCGCCCTCGACGCGGGGATCATCGACTCCGCCGTCGACAGCGTCGCCGCCGCCCCGAACACGTTCGTCGAGGCCTACAACGACTTCGACGGAGACGCCGTCATCACCGAGGCGAAGAATTGGAGCGCTGCCGAATGACGACCCTGACCTACACCGCGGGGGTCCCCGCGATCGACCACCACTCCCACGCCGGGTACATCCGGCCGGGGGAGGAGCTGGAGGGGATCGATGCCCTCGAGCGCGAGAACGCGATGGGACACGTCGAGGCTCAGCTTCCGGCTGGCGTGTTCGACGCCTTCGTCGACGCCCGCGGTCGCCGCGACGGGGACGAGCTCGACCGGCTCGATCGCGAGTACGGTATCCGGGCCCTCTTCGAGGAGAGCATCGCCTTCCAGGCCACGACCGTCCACGCGGTCGCCCTGGCCGACGGGAGCCGGGCGCTCTACGGAGACATCCCGCACGCCGAGCAGGTGCGACTGAGCACCGAGCGTCGCCGCGCGGACTTCCCGGGCCTCTACGGCCAGGCGCTGGAGCTCTCGCACACCGCGGCGGTGCTCACCGACATCCCGCAGATCGATGGCACGCAGTGGCCGCACGCGCAGTACAAGCCGATCGCCCGCATCGATCCCTATCTGTATCCGTTCGGGCACCCGCCCTTCCGACGCCGCGGTTCGGACAGCCCCCGCTTCCAGCGCGTGTTCGGGTCGATCCTCGTCGACCTGCTCGCGGCCGAGGCGCTCGCGGGGCCGCCCGCGACGCTCGCGGAGTACGAGGAGTTCGTCCGGACATCCATCGTGCGTCGCCAGGACAGCGGGTTCGTCGGGCTCAAGATCGCCTCGGCGTATGTCCGCTCGCTCCACTTCGTGCGGCGGTCGAGGGAGGAGGCGACGGCGGCGTACGAGCGGCTCCGCAGCGACCCGGCGGCGCTGGAGTCCGAGGCCCACACGATCCTCGCCGACTTCCTCGTCTTCGCGATCGCCGAGCTGGCGGTCGAGCGCGAACTGCCGGTGCAGATCCACACCGGCATGGGCCACGCTGAGCCCGGGCTCCTCCTCACCGGCGCCGACCCGCGCAACCTCGAGCCGCTGCTGTCCGACCCCGCGCTCAATCGGCTGCGCGTGATCCTCATCCACGGCGGATACCCGTACACGGCGTATCTCGCGGCGATCGCGCAGGCGCACGGCAACGTGTACGTCGACTACTCCTGGATGCCCTACCTCCACCACCACGCCCTGGAACGGATGCTCCAGGAGTGGCTGGAGCTGCTCCCCGCCAACAAGGTGATGTTCGGCACCGACACCGGGCAGCCGGAGTTCCACGTGTCGGCCACCGCGCGCGGGCGGCTGCTCCTGGATCGTGCGCTGGCGGCCGGGGTGTCCGACCGCCTGTGGACGACGACCCAGGCGGAGTGGCTGGCCGGCCGCGTGCTCAACGAGAACCTCTGTCGCGTCTACGGGTTGGAGGCACCGTGAACGACCTCATCCAGATCACCGACCTTTCGAAGGTCTACCAGACCCGCACCGGCGACGTGACGGCACTGTCCCACGTCGACCTGGGTATCGGAGAAGGCGAGTTCGTCTCGATCCTCGGTCCGAGCGGCTGCGGCAAGACGACGCTGCTGCGGATCCTCGCCGGACTGGAGGACCACACCGACGGCGAGGCCACGATCTCCGGAACCCCCATCGGGGCGCCGCGGGGCGAAGCGGGCATGGTGTTCCAGAAGGCCACGCTGCTGCCGTGGCTGAACATCCTCGACAACGTGCTTCTTCCCCTCAGCCTGAAGCGGCGCGTGACGGCGGCCGACCGCCGCCAGGCCACCGACCTGCTGACGATGGTGGGGCTGGAGGAGTTCCTCCGCAAGCACCCGCACGAGCTCTCCGGCGGCATGCAACAGCGCGCCGCGATCTGTCGCGCACTCGTGCACGACCCGGCGGTGCTCCTCATGGACGAGCCGTTCGGTGCGCTCGACGCCATGACGCGCGACGCCCTGAACGTCGAGGTCAACCGCATCTGGCGGGAGACGGGCACGACCGCCGTGCTCATCACCCACAGCATCGCCGAAGCGGTGTTCCTGGCCGAACGTGTCGTCGTGATGACGCCGAGGCCCGGCCGGATCGCGGAGATCGTCGACGTGCCGTTCGGCAAGGAACGCACTCCCGACCTGCTCGGCGACCCCGAGTTCGCCGCCCTGACCTCCCACATCCGACGCCACTTCGAGGTGAACTCATGACCGTCACCACTCAGATCGTGTCCTCGCGCCGGCGCCTCGTGAACACGCCCGCCAAGCGCACCGTCGGCTCACTGGGCCTCCTGGCGGTGCTGCTCCTGGTGTGGCAGTTCGTCCCCGGCTGGACGAACACACCTGAGTACGTCGTGCCTCCGCTCAGCGACGTGCTGGCCGCCCTGTTCGATCCCACCGCCTTCCCCCGCTACGTGGAGAACGCCGGCTCGACGATGACGATCGTCCTCACGGGACTCGCGATCGGCGTCGTGGCAGGCCTCGTCCTCGCGATCCTGTTGGCGCAGTTCCCCACGGCGTACGCCGTCGTGTTCCCGTACATCGTGGCGATCGAGTCCATTCCGAAGGTGGCGATCGCTCCGCTGTTCATCATCTGGTTCGGCTTCGGGATGCCTTCCAAGGTCGTCGTGGTGGTGCTGCTCGCCTTCTTCCCGATGCTCGTGAACGCGCTGCACGGGTTCCGCGGGGTGGACCGCGACCAGGTCGACCTCTTCCGGGTGAACGGGGCCAAGCGCTGGCAGATCCAGACGCGCCTCATGCTGCCCGCCGCCCTGCCGCAGATCTTCTCCGGCCTGGAGCTGGCCGTCGCCAACTCCATGATCGGAGCGATCGTCGCCGAGTTCGTCGGGGCGCAGAAGGGCCTCGGCGTCCTCATCCTGCAAGCGCAGGGCCGCATGGAGACCGCGGCGGTGTTCGCGCTGCTCATCATCCTGTCGGTGCTCGGCATCGTCCTGAACCTGATCGTGCGGGTGCTCCGCAAGGTCGTCGTGCGATGGGAGATCACGTCCAAATGACTTTCAGCATCGTCGCGCGCGACCCGCTGACCGGTGCGGTCGGCGTCTGTCAGGGAACCGGCTCCATCGCCCTCGCCTCCCGGTGCCCGCAGGTGTCGGGCGAGGCCGCGGTCACGAGTCAGTGGCACTCCGATTGGCGGCTGGGGCTGCGGGCGCTGGAGCGGGGGCGTGCAGGGCTCGATCCCGTGCTCATCCTCGCGGGGCTCGCCGAGACCGATCCGCTCTTCCGCTACCGCCAGATCGGTGTGGTGCTGGACGACGGCCGGGTCGCCGCGCACACCGGAGATTACGTCGAGCCGGGCCTGTATGCGGGGCACCGGGTGGGGGACGGCTATGCCGTCCTCGGCAACGGCCTGGTCGGCCCCGAGGTGCTGGCGGCGATGGCCGAGTCGTTCGAGGGCGAGGGTGAGGGCGAGACGCCCTTCGAGGAGCGGCTGATGCGCGCCCTGGAGGCCGGGCTCGCCGCGGGCGGAGAGGGCCGGCGGCACGTCTCGTCGTCGATCATCACGGCCGTTCGTGGACAGCGCCGGCCGCGCCTCGATCTCCGCGTCGACATCGCGCCCGAGGGGACCGACGCGATCGTCGATCTCCGCAGGATCTTCGACGAATACGCGCCCTTCATCGACTACTACGGGAGCTACTGGCTCGACCACCCCGAGGTCACCGGCGAGCAGTGGCTCGCCCTGGGCTCCCCCCTCTCCTGATCCGCAGGATGCGTCACCTGAGCGGGGCGGGGCAGGGCAGGAGCGGGGCGGGGAGAAGCGGGCCGATACCCTCTTCATCGTGCGCCGTGTGACCTCCCTCGACACGACAGCCCTCACCGGTCCGATCGACCGCGACCTGCTCGCCGCGTTTCGGCGGTCGCTTCCGGTCGACATCCGCGGATCCCTGTGGGCGATCTGGTGGCCCATGGTCGCCCTGAACGTGAGCTCCCTCTTCCTGACCGGGTTCTTCGCGTGGCTCGCACTGTCGGACGGCCCTCCTCGGACCGACAACCTCGTGGTCGCCGGGGGACTCGCCGCGGTCGCACTCTTCGTGCTCTTCATCACGACGGTCTCCGCGGTCTCCGGCACGCGCCGGCGACGCGGCGTCCGGCAGTTCCGGCTCTCGCGCTTCGCCCGCGACAACGACTGGACGTATGCGCCGGTCAGTGCCCGACTTGCGTTCCCGGGGATGATCTTCGGGGAGCGCGCGGCTCAGGTGGCGTATGACGTCGTGCGCGGGCCGGGGGCGAGTGGACTCGTGATCGGAAACCAGACCTTCACGACGGGGGAGGGGAAGAACCGCCGGACGCATCGCTGGGGATTCGCGAGCGTGCGGCTGGGGACGAGCCTGCCCCACATCGTCCTCGATGCGCGCAGCAACAACACCCTCGGCGCCACGAACCTCCCCGTGTCGCTCGACCCGGCGCAGCGGTTGGAACTGGAAGGAGACTTCTCTCGCCACTTCGCGCTGTACGCGCCGCAGGGGTACGAGCGGGATGCGCTGTATCTGTTCA
>JBMDWQ010000117.1:0-16585 GCA_048594675.1 Microbacterium sp. | reverse complement strand
CCTCCGCTCGAACCGTTCGCCTCCGGCATCCTGTCGCGCCCCGGTGGGGTGGGCCTCCATTGGGAGACGTCCGGCAACCCGGGAGGACGGCCCGCGCTGTACCTCCACGGCGGCCCGGGCGGCGGGCTCGGGCGAGGGGGCTATCGCCGACGGTTCGACCCCGACGCCTATCTGATCGTCGGGCTCGACCAGCGCGGGTGCGGCCGGAGCACACCGTGGGCCATCGACGACATCGAGCACCTCGACGAGAACACGACCCCCGCGCTCCTGGCCGACATCGAAGCACTCCGCGCGCATCTGGGCATCGATGCCTGGTTGGTCCACGGCGTCTCGTGGGGTTCCACCCTCGCGCTCGCCTATGCGCTCGCCCATCCCGAGCGGGTGACGGAGCTCGTCCTCACTGCCGTCACGACCGGCGCGCGGTCGGAGATCGACTGGATCACCGAGGGGGTGGGGGCGATCTTCCCCGAGGCATGGGCGGAGCTCGCGGTGGACCTGGCTCCCGGTGAGCGCGTGGTGGAGCACTACGCGGCACTGCTGAGGAGTCCGGACCCGGCGGTCCGCGCCGCGGCGGCCGATCGCTGGGACGCGTGGGAGGCGACGCACATCTCCCTCGACCCCGCCTACCAGCCGGGTCCGTCTCACGAGGACTCCCGCACGCGGGAGAACTTCGCCACCCTCGTCACCCACTACTGGGCGAACGACTGCTTCCTCCGCGGTGACGAGGCGATCCTCCCGCGCGCGGCGGCCCTCGCGGGGATTCCGGGGGTGCTCGGTCACGGTCGCTACGACGTCAGCGGACCTGCGATCACGCCGTGGCTCCTGCACCGGTCCTGGCCCGGCAGTCGTCTCGAGATCGTCGAGACCGAGGGCCACGGCGGGGAGATCGAGATGGCGCTCACGACCGAGGCGATCGACGGCTTCGCACGACGGGGGTGACCCCGCCGTCCCGAGGCCGCGTGTTTGGATGGGCAGCATGAAGCGGTGGGTGGCGCGGGCGATCGGCGCGCCCGGCACGACGTCGTTCGCCCGGTTCGAGCGGATCGTCGCCGGGGCGGAGGCGCGGCGACCGTGGGCGGCGGCACTCGACGACGCCTCGGTGCCCGCCGCGGCGCGCGAGGCGGTCAGCGGGATGGCGGCGGGCGCGGTGGCCTCTCCACGGCTCCTCGCCGTGCTCCGCACGGCCGCGACCCGCTCGGTCGGGCAGGAGCCCTTCGACGAGCAGCTCCTCGCCGTGTGTGCCCTGCTCTCGGGCTACGCCGTGGAGATGGACACCGGCGAAGGGAAGACGCTCACGGGCGCGCTCGCGGCGGCGGCGTTCGCGCTCGCCGGCCGCGGCGTGCACGTGCTGTCGGTGAACGACTACCTGGCGGAGCGGGACGCGACGTGGATGCGCCCCCTCTTCGAGATGCTCGGCATGTCGGTCGCGTGGATCGGTCAGCGGACCGACACCGACGCACGACGACGCGCCTACCGCTGCGACGTCGTCTACGCGCCGGTGAGTGAGGTCGGCTACGACGTGCTCCGTGATCGCTTGGTCACGGCAGAGGGCGATCGGGTCGAGCCCGGCCTGGACGTCGCGCTGGTCGATGAGGCGGACGCCGTGATGATCGACGAGGCGATGTCTCCCCTCGTCCTGGCGGGCGCCTCGCCGGAGCCCCCCGAGGAGTTCAGCCTCGCCGACGCGCTCGTCCGCGACCTCGACCCCGCCGCGCACTATGCGATCGACGCCGATCACGCCACGGTCTCGCTCACCGACGCCGGTCTCGATCGGCTCGAACAGCGGCTCGGTGGGATCAACCTCTACGACACGGAGCACACCGCGACCCTCACGAAGATCAACCTGGCCCTCCACGCCCACGTTCTGGTCCGCCGCGACGTGGACTATCTCGTGGTCGACGGCGCGATCACCCTGATCAACTCCGCCCGCGGACGCCTGGCGCATCAGCAGCGCTGGCCCGATGGTCTGCATGCTGCCGTCGAGGCGAAGGAGGGGCTGTCGATCTCCTCGCCCGGGCTGGTGCTGGACACGCTGACCGTCCAAGACCTGCTGCGCTCGTACACCACCCTCACCGGCATGAGCGGCACCGTCGTCGCCGTCGCCGACGAACTGATCGAGTTCTTTGAGCTGCGGTCCGGGCGCGTGCAGCGGCGGCGGCCGAACCGGCGTGTCGACCAGGGGCAGCGCGTGTTCGTCGACGACCGGGCGCGCGAGGCGGCGGTCGTCGCGGCGGTCGTGGAGAGGCACCGCACCGGTCAGCCCGTGCTGGTCGGCACGCAGAGCGTCCGGGAATCGGAGCGGTTCGCCGTCATGCTCGCCGCGGCCGGCGTCGACGTACAGGTGCTCAACGCCCGCAACGACGCCGGCGAGGCTGCCGTGATCGCCCGCGCGGGGACGTTCGGGGCGGTCACCATCTCGACGCAGATGTCGGGTCGCGGCACCGACATCCGGCTCGGAGGGCCCGACGAGGCCGACCATGAGCGGGTCGCCGCGACGGGTGGGCTCGCGGTGCTCCAAGTGGGCCGTTATCCGTCCGCGCGGCTCGACGCCCAGCTGCGGGGGCGCTCCGGACGCCAGGGCGACCCCGGTGTCACGCAGGCGTACGTGAGCACCGACGACGAGCTCGTCCAGACCCACGCGCCCCGGCACCACCTCGAGAAGATCCGACGCCGCGGAGCGCGCCTCGACCAGACCACGCTCCGCGGCGTCGTCGACCACGCGCAGCGCGCGGCGGAGAGCGCCCGTCGTACGCGGCACCGCGACACGTGGGACTTCAGTCGCGCGATCGCCCGGCAGCGCCGCACCGTCCTCGCCGACCGAGCGGAGGTCTTGGCCGGGGATCGCGCCGGCGTGGAGCTCGCCCGGAGAATCCCGAGCGAGCTCGCGCAGCTCGTCGCCGCGACCTCGTCTGAGGTGGTCGATCGGCTCGCGCGCGATGTCACCCTGTGGACCCTGGACGAGCAGTGGTGCGACCACCTCGCCCGGCTCACCGAGATCCGCGACGGGATCCATCTCCAGGCGCTCGCCGGGGTGAACCCCCGCGACGAGTTCCATCGCACTGCGCTCCGTGAGTTCCACGGGTTCTTCACCGCCGCCTATGACCGCGCCGCCGAGATCGTCCGCACCGTCTCCGTCGACCAGGCGGAGCAGGGGCTCGCGGGCCTCGGGCTCCGGCGGCCTTCGGCGACCTGGACGTACATGACCAGCGACAACCCGCTGGGCACGCCGATCGACCGTGCGGCGCGCAACGCCGGCACGTGGGTGCGGTCCCGCGTCTATCGCATCGAGTAGTCGATCTCCGTCGCCCGGGGGAGGTGATCGGGTGCCGCCCCTCGTAGCGTGGGGGTCATGGACAGCGGGATCGAACGTGAGCAGCAGCACCCGTCGGCGGACGAGGCGGCTCGCCTCCGGACGGGCATGAGGTGGCTCGTGGCCGGATCGATCATCGCGCTCATGGCCCTCGTCTCCTGGTCGATCCTGTCGGCGGCCAGCGGATCGGCGGCGGGCATGGTCGCGGCGAGCTCGGGCTCTGTCGCGGTCGTCGTCGCCTGGACCACTGGATACGTCGCGATCTCCACCCGCCTGAAGCAGCTCGCTGCTGCGGCCACGGATCCCGAGAGGGCGTGACCGAGGAGCAATCGCTCCCCGGTGGCAACTCGACCGCCGTGGTGAGAGAGGGCGACACGGTGCGACGCGAAGCCGGAACCTGGACTCCCGCGGTCCACGCCCTGCTCCGCACGCTTCGAGCCGCGGGGATCGAAGCCGTCCCGGAGCCGATCGGGTTCGACGATCGGGGCCGGGAAGTGCTCTCGTTCCTGCCGGGCGAGGTCGGCGCCTACCCGTTACCCGACTGGCTCTGGGATCCGACGATCCTCGACGACGCGGGTGCGCTGCTGCGGCGCGTCCACGATGCGAGCGTGCCTCTGGTGGTGCAGGACCTCGCGTGGCGGTCGCCTCGCCACGATCCGGCCGAGGTGATCTGCCACAACGATGCCGCCCCGTACAACATGACGTTCTCCGGAGGGCGGCTGACCGGTCTGTTCGACTTCGATATGGCCGCTCCCGGACCGCGTCTTCGCGATCTCTCCTACCTCGCGTACCGTCTCGCCCCGCTGGCGGAAGACGCCGGGGCAGAGTTCACCACGGAGCAGCAGTCGGGGCGGATCGACCGCCTGGTCTCCGCGTACGGGATGTCCTTCTCACGCTTCGAGGTGCTGACCGCTGTCGCCGATCGTCTCCGTGAGCTCGCTGAGTACACCGACGGGCGGTATCGCGAGACGGGCAACCCGGAGTTTGCCGAGCACGCCGGGATGTACCGTCGCGATGCGCGTCGGGCGGAGCGGCTGTCGATCGAGGCGACGGGCGCGGTGGGCGGGTGAGAATCGCTCGTCTGCTCGTGCCCGGTATCGCGATCGTCGTGCTTGTCATCGTGTGGGTCGCCCCCTTCACCGAGGCGCGAGAGTGGCCCGGTATCGCCTTCGTCGTCGCAGCCGATAGGCCCATTGCACTCGGATTGGCGGCGCTGAGTATCGCCGCGGGTGCCACCGTGATCCTGGTGCGTCGCTTCCGCCGGGCCGCCATCGTTCTCGGATTCGTCTGCGTCTTCGGCGCGGCGATGTTCGGGGGCCGAGTCATTGCGCAGGGCGCCTCTGACGGACGAGCACCCAGCGCAGACGCGGCAATCTACGGCATGGCCTGGAACGCTCGGGGGGAAGACGTGTCAGACATCGCCGGCGCGGTCGAACCCACATTTCGGGGTCGGGATAGCGCCCTCGTCGTCCTCCCCGAGACGCCGTGGAAGCTGGGCGAAGAGGTCGCTGAAATTCTCCGCGCGGGTGGGCACGACGTCGTCGTCTTCGCCCCCGACTGGACGGCCACGTCCATCATCATGACGCGCGCTCTCGCCGACGAGGGGGAGTACGCCATCGACAGCCGCACACCTCCGTGGGCCGGGCTTGCGCTCACCCCCGCCACGCCGTCCGCGCGGACACCGATCATCGTGGGCACGCACCTTCAACAACCCTCCCCGTCCGCCATCGATACGTGGCGACAGCACATCGAGTGGGTTCATCGGACGTGCTCCGAGAGTCCCTGGGTCGTCGTCCTCGGGGACCTGAACTCCACCCTCAACAACCTGGGTGGGGATCAGCTCGGCGAATGCCGCGACGTCGCGGCAGCCAATGGCGCCGGATCCGCGTCGACCTGGCCGACCAGTCTCCCGCCGATCCTGGGCGTATCGATCGACCGATTCCTCGTGGGGAAGGGATACTCGCCGGCCGCGGCGACGTGGGAAGTGGATCGGAGCCTGTCGATCACGAAAACGGATCATTGGCCGATCCGGATTTCGGTTCCTCGCGACTGACTCTCCCTCTTCTTGCTGATCCGCGGAGGTCGCGTGATTCAGTCCAGGGTGACGCCGTGCTCGGTTGCCACACGCTCGAACTGCGCGGCGAGCCGCGGCCAGCGCTCCTCCTGCCCGAACCGCTCCTGCGCCGACTGGACCTGGCGCCGGATGGCGGCCTGGTCGCCCGTGGCGCACCACCATGCGAACAGCGTCGTGTCCAGGGGAGCGTCGTTCTCGCGGAGCACGGCGGCCAGTGACGCCCCGTCGGTCACGCGGCTGAGGTGCGCATCGAGCTCACGGAGCGCGACGGCGAACGCGTCGTCGAGGGCGTCGTCGGTCCACTCCTCCAGGTCGATCCACTGCCCCGGCCACGCGACGACGTCCTCGAACCGCGTGACGTACTGCGGTGTCGCACGAGTGAGGTCGTCGGGAACCGCCGATCCGACGGTGCGCGCGAACTCCGCCGAGTAGGCGCTGACGTTCACGTAGATCCGCAGGTGGTCGGCGGAGTTGCCGTGACTGCGCTGCAGGCCGATGCCGTGCACCACGTCGCCGGTGACCCGGGTCCATTCCCACCGCTTCTTGCGGTACCCACGAGGTTTCAACTCGGGAGTGACGACGCGGGCGGCGAAGGCGGTGAGACGGGAATCGAGGTCGGCCACGAGACCCGATGGTAGCGGCCCCGCCTCGCTCGGCCCGCCCCGCGCGGAACCGCCCCAGAGCGCAGTCTCCTCTCCGCGCGCGATCCGCGGCAAGGAGGGCGGCAGGACTCCGGCCAGACTCGCAGGTGCGTCCGCGCCAGTCGACTAGCCTCGGGGCATGCCCCTCGCTCTGGTGACCGGTGCCGCGCGCGCCAATAGCATCGCCGCGGGCATCGTCCCCCGACTCATCGCGGACGGCTGGGACGTGGTGACGAGCGATCTCGACTCCGGCGACTTTCCGTGCGACCTCTCCGACCCCGCGGCGCCGACCGCGCTCGTCGAGAGGATCACGCGGGAACGGGGAACGCTCTCCGCGCTCGTGCTGAGCCACGCGCACGACGTGGAGTCGGGGATACTCGACACGACGGCCCAGAGCTTCGATGCGCACGTGGCGGTGAACGCCCGGGCAAGCCTCCTTCTCATCGCCGCCTTCGCGCGGCAGGTGGGTGACGACGGCGGGGCGATCGTCGCGTTCACGAGCGACCACACGACCGGGAACCTGCCCTACGGAGCGTCGAAGGGGGCGCTCGATCGGATCGTGATCTCCGCCGCGCGTGAGCTCGGACCCCGGCGCATCTCCGCCAACGTCGTCAATCCGGGACCGATCGACACCGGGTGGATGAACGAGGAGACACGCACGGTTCTCCGGGCCGACCATCCGCTCGGACGTTTGGGGGAACCGAGGGACATCGCGGCGATCACCTCGTTCCTGTTGTCCGACGAAGGCCGGTGGGTGAGCGGACAGCTCCTCCACGTGGACGGCGGGTTCTCGGCACGCTACTGAACGCGCGACGGCGTGCGTCAGGGCGCCCGCGTCGATCATCCTTCCGGCTGATCACGATCATCCGAGCGCCCGACGATGGGTCTGTCGCGGATTCGTAGCGTGGAGAACATGAGCAAACAGACCGGAATCCCTGGACTGGCCGGGCTCGGCCTCGTCTCCATCGTCCTGATCCTCGCGGGCTGCGCCGCGATCGACGATGTCGCTCACGGGAGCGCCCAGACCACCTACCCGAACGTCGCCGATTTCGAGAAGGAGCACGCCGAGACCGCCGGCTGGGTCCCGTCCGATGCCAGGTCGGTGACGCTCGTCTCGTCAACGCGTGCGGACGGGGTGATGACGCTTGCCTATGAGTCCGCGACCGCCCCGGACGGGTGCGAGACCGTCGCCCGGCAGTCGAGCCCGACGATGAGCATCGACACCGAGGTCGATGTCTACGCGACGTCGTCGGTGCTCCTGTGCGGGCAGTGGGCGGTAGCCCACGACGGTGACCAGTGGCTGGCGTGGACGCCCGCGACCGAGGCGGAGTGATCCGTCCCGCCCGCGCCCGAGCTTTCAGGCGGGTGGCGCGTCGGACACCTGCTCCCGCCACGGCATCCCGTAGCGCTGGGTGAGCTCCGCGATCTGCTCCTCGGTCAGGAGGCGGTAACGGTCGTCGGGCTGGAGGAGCCAGGTGCGCGACGCCTCTTCCACTTCGATGGCGGCGTTGAGCGCCGCGTCGGGGGTCACGCCCGCCGTGATCTGACCGTGGTTGGCCAGCAGCGCCCCCCGGAACCGCCACGGCGAACGCCGTACCTCCTCGGCTTGGCGGATGTCGCCCGGCGCGTAGAACGGAATGAGCGGAACCTGTCCCACCCTCATGAGGAAGTAGGGCGTGACCGGCGGGAGCGCGCAGTGGTCGGCCCACGGCTCGCGGCACGAGGCGGCCACGGCATACGGAGAGTGCACGTGCACGATCGACCGCATGTCACGATCCCGCTCGTAGAGGGCGATGTGGAGGAAGACCTCCTTCGAGGGACGGGGACCGTCGAGGTGTCGTCCGTCGAGCGCGACGATCGAGAGGGCGTCGGGGTCGAGGCCCGCGAGGTCGGCGTTCGTAGGGGAGATCGCGACGAGATCCCCGTCGCGCACGCTGACGTTGCCCGAGCGACCCGGGCTCAGACCCGCCTGCGTGGCGGCCGCGGCGGCGGCGACGAGCGCGAGGCGCTGCTCGAGCGCGATGGTTCCGGTCGCCGAATCAAGGCTCATGCGAGAAGCTCCCACGCGTTGGTGAACATGTCGTCGGCGCCGAAGTTGCCCGATTTCAGGGCCAGCCCCATCCGGCCGTGCGCGGTGAGGGCATCGGTCCACACCACACCGGGGGCGATGACCTGCCCCACGCGGAGCGAAGCGATCCCGAGGTCTTGGACGACGCGGCCGCTCGTCTCGCCGCCCGCGACGATGAGTGCGCCCAGCCGTGGTGCCGCGTGCTGCGCGACGAGGCCGAGCACGCGCTCCACGTCGTCGCCGGACACCTCCGCGGCCGGTGCGTCGAGGTCGGCGAGCGAGTCGGTCGCGTAGACGAGCGCCGCGCGGCCGGGCTCGGCGGTCCACTGCGCCGTCACCCACGTGAACACCTCGGCGGCATAGGCGATCGGATCGTCGGCGATGCGCGCCGGGTCGAGCTTGAGGGCGGGTAGGTGTTCTCGCGCGTGCGCCACCTGACGACGGGTGGTGGCCGAGGCGGATCCGCTGAGGATCAGTCGTTCCCCCGGGCGAGACGCAACGGGCTCGCCGCCCGCCGCGTCGTCACCGTCGGCGTCGCCCAGCCCAAGGGCGAGCCCGGCGCCACCGGTGAGGAGG
Source organism: Microbacterium sp. (assembly GCA_048594675.1). Taxonomy (GTDB): domain Bacteria; phylum Actinomycetota; class Actinomycetes; order Actinomycetales; family Microbacteriaceae; genus Microbacterium. The sequence continues at coordinate 7,916 of JBMDWQ010000117.1, read as the reverse complement.
ACGTGGTCTCCCGCGGCGTGGGCCACCGCGATGAGGTCGGCGTCGTCGATCGCGTCGGCGATGACAATCCGGGGTGCTCCCGACGGGGCGAGCGCGTCCGCGATGCGACCCGAGCGCACCGCATCGAGGTAGAGGGAGGAGATGTCGAGCCGGGTCTGCGGACGAAGGAGCCGCTCCAGGCTGGCGTCGCGCATGGGCGTCAACGGGTGGTGCCGCATGGGGCTCTCATCGAGCGGCACGTGTCCGACGAACAGGCGGCCCTGGTACACCGTGCGCCCGTTGCGGGGATACGAGGGCGCGACGAGGGCAACCTCCAGGCCGAGTTCGGCGAGCAGGGCGTCGATGACCGGCCCGATGTTGCCCTCGGGAGTGGAGTCGAACGTGGAGCAGTACTTGAAGAAGAACGTGCTCGCCCCGTGGTCCCGAGCCCAGCGCATCGCCGTCGTGCTGGTGGCCACGGCCTCCTCCACGGGAGCCGTGCGCGACTTCAGTGCGACCACGAGCGCGTCCGCCTCTCGCAGGTCGTCCGGGTCCATCCGGTCGACGTCGAACACGACGAGGGCGCTGCGTCCGACCGCAGCGAGAACGGACGCGATGTCTGTGGCGCCGGTGACGTCGTCCGCGACGCAGCCGATGATGCTCATGTGTTCCTCCACGTCTCAGCATATACGGCCGATGTGAGGTTATGTGAATGTGTTTGACTCAGATGTGAATCTATGGTTATGTGCTCTCGTGCCCGTCTGGGCACACGACGACGTGTGGAGTCAGGACGGGTAACGATGAATGTGACGGCGCTGCTCTCGCGAACCAGCGGAGAACCGGCGCGCTTCGCGCTGACGGGGGCCAAGGGAGCCTACGCGAGAACCCTCCTCGCACAGGCGAAGCTCGGCGATCTCGTCCGTCCCACCGTGCTCTGCGACCTCGACACCGAGGGCGTCGCCGCGCTCTGCATCGACCTCGGTTACGACCCCGACGCCTTCGTGATCGCCTCGTCGGCCGACGAGGTCGCGGCGGCGGGGGAGCGGATCGCGATCGTCTCCGACCTCGACCTCATCCGCGCGTCTGACGCAGAGGTCCTCGTCGAGGCCACGGGAAGCCCGGTCCACGGAACCCGCGCGAGCCTGTCGGCGATCGAGGACGGCCGTCATGTCGTGATGGTCTCCAAAGAGGTCGACACCGTCTCAGGCCCCGCTCTCGGCCGGGCGGCGAACGAGGCAGGCGTGGTCTACACCCTGGCGCACGGCGACCAGCCCGCCAACCTCCTGGATCTCATCGGATGGGCGCGGCTGGTCGGATTCGAGGTCGTCGCGGCGGGAAAGTCGAGCGAATACGACCTCGTCTACGACCCCGCCGCCGGCACCGTCACCCAGCTCGACGAGACGCACGAGGTCGATACTGCGGCGTTCGACCGTCTTCTCGCGTTGGGAGAGGTCGAGAGCACCCTCGCGGCCCGGGCCGCCGCGGTCGCGTCGTTCACGCGGAGCGCTGCGGCCGACCTCTGTGAGATGGCCGCCGTCGCCGCCCAGAGCGACCTCGTCCCCGACACCGAGCTCTTCCACTACCCGGTGGCTCGCATCGCGGAACTCGCCGACATCTACGCGCTCCGCGCCGACGGCGGGATCCTCGAGGGCCCCGGTCGCGTCGACGTCTTCAGCGCGCTGCGCGTGGTGGGTGAGCCCAGCTTCGCGGGCGGAGAGTTCGTCGTCGTCCGCACCGGCGACGCGTCGACGTGGGAGGTGCTGCGCCAGAAGGGGCACGTCCTCAGCCGCGACGGACGGTACGCCTGCATCTTCTGGCCTTATCACCTGATGGGTGTCGAGACGGTCGCCACCATCGCCGCGGCCGCACGCCTCGGGGTCGGCACCGGTCGTCCCGGCGCCGCGCCACGCGTGATGATGGCGGGCCGGGCCCGGCACGACCTCGCCGCCGGCACCCGCCTGACCATGGGCGGCCACCATCACGAGATCGAGGGCGTCGCCCCCGTCGTGCGGGAGATCGCCGCCACCCCCGCCGACGCGGCGCCCTTCTACCTCGCCGCCCACACGACGCTCGCGCGTCCGGTGGCCGCGGGCGAGCTGATCATGCTCGCCGACCTCGCCGACCCCGAGCCGCTGCTGCGCGACACCTGGTCGACGGCGCGAGCCCTTCTCGTCTGACTCTCACCCGAACGCAAAGGAGCACCCGATGACTCAGACCACCTCCGCGGCGGCGCAGACCCGCGCCGGCGCGCCCCGCAAGACGAACATCCGCTGGTCGGTGGTCGTCATCCTCTTCCTCTTCTACACGGTCAACTGCATCGACCGGGCGTCGCTGTCGGTGGCGCTGCCCACCATCAGCGCCGAGTTCCTGCTCGAGCCGGCGATCCAAGGCCTCATCCTGTCGGCGTTCTTCTGGACGTACTGCCTGTTCCAGATCCCCGGGGGCCTCGCCTCCGACCGCTGGGGACCGCGCAAGGTGATCGGGATCGCCGCCGCCGTCTGGGGCGGGTTCACGGCTCTGGCCGGCCTGGCGCTCAACGGTTTCATGCTCGTGCTCGCGCGTCTCGGACTCGGAGCGTTCGAGGCCCCGTACATGCCTGCCGCGTCGAAGCTCGTCTCCAAGTGGATGCCGCAGAACCGCCGCGCCTCGGGAGTGACCCTCATCGACTCCGGCGCGCCGCTCGGATCCGCGCTCGGCGGACTCATCGTGGCGGGGCTCATCACGGCGACCGGGTCGTGGCGCTGGTCGTTCATCATCATCGGTGTCGCGACGATCTTCATCGGCCTGGCCGTCTACGCCTACATCCGCAACACCCCGCGGGAGCACAAGCTCGTCAACGCCGCCGAGGCCGAGTTCATCGAGACCAACGGCGGACGCGATGTCGTCGCGAAGGAGAAGCCCGGGCTGACCGTCGGCACCACGATCTGGATGGTCGTCGGGCGCATGGGCTGGGCGATGGTGTTCTGGGGCCTGGTCACCTGGGGCCCCAACTACCTCTCCAACGCGCGCGGTCTGGACCTGGCTGCCATGGGCTTCGCCACGTTCGTCATCTTCCTCTGCGGCGCGTTCGGCGAGATCCTCTCGGGCCTCCTCGCCGACCTGCTCCAGCGCCGGTTCGCCCCGAACGTCGCGCTGAAGATCCTCTTCGGCGGCTCGGGCGCGATCAGCCTCGCCGCGCTCGCGATGCTCCCCTTCGTCGCCGACGCCGGAACGGCGATCCTCCTCCTGTGCGTGGGCGTGTTCTTCAACCTGTTCGGCGGTCTCTACTGGACCATCCCGGGCATGCTCGCCAAGCCCGAGAAGGTCGGCTTCGTCGGCGGGGTCATGAACTTCGCGGGCACGTCGTCGGGCATCATCGTCCCCATCGTGGCCGGTCTCATCGTGCAGTTCACCGGCGGCTACACGGGCGTGCTCATCTACCTCGCCGTGTGCGCGGCCGTCTACCTCGTGGCCTCGCTGTCGATCGACTTCGAGGGCAAGCGCGTCAATCGGGGAGCGGTCAGTGTCTGACGACCTCCTGCTCGATGGGGCCGGCCGTTACGCCGGCCCCATCGTGGACGCTCACCACCACGTGTGGGACCTCGAGCGGAACCTCTACCCGTGGCTCACCCCGGAGATCCTCGTCCCCCACCGCTACGGCGACTACACGGCGATGAAGCGCACCTACCGCGCGGAGGACTACCTCGCCGACGTCGACGGGCTCGGCATCGCCGCGACCGTGTACATGGAGGCGGAGTGGGATCCCACGGATCCGCTGGGTGAGACGCGGTACATCGAGGAGGTCCACTCCGCGACCGGCGTCCCCGGCGCCATGGTCGCGCAAGCGTGGCTCGACGCTCCCGATGTGGCGGCCACGCTCGCCGCACAAGCCGCGTCGCCCCTCGTGCGCAGCGTCCGGCACAAGCCCGGCGGGCCCACCTCGCCCGCCGACATCGACAGCGGCGGGCGGTCGCTCATGAGCGACGACACCTGGCGTGCGGGATACGCGCTCCTCGCCGCATACGGGCTGCACTTCGACCTCCAGACTCCGTGGTGGAACCTGCCCGAAGCCCGTCGGCTGGCCGAGGACTTCCCTGAGACGACCCTCGTCGTGAACCACTCCGGCGTGCTGCTCGACCGGCAGCCCGAGACGATCGCGCGCTGGCGCCGCGCTCTGGAAGAGATCGCCGCCGCCCCCAACGTCGTGATCAAGGCCTCGGGGCTGTGCGTCGAGGGAGAGCCGTGGACCACCGACCTCAACCGCGACGTGATCCTCGACATGGTGCGCATCTTCGGTGCCGACCGCGTGATGTTCGGCAGCAACTTCCCGGTCGACGGAATGTTCGTCAGCTACCGCGGACTCCTGGAGACCTACCGGGAGGTGCTGTCGGTGCTTCCGGCGCGGGAACAGTGGGCGGTGTTCGCCGGGACGGCAGAGCGCGTGTACCGGCCCGCACCCCTCGGGGCGTGAGCCGGTCGCCGGTTAGGGTGGGCGTATGGCGATCACCTCCGACAGCGAGGCCCGTGTGATCCCCGATCAGCGTCGCGAGAGACTCATGCGTGCCCTGCACCGCGAGAAGGTCCTGAGCGTCCACCAGCTCACGGATCTCCTCGGCGTCTCGCACATGACCGTGCGTCGTGACATCGCCGTGCTCGAGCAGGAGGGGCTCGCCCTCGCCGTTCCCGGCGGCGTGCGCCTGGCGACCCACGCGATCTCGGAGCCCTCGCGCGACGACAAGTCGCTGCTGCGCCCCGAGCAGAAGTCCGCGATCGCCGCGGCGGCCGCCGCCCGCGTGCGCGACGACATGGTCGTCTACCTCGACGCCGGCACGACGATCCAGGCGATGGTGCCGCTGCTCCTCGAACGCACCGGGCTCACGATCGTGACGAACGACTTCGGCATCGTCGACGCACTCGCTCGCACGAACATCCCCACGATCCACACGGGCGGGCGCGTGGACCACGCCAACCGCTCCACGATCGGCTCGCTCGGCGCACTCGTGCTCGCCCAGCTCAACACCGACATCGCCTTCATCAGCGCCTCATCGTGGAGTCTCGCGCGCGGGGTGACGACTCCCGAGCCGTCCAAGGTCGACGTGAAGCAGGCGGCGATGCGCGGCACGGCCGAGAGCGTGCTGGTCGCCGACTCCTCCAAGTACGGCTCGTTCAGCGTTTACAAGGCAGCCGAGCTCAAGGCCTTCGATGTCATCGTCACCGACACCGAGCTGTCCGACACCGCTGCCGAGGCGATCACCGGCCGCGGGATCGAGCTGACGCTCGCGCTTGCTACCCTCTAGCGCGTGGGAACAATAAACGCAGCGCTCGTGACGGGGCGCTTCTTCACCTTCCGCGACCGCCGCGCCTGACGGCGCGCTCGCTCTCGCTCGCATCAGCGCGCCGTCCTTCCGAGACGTCACCACGCACCTCGGACGGGCGCTTTCTCGTCTCCACGACGCTGCCCTCTGGGGTGCTCCTTCTCACTCTGGGAGCACGCTCATGCCTCGATCTCCTCATGGCGGCCGCCATGAACTCGGCCAGAACTTCCTCATCCACGACCCGTCGATCGACGCCGTCCTGCGCCTCGTGGCCGAGACGCGCGGACCGATCCTCGAACTCGGTGCGGGCGACGGCGCCCTCACGCGCCCGCTCGCCGCGCAAGGTCGACCCCTCACGGCGATCGACCTCGACGAGCATCGGGTGCGCCGGTTGGCGGAGCGCCTTCCGCGCGTCGAGGTCGTCCACGCCGATGCGCTGACCTTTCCGCTGCGCGCGCCGGTCATCGTCGGCAACATCCCCTTCCACGTCACGACGCCGATCCTTCGACGGCTCCTGCGCGAGCCCGGGTGGGAGCGCGCGATCCTCCTGACCCAATGGGAGGTGGCGCGAAAGCGCGCGGGCGTGGGAGGGCGCACCATGATGACGGCCCAGCACGCGCCCTGGTTCGAGTTCGCCCTCCACGGACGCGTTCCGCGGTGGGGGTTCTCGCCGCCGCCGAGCGTGGACGGCGGCATCCTGAGCATTGGCCGCCGCGCTGCGCCGCTCCTCCCGGAGACGCAGCGCCGCGGCTATCAGGACTTCGTCCGGGCGGTGTTCTCGGGACGGGGCGGGAGACTCGAACGCATCGTGCAGGGCGCCGCGCGGGTGGGCCCGGGCGTGGCGCAGCGAGCGGTCGCTGAGGCTCGGGCGCACGGGGCGCTGCCGCGCGATCTGAGCCCCGAGCAGTGGGTGACGATCTGGCAGGCGCTACGGAGATGAAGACCGGCGTGCGGGATGAGTCGCGCTATCCGCCCGTGCGTCGCCGCTCGTCTGCACGTCGCAACCGGAGCCGCATCGCTTCGCGTTGCTCAACGGGCCACGGGCCGGAGCCAGCGAGGGGGATCTCCGTCATCCATCGCCGTTGGTGCTCGGGGATGAGCCTCGCGACGCGGTCCGGGTCACGGTCCGCCGTCGCATAGAGGTCGGGTCCGTCGGCGTAGAACGGATCGCACAGGACGAGGCGGCTATCCGACGTGCGCATGACGTTCGACGGATTGTCATCGAGCGGTCCGCACCACGGAAGCTCCTGCCGGGCGCGCTCATGGATCGCCGCGACGAGGTGCGCGAGCTCCGACAGCTCAGGGGTCGGCTCGTGCAGCTGGGCGAGAAACGACTGCGCCTGCGTGGTCGCTACCGGAGTCAGTCGTTCCATGATCTGCAGATCGCCTCCTCCGTCCAGCCGACGGTGTTCGTGCAGTACCGGTACCCGTCGGGTGTGGGAGGCCTCGACGTACAGGCGCGCCGTGTACGGTCCGACGGGATCGAACGGACTGATGCGCGCGGCCAGCGCGCCATCGGGAGAGGCGAGCGCGATCGCCCAGTCGCCTTCGCCGCACGAGGTCCATCCCTTCGCGCGCAACAGCCGCTCCACGTCGACATGCGTCGCGGCGGCGGGCAGGTCGTCCAGGAACGCGAGGGGTGGTGCGGCCATCACGACAGCGTACTGACGGACCGTCGCCGCTTGACTCCGACGCGGCGTCATAGTTTCCACTGGGGGCATGCTCATCCCCTCGGCGTACCTGGCCTCGTATCTGCTCTCCGTGCTCGGCAACTCGATTGCCGGTGTCGCGCTGCCCCTCATCGTCCTCCAGGTGACCGGCAGCGTGCTCGGCGCGGGCACCGTCGCCGCCGCGACGGCGCTCCCGGCTGTGCTGGCGGGACTGCTGATGGGTGTGGCGATCGACCGGATCAACCGGCGCACGTCCTCGGTGATCACCGACCTCATCTCGGCGGCGGCGGTCGCGGCGCTGCCACTCATCGATCTGGCAACGGGGCTGACGCTCGGGTGGTTCATCCTGTTCGGCGTGATCGGGTCGCTCGGCGATGTGCCCGGGATGACGGCGCGCGAGGCACTGCTGCCCGCCATCGTGCGACACGGGCGGATCGGCGCCGAGCGTCTCATCGGCATCCGGGAAGCGCTCGGAGCCATCGCGCTGGTGCTGGGGCCCGCTGCGGCCGGGACGCTCATGGTGCTGTTCGACGGATCGACCGTGCTGTGGGTCACGGCGGCGACGTCGTTGGCGGCCGCTCTGATCACGCTCCTCATCCCGCATCGGGTGGGCGCCGTGACGATCGGTGACGGCGTTCCCGCGCGCCAGGCGGCGGGCACGTGGAACCAGTTGCGCGAGGGGTGGCGGGTGCTCTTCGGCAGCGGGTTCCTGCTCGTCACCACGGCGTTGAGCGTGGTCTCGGTGATCGTGCTGGCCGCGCTGCAGGGATTGCTGCTGCCGGTGTACTTCTCGCTGGAGCAGCAACCGGGAATGCTCGGGTTCGTCTTGACGGCGCTCGCGGTGGGCATGCTCGTGGGAAGCGGCATCTACGCGGTCGCCGGCGCTCGCGGCAGGCGACGAGGCTGGTTCCTCGCGGGATTGGTCGGCACCACGATCGGGTTCGGTCTCGTCGGCTCGCTGGCCTCGGTGTGG
>JBMDWQ010000116.1:0-1750 GCA_048594675.1 Microbacterium sp. | reverse complement strand
AGCTTGAGGTTCTTCGACAGGTGCGCGTCGGTGATGTCGAGAGTGTCGCGGACCACGGCGAACTCCAGCTCGTCAACCGTCCGGAGCAGGCCGCAGATGCGCAGACGCATCGGCGAATGGATGACGTCGTTGAACTCGGGGACGATCTTCGTCACGCGCTCTGCCTGCCGTCGGTGGCGACGAGGTCCTCGCGATAGACGCGGTCGTAGCGGCGCCCCAGGATGACCGTGAGCGCGAACGCGGCGGCGGCGGGAAGGAGTGCCCAGGCAGCGGACTGCTCCGCGATGCGCACGAGCAGGGCGCTCACCATGGCGAGCACCAGCACTGCGATGAGCGCGAAGAGCATGCGCGTGCTGCGGCGTCCGGCCGGGGTGGTGATCCCGACGCCATACGCGCGGCGGTAGGCGAAGACGAGCAGGGGGGTGCCGGCGACTCCCGCCACCATCAGCACGCTTGCGAGCGCCCCGGGGAGTGCTTGCGCGAACACCATCGTGGCAGTGATGACGCCCAGCGCCGGGTGGTACCACCACGGGGTCACAATGCGAGCGGAGAGCATCGTGCGGTCGTCCGCGAGGGCCCGCAACGCCTCGTGCGCCTCCGCGGAGGATGGCGTGCCGTATGTGTCACTTTCCATGTTGGCAACTATAAATATCACTTGCCTATCTCGCAAGTCTTTTGCGGGATCGCGTGCGGGACACGACCCCACGCGCCCCGACGAGTCAGGGACGGTGGCGGCCCGGGTCAGTGGCGGCCCGAGACGACGTCGGCGATCCGGGCGACGGGCGAGGTGCGTGCTCCGCCGCGCGACTCCTGCCGGTCGGCGAGGTGGTAGGCGGCGTACAGTCCGTGCACGGCCAGCCAGCGCAGCGGCTCCGGCTCCCAGCGCCGGGCCCGGTGCCCGACCCAGGGGAGCGTCGTCCGCTCCGTCTCCCGGCCCAGCACGAGGTCGGCGAGGGTGCGCCCGGCGAGGTTCGTCGTGGCCACCCCGGTGCCGACGTAGCCGCCGGCCCATCCGATCCCCGTGCCGCGGTCGAGACCGACCGTCGCTGACCAGTCGCGGGGAACCCCCAGCACTCCTGCCCACGCGTGATCCACCGGCACGCGCGCCGCCGCGGGAAAGAACGAGCGCAGGAGCGCGGTGAGGTTCTCGATCGTCCGGGTCTGCGTGCGGCCGTCGGAGTCGGCGCGCGACCCGTAACGGTAGGGCACTCCGCGTCCGCCGAAGGCGATGCGGTCGTCGGCCGTGCGCTGGGCGTACATGTACACGTGCGCGCCGTCGCCGAGCGTCGCGGCGCCTTCCCACCCGATCTCCTCCCAGGCCTCCGCCGGCAGAGGAGCCGTCACGATCATCGACGAGTTCATCGGCAGCCAGGTGCGGTGCTCGCCGGCGAGGTCCGGAGTGAACCCCTCCGTCGCGCGCAGGACGTGCTCGGCGCGCACGACACCGCGATCGGTCACGGCCCGTCCGGGCTCGATCGCCAGGACCGTGGTGTCCTCGTAGATCCGGACACCGCGCCGCTCCGCCGCCGCCGCGAGGCCGTGGACGAGCTTGGCGGGGTGCAGGCGCGCGCAGTGGGGGTGCCAGACCGAGCCGATCGCCCCCGCCACCCGGACGTGCGTGGCTGTCTCCTCCGCGTCCCAGAGCCTCACGTCGGTGTGGGGCCACGTCGTCTCTTCGGCGAAGAAGGCGCGCAGCCGAGCCCACTGCGCGGCGTTGCGGGCGACGGTGAGCTCTCCGCCCTTGCGGATG
>JBMDWQ010000115.1:0-9529 GCA_048594675.1 Microbacterium sp. | reverse complement strand
CTGCCGACGGCGGCGCACGCTGCGACAGGAGACGACTACACGCCGGGAGTGGGCGGGAGCGTCACGCTTGCCGGATCCGATGTCTCGAGCGTGTGTGAGAACGACGTTCCGTGGATCTCGTATTCGGTGACGCTGACCGATCCCGACAACCAGGTCACCGAGCGTGATGCGCACCTCGTCCTCTCGGACGCGTCGCACTCCACCACGATCGACCTGGGTGACCTCGGGGCCGACGGAAAGCTCTCCGGCCGCGTGCTGTGGCCCGGTGCCTCGGTGGCCGGCGACGGCTCCGCCAACGGCTGGCCGGGATTCGGGAAGGTCGACGGCACGTGGGTGCAGACCTCGGACAACTTCGCGTGGACGCGGGGTGACATCTCCGCCAAGGTCGTCGTGAATCCCGAGGTCGAGGTGGCGCTGAGCTACCCCGCCGGGAACTGCGGGCCTGCCGTGACGGGTGCGCCCGCGGGCGTCAGCGCGGAGTCCACGTTGGCCGTCACCGGGTCGAACGCCGCGACGCTTCCGTTCCTCCTGGGCGGTGGCGCGGTGCTGCTGGTCGGTGCGGGACTGTTCGTCTACAGCCGCCGCCGCGCTCACTGATCCGTTTCCGGAGTCATGGAGGACGCGCCGTCTGAGAATCCCCGCCGCCGTGGGCGGCGAGTGATCGGATGGGCGGCGCTGGCTCTCCTCCTCGTCATCGTCGCCGCCAGCGCGTGGGTCTTCACCCGCGTGCTGGCGGTGAACGGTGAGGCCCAGGCGCTCGCGACGCTCGAGCGCGACGCGCGAACGGCGATCGCGAAGGGCGACGTGGGCCGGCTCGACTCGATCGCGCGGGAGTTCGACACGCGGACTGCGGCTGCCGCAGGAGCGGTCGGCGACCCGGTCTGGCGTGCCGCCGAGGTCGTGCCGCTGGCGGGGCCGAACCTGCAGGCGATTCGCGTCACGGTGGAAGAGCTCCGCACGCTGTCCGCCTCGGTGGCCTCACCTGTCGCCGACGCGCTGGCCGGAATCGGTGAACGCGGACTCCTCGTGGACGGGGCGATCGACCTGGCGCTCGTGGACTCCCTCCACGAGACGGCTTCTGGGGCCTCCAGATCACTCGACGAGGTGCGCGCGCGACTGGACGCGATACCGACCGACGCGACGGTTGATCAGGTCAGCGACGGCGTGGAGAAGGCGCGTCACCTGGCGGCCATGTTGTCGGGCTCCCTCGGTCCGATGTCTGAGATCACGGGAGTGCTGCCGGCGATGCTCGGCGGTGACGGCGAACGCACGATCCTCGTGATGTTCCAGAACAACGCGGAGCTGCGGTCAGGAGGCGGGATCACCGGCTCGTTCGCGGAGATTCGCGCCGAGGACGGGGCCCTACGACTCGTACGGCAAGCGGACTCGAGCGACTTCCGTCCCGCGGATGAGGATGTCGTTCCCGTTCCGAAGACCACGACAGCCGTGTACGGCGACCCCGTCGGGCGCTTCGTCCAGAACGTGACCTCGACCCCCGACTTCGACCTGTCGGGTCGACTTGCGTCGGCGTGGTGGAAAAAGCTCACCGGACACTCGCCGGACGTCGTGATCGCCATCGATCCCATTGTGCTCCGGGCGCTGCTCCCGGTGACCGGTGACCTGGCGCTCCCCGACGGCAAGCCGCTGACGCACGACTCCTTCGTTCGCGACGTCATGGTCGATCCCTACCTCACGCTGTCGGGCTCGGAGCAGAGCGAGTATTTCGCCGCTCTCACCGAGCGCTACTTCACGGCGTTGACCTCGTCGCCCACCTCCCCGTCCGAGTTCTTCTCCGCCCTGCGCACCCCCGTGGAGCAGGGACGCGTCTCGGTGTGGAGCGCGCACGACGAGGAGGCGGCGGTCTTCGCCGCGAGCGTCTTCGGCGGCCCGCGCGCCCGTCATCTCGCCGCCGGGTCCGCCGCGTTCTCCCTCTACTTCAATGACAGCACGGGCGGAAAGATGGACAGTCGTCTCGGCGTCGCCGTCGGCGCCGTGTCCGCGTCCTGCCGCGCCGACGACCACGCCGTCGTGGCGGTGCAGGTCACGCTGCGCAACGACGCCCCTGCCGATGCCGGTTCTCGGTGGCCCCGGAGTATGACCGGCGGTGGACACTGGGGCATCGAGGCCGGACACATCGGCACCGTCGTCTCGGTCGCCGCGCCATCGCAGTGGCTGTTCGGAGGCACACGCAAGGACGGCGAACTCATGGGAGCCGTCGACGTCGTCGACGGGGACATCCCGACCAGCGCGCTGGAGGTCGATCTCGCACCGGGAGAGTCGGTGGAGCTCGAGTTCCGGTTCGTCTCCCCCGTTGCCGGTGCGGTCGAGCCGACGCTCTTGCGCACTCCGCTGCTGCGCGCGGCTGACGAACGGGAACCCACGCCGCTCACTTGCGGTTGACACGGCCCGGAGCCTGGCCGGTCGCGACGATCAGGACTTCGCGGCGTCGATCGAGATCCGCAAGTCGAGTGCGAAGTCGATCGGGAACGCTCCGAACAGCAGCTCGCCGGCGGCGGCAGCGCTGTCCCGCACGGCCTCGCTCACGGCGTCGGCATCCCGTTCGGGGCAGTGGACGATGATCTCGTCGTGCAGGAAGAAGGCGAGATGAGCGCGCTGCCCGAAGACAGGCCCGGATGCCGGTGCTCCGGAAGCGGTCCTCGGAAAGACCCGCAATCTCATTCGGAGATCAGCGAGCCAGCACAGTGCCCACTCGGCGGCCGTCCCCTGCACCACGAAGTTGCGGGTGAAGCGACCGCGGTCACGCGCCGAACGGCGCGCCACTTCGGCGGCATTCGCCGGCGCCTCGGGATCGCTCGCGTTCGCCTGTGCATCTCTCCACCGTTCCGACGGACCGGGACTGGTGCGGCCCAGCCACGTCGTGACCGCTTCGCCGCGCTCCCCCGCGCGGGCTGCGTCGTCCACGAGTCCCATCGCGCGGGGGTAGGCGCGACGGAGGGCGGGCACCAGCCGGCCGCTGTCTCCCGTCGTCGCGCCGTACATGGCGCCGAGCACCGCGATCTTGGCTTCCTGCCTTGTCGTGACGACTCCGCCCGCGACGATTCCGGCATAGAGGTCAGTTCCCCGCGCGGCGTTCGCGAGGGACGTGTCTCGCGCCATTGCCGCAAGTACGCGGGGCTCCAGTTGAGCGACGTCGGCTACCACGAACACCCATCCCGGGTCGGCGCGGACGGCGGGTCGAAGGAGGCGTGGCAGCTGCAAGGCTCCCCCGCCCGATGAGGCCCATCGTCCTGTGACGACTCCTCCGGGAACGTATACGGGACGGAACCGGCCGTCGGCCGCCCACTCGTCGAGCCACGTCCATCCGTTCGCCGTGAGCAGCCGGGTGAGCTTCTTGTAGGCAAGGAGCGGCGGGATCGCGGGATGGTTGTACTGCGCGAGCTCCCACCTGTTCGTGGTCTGTGCCCCGATGCCCGCCCGGTGGAGGGCGCGCAGCAGCTTTGGCTGCGAGTCGAGGCTGACGTGAGGGTCGCCGAGCGCCGCGCGCACCTCGTCCGCGAGCCGTTGTGCTTCCCTTGGCAGGGTCCCGGGTGCGGGCCGGGGACCGAGGAGATCCTCCAGGAGAGCTTCGTGGGTGGGGCGATGCCAGGGGAGACCCGCGGCGTGCAGTTCGGTCGCGAGGAGCGCGCCGGCCGATTCGGCGGCGAGAAGGAGACGGAGCCGGTCGGGCTGGGTTGCCGTGTCCAGCGCGCGCCGCTGACGATCGAACTCCGCTCGCACCTCTTCGATGTCCTCGGGCAACCGTTCACGGTCGTCCAGGAGATCGAACAGCGCATCACCCCCGGCGGGTGCCGCCGCTGCCGACCAGGCTGTCGCGGCGCGGATCTCCGTCGGATCGGTGACGAGAGCGCTCGTGCGCAGGATCGCGTGCGAGAGGCGCAGATCGTGGCAACGCTCGATCTCCACGCCGTCGGCCAACAGGGTCGGATACCACGCCGCGGTATCGTTCCACACCCATCGGAGCCCGGGTGGTGAGTCCCGCACCCACCGGGTGAGCTCGGTGCCCACGATCACGTGACGGCGGTGCTCAGCACCGGAGGCGTCGAGATCGACGAGCACGATCTCCCCCGGTGCCTGGCGTGCCACCAGACGCCATCGCGCGTCGGTCACGGGCGGATGGCGGGCGCTCTCATGAGAGGCCCGACTCCTCGGTGCGCACGAGAATGCAGCCGCATTCGGGGCAGGTGACGACGTCGTCCTCTGCGGCCTGGGCCAAGCGGTGCAGGTCGGAACCGGCCAGCACCATCCGACATCCTTCGCAGGTGCGTTGGCGGAGCAGCCCCGCGCCGTTCCCGCGCGCGGCGAGCCGGTCGTACATCGCGAGCAGATCTGCAGGGATGGTCGCAGCGACGGCATCGCGGTCGCGAGAGGCCCCGTCGTAGGTGGCCGCCGCGCTTTCGACAGCAGCCTTGCCCTCGGCGCTCAGGCGAGCACCTTCGTCGTTGGTGGCGGCGATGAGGGCCTCCTGTGCGGCGATCTCAGACTCCGCCGCTTCTATGCGCTCCATGATCTCGAGCTCGGCCTCTTCCAGGTCGTTCTTGCGCTTGGCAAGCGAGGCGATCTCGTGTTCGAGTCCTTGCGCGTCTTTCGCGCTGCTCGTGGCGGCCAGCAGTTCAGTATCGCGTGCAGCACGGGCGTCAACGACCGCCACGTCGGACTCGATGCGCGAGAGCTCGGCAGCGAGGTCATCGCGCGCGCCGAGAAGTCTCGTCAGCTCGACCGACTGAGCCTGGCGTTGGGCGAGGAGCTCCTGCACCCGCTGCGCTTGGGCGGGGTTCTTGCGCGCGTGGTCGGCCGCGCGCAGCGTGACATCGAGCGCGGCGAGATCGAGAAGGCGGCGCTGGTCCGTGGGGCTGGCTTTCACGCAGTCCAACCTATCGCGCGTATCCACACGCCGGCGGCCCGCTCCCCGACGGAATCCCGCTCGGGACTACGATGTGGTGCGGGCCCGGAGGGAGCAGCACGATGAGCGTGATGCGGACGAAGAGCGTCGAGAGATCCATCGCCGACACAGAGGAACCCGAGTTCCGTCTGAAGAAGTCGCTGTCCGCGTTCGATCTCACCGTCTTCGGGGTCGGAGTCGTCATCGGTGCCGGCATCTTCACTCTGACGGGCCGTGTGGCACACGAGGTGGCGGGCCCCGCCATCGTCGTGAGCTTCGTGGTGGCGGCCATCGCGTGCGGCCTGGCGGCCATGTGCTACGCGGAGTTCGCGTCCACGGTTCCCGTCTCCGGATCCGCCTACACCTTCTCCTATGCGTCATTGGGCGAGTTGTTCGCCTGGATCATCGGATGGGACCTGATCCTGGAGATGTTCCTGGGCGCAGGCGTGGTGGCACAGGGATGGAGCGCGTACCTCGGCGTCCTCCTCGAGCAGCTGGGGCTGCCGATTCCTGCAGCCATCGGCTACGGCGGCACCGTCGACGTGATGGCGATCCTGCTGGTGCTCGTTCTCGGCGCGCTCATGACCTACGGGATACGCGAGTCGATGCGAGTGAACATGGTGCTCGTCGGCCTCAAGCTGTTCATCGTCCTCTTCGTGATCGTCGCAGGGCTGCTCTTCGTCAACCCCGCGAACTATGCACCCTTCGTTCCCGATGCTGCTCCTCGGCAGGCGGCGACGGGGCTCACCCAGCCGCTCCTGCAGTTCATCTCCGGCGTCGAGCCCATGGCATTCGGCCTCGGTGGCATCTTCGCCGGTGCCGCCTTGGTGTTCTTCGCCTACATCGGCTTCGACGTCGTGGCGACCACGGCCGAGGAGACGAAGAAGCCGCAGCGCGACCTCCCGATCGGGATCATCGCCTCGCTCGTCATCTGCACCGTGCTCTACTGTGCAGCCGCCCTCGTCGTCACCGGCATGGTGTCGTATGCGGATCTCGACCCGGCGGCCGCGCTCGCCAACGCTTTCGCCCATCACGGGCAGGCGTGGATGGCGACCGTCATCTCGGCCGGTGCCGTGGCCGGCCTCACCACGGTCGTCCTGACCCTCCTCATCGGCGCCACGCGCATCATCTTCGCGATGTCCCGCGACGCCCTCCTCCCCCGCTCCCTGGCGAAGGTTCACCCGACGCGTCGCACGCCTTGGGTGATCTCGATCATCGTCACCGTCGTGGTCGCCCTCGTGGCCGGCCTCACTCCGGTCGGCGTCCTCGAAGAGATGGTGAACATCGGGACGCTCTCTGCCTTCGTCCTGGTGTCGGTCGGCGTCATCGTCCTCCGACGCTCGCGCCCGGATCTGAAGCGGGGATTCCGCGTGCCGTGGAGCCCGCTGCTTCCAGCCCTCTCCGCGGCCATCTGCACCTACCTCATGCTCAACTTGACGGTCGAGACGTGGCTGCGTTTCCTGATCTGGCTCGCCCTGGGCTTCGTCATCTACTTCGCCTACGGCCGAAGCCACTCCCGTCTGGGCAAGGACGACGGGCCGTACCTCAATCCCGCTGAGCCGAAGATCGTCCGACGCGAGGGCTGATCGGGACGTGGGCGGAGGAGGATTCCGCTCGGCGCGCCCTCGATAGAGTCCTCGCATGGCGGACAAGCAGAAGCTCCACGCGATGATCGACGAACTCGCCGAGTCGCTCGGGGGACGTAAGCGCTATGGGATCCAGGTGCCGGTCCCGAGCGATCGACGTCTGATCGAACTGCTGGAGCAGATCGTCGAAGAACTCCCCGACTGAAGCAGGGTTCGACCTGCAGTGCTGCTCGCCGGGGCGTCCGCCTTGGTGTTCTGCACGCGAGACGCTGACCAGTCAGGGCGTCTGCGCGGTCCGGTGCGGCGTCCGCGGAATGAATGTGGGCCCTGCCGGGATCGAACCGACGACATCCACGGTGTAAACGTGGCGCTCTACCAGCTGAGCTAAAGGCCCGCGGTGTCGATTCTAGCGGCGCGCCGCACTGCAGCTCTCGACTCCGCACGACGACGCCGGGAGGTGCGGTGAGTGACTAGGCTGATCCAGGATGCGTTGTCGTTGCTTCACAAAGCCCGACGCCTCCACAGCCCCATCCCTGGTATGACCTGCCAGAAGACGAAAGGTGTCCCGTGACTGTCAACGATCAGGATCCGTACTCCCAGGGCCCGCAGGACAGCGATCCCGAAGAGACGCATGAGTGGCAGGAATCTCTGCATCAGCTCGTCGACGCCAAGGGTGCCGGCCGGGGTCGCGAGATCATGCTCAGCCTGCTGCAGGCGTCCCGCGAGCTGCAGCTGAACGTGCCGCAGATCCCTACGACGGACTACATCAACACGATCGCTCCGGAGAATGAGCCCGAGTTCCCCGGTGACGAGGAACTGGAGCGGCGTTACCGCCGCTGGATCCGTTGGAACGCGGCTCTGACCGTTCACCGTGCGCAGCGCCCGGGCATCGGCGTCGGTGGCCACATCTCGACGTACGCCTCCTCTGCCTCTCTCTACGAGGTCGGCTTCAACCACTTCTTCCGGGGTCTGGACGACCCGAGCGGCGGCGACCAGGTGTTCGTGCAGGGCCACGCCTCCCCCGGCATCTACGCGCGGTCGTTCCTCGAAGGGCGTCTTTCCGCCGACCAGCTCGACGGTTTCCGCCAGGAGAAGTCACAGGCGCCGCTGGGGATCCCGTCCTACCCGCACCCGCGGCTGATGCCCGACTACTGGCAGTTCCCCACCGTGTCGATGGGTCTCGGACCGATCAACGCCATCTATCAGGCGATGACCAACAAGTACCTCACCAACCGTGGGATCAAGGACCTCTCCGACTCCCACGTCTGGGCCTTCCTCGGCGACGGTGAGATGGACGAGGTCGAGAGCCGCGGTCAGTTGCAGGTCGCGGCCAACGAGGGCCTGGACAACCTGACCTTCGTGGTCAACTGCAACCTTCAGCGCCTTGACGGACCTGTGCGAGGCAACGGAAAGATCATCCAGGAGCTCGAGAGCTTCTTCCGCGGCGCCGGCTGGAACGTCATCAAGGTCGTGTGGGGTCGTGGCTGGGACGAGCTGCTGGAGCGCGACCGTGACGGTGCGCTCGTGCACCTCATGAACACCACCCCCGACGGCGACTTCCAGACCTACCGCGCCGAAGACGGCAAGTTCATCCGCGACCACTTCTTCGCGCGCGATGAGCGGACGCTCGAGATGGTGAAGGACTGGTCCGACGACGACATCTGGGGCAAGCTCCGTCGCGGTGGTCTGGACTACCAGAAGGTCTACGCCGCCTACAAGACGGCCGTGGAGCACAAGGGTCAGCCCACCGTCATCCTCGCCAAAACGATCAAGGGCTATGGTCTCGGTCACCACTTCGAGGGCCGCAATGCGACCCACCAGATGAAGAAGATGACGCTCGAGGACCTCAAGCACTTCCGCGACTCGATGCGTATCCCGATCACCGACGCGCAGCTCGAGGAGAACCCGTACCTTCCGCCGTACTTCCACCCCGGCATGGAGGACGAGACGATCCAGTACATGGTCGAGAAGCGCCGTGCCCTGGGAGGCTTCCTTCCGGAGCGCCGCACCCACCACGTGCCGATCGCCCTCCCGGACGACAACGCCTACGCGCTTCCCAAGAAGGGCTCCGGCACGCAGGAAGTCGCCACCACGATGGCGTTCGTCCGGCTGCTCAAAGACCTCCTGCGGGTGAAGGACTTCGGTCACCGGATCGTGCCGATCATCCCCGACGAGGCGCGCACCTTCGGGCTCGACGCGTTCTTCCCGACGGCGAAGATCTATAACCCCAACGGCCAGAACTACACGTCGGTCGACCGCGAGCTGCTCCTGGCCTACAAGGAGAGCCCGCAGGGCCAGATCATGCATGTCGGCATCAACGAGGCGGGGGCGGTCGCAGCCTTCACCAACGTCGGCACGGCCTATTCGACACACGGCGAGCCGCTGATCCCGGTCTACATCTTCTACTCGATGTTCGGGTTCCAGCGCACGGGTGACGCGCAGTGGGCAGCCGGCGATCAGATGGCCCGCGGCTTCATCATGGGCGCCACCGCGGGACGCACGACGCTGACCGGTGAAGGGCTCCAGCACGCCGACGGGCACTCGCACCTGCTCGCCTCGACCAACCCCGCCACCATCTCGTACGACCCGGCCTACGGCTATGAGATCGCACACATCGTGCGCGCGGGCATCGAGCGCATGTACGGCGGCAACCACCCCGACCCCAACGTGATGTACTACATCACGCTGTACAACGAGCCCCTCGTGCAGCCGGCCGAGCCCGAGGGCGTCGATGTCGAGGGCATCGTGCGCGGCATGCACCGGATCTCGTCGGGCGAGGGTGAGGGACACCGTGCCCAGCTGCTGGCCTCGGGCGTCGGTGTGCCGTGGGCGCTGGAAGCGCAGCAGCTGCTCAAGGACGACTGGGGCGTCGTGGCGGACGTGTGGTCGGTCACGAGCTGGACGGAGCTGCGTCGCGACGGCCTCGCCGCCGACGAGCACAACTTCCTCCACCCGCTCGACGAGCCGCGATCCGCGTACGTGTCCGACCGGCTTCGGGAGACCGAGGGCCCCGTGATCGCCGTCAGCGACTTCATGCACGCCG
>JBMDWQ010000114.1:0-5950 GCA_048594675.1 Microbacterium sp. | reverse complement strand
AGGGAGGCGAGCTTGGCCCACGCGATGTCGGGGTGCACGCGCCCGCCCAGGCCGCAGTCGGTCGAGGCGATCACGCGATCGGCTCCCACGATGTCGGTGAACCGGCGGATTCGCTGCGCGACGAGTTCGGGGTGCTCGACGACGTTCGTAGCGTGGCTCACGACACCCGGCACCAGCACGAGGTCGTCGGGGAGGTCGACGCTCGCCCAATCGGCGAACTCGTGCTCGTGCCGGACGTTTCCCGCCTCGAACGAGATCGACCCGACGTTGGCCTTCAGGATCACCGGCAAGAGGTGGCGGAGCTCGATGTCGGTCGTGTGCGGGCCGTGCCAGGATCCCCAGCAGAGGTGAAGGCGCACCTGCTCTTTGGGGAGCCCCGCGATTGCGTGATTGATCGCGTCCACCCGGATCTGGGTGAAGGCCTGGTAGTCGGCGATCGAGGGCTCGGGCGAGATCTGGTCGAAGTTCTCCGCGAGCGACGGATCGTCGAGCTGCACGATGAGGCCGGCCTCGACGATCGCGCGATACTCCTCGCGGAGCGCGTCCGCCCACGCCCAGATGTGCTCCTCGTCGGTGGCGTAGAAGTCGTTGCGCACGCGCGCCGCCGAACCGGGAGCGATTGCGGTGAGAAAGCCCTGCTCTCCCTCGCCGAGACTCGCGGTGAGGTGGCGGATGTCGGCGGCGACGGCGTCGTGCCCGCGGTAGGCGATCGGGCCGGTCGTGGTGGGGAAGGCGGTCGCCACCGCGCCCACTTCCACCGCCTCCGCGTATACCGCCGGGAAGAGCTGGCGGTCGCGGCGGTCGAGGAACGAGGTGAGGCGGATGTTGCCGGGCTCGGAGCGCACGGGTGGCTCATTGAACGCATTGACGTCGGTGAGGGAGAGGCCGGACGCGCGCTGGAACGAGTACGACCACCACGCGCCGTAATCCACGGGGTTCGACATCGCCTTGCCGAACTCGCCATCCCCGACGAGGGTGATTCCCGCATCGCGCTGTCGGGCGACCACATCGGCGACGGCGTGAGCGGTGAGCTCGTCGAATTCGGGAGTCGACTCGAGAGTGAAGCCGTCCGCGGCGAATGTGCGTGCCGCATTCGCCTCGATGAGGGAAGAGGTGCGGGGAAGGCTTCCCGAAGTGGTGGTGGCGACAGGCATGGGAAAGAAACCTCCGGGGGACGGCCGCGATGGGCGGGATGTCTGCTCTTGCGCCGCGTCGGATCGCGACGCTCAAGGCGGAGGCTTCCGGTTTCCGAGCTGATCACAGCCTATCGACCCGGGTGGTCGGGTCCCCGTCGTATGACGCCGGATGACATGGCTCGAGAGCGTGGCCGAATACGGCATGATGAGAGAGGCGGGTGATCGATCTGCGCGACACCGGTGGTGGCACAAGGGTCACCGTGACGAGGGTGAACCGGAGGGTCTCGTGCCGGCTCAGTTGCTCGTCGCCGTCGTCATCGTGGTGCTCATGGTGGCCGCAGGGATTGCGGGGCGTGTGCTGAAGACGACACGGCCCGCCGCCGAACGCAACGGCAAATGGCGGACGAGGTGGGTGCTGATTCTCCTCTCGTGCGCCCTCGCGGTGCCGATCCTCCTCGTTGCACTTGTCTGGTTTATGTGAAACCGGCGGCGTGGGAGCGCTCCTCGAAGCGGTTTTGCCTATCGCACGGCGGGTCGTGGGCGCAACCTCCATGTTTTTCCTGGCGATATTGCGTACGATCTATCCGGCGCCTCTATCCGGATGCGCATTCGAAGCCGAAACAGAGCAGGAGCCAGGAATGGCAAAGAAGGTCACTGTGGAACTCGTCGACGATGTCGATGGCACCCCGATCGCGGACGGCGACGGCGGGACTGTCACGTTCTCCCTCGAAGGCAAGGCGTACGAGGTCGACCTGACCTCGGCGAACGCCGACAAGCTCCGTGAGGCTCTCGCCCCCTTCATCACGGCCGGACGTTCGGTCAGCGCGGCCGCAGCCGCGCAGGCGCGCCCGGCGCGTCGCCGCTCGGGCGGCAACTCCGACCTCGCCGCGATTCGCAGCTGGGCGAAGGCCAACGGCCACACCGTGAACGAGCGTGGGCGCATTCCGAAGAACGTCCTGGACGCCTACGCGGCCGCACACTGAGGTCGATCTCGACAAGCACCTCGGGTCGTCGCTGCGCATCACCCGCGCCGCGCGACCTGACGAGGCGGCCGTCCCTCACGGGGCGGCCGCCTCTGTCATTCCCGGCGTGCGGGCGTGCGAGATGCCTTATCGGTGGGCGATCGGAATGCGGAGGTCGCCGAAGTCGTGGATCGTGTATCGGCCGCAGGTGACCGTCGACGCGTCCGACTCGCTCACTCCGTCCGGGTACTGGAAGGGGGCGGACATCGCGTCGGTCACGACGAACGTCACGTCTGGCGACGCGCTGTCCGCTCGATTGGTCAGCCACTCGTAGACGGTGAACTGATGATCGACTTGGATGAGCGATGCCGGGTCTTTCGCGTAGGCCTGCGGGGCTCGAACGGTCCAGAATTGGCCCGCACCGACTCTGCCGGCGGAATCGACCCAGTGGACCACGCACGCGAGATCGACATCGGTCGTGCGGGCTTCGCTGACCGCCCGCGGCAGCGACCATCCGAGCGCGACAACGGCCGCCATTCCTGCCGCCCCCGCCTGCCACCACCGATTCTCAGAGCTGCGGGCTCGTTCTCTTCTCCTCCGCAGAGCCGGAATCGTGACGAGGGCCAATGGGGGCATGAAAGCGATGGGTTGCAGATAACGAATCCCGTCGGTGCCCAAGGCGACCATCCCGATCACGACCACCACCGGAACGAGCACGGCACTACCGGTGACGAATGCGGGAGCAGTCATTCCTCGGCGGAAGAGTCGGACGACGAGAGCGCACGAGACGCCCCACACCGCCGCGATCAGGAGAAGGAATCCCGCGCCGAGCGGACTGGTGGCAGATTCCACCGCGAGTCCGGCATAGCGCACGAACGACTCCGCCCACTGGCCCGCGCGCACATACAGCCGCGCATCCGCGACGATCCACGCAGAGAGCGGCATCCGGGCCAGCATTCCGAGCGCCGTGCCGGCGACCGTGGCCAGTGCGAGGACGAGAACAGGTCGCCAGGTGGCGATTCCTGTCGCACGCAAGAGCAACAGCACCAGGACCAGCGGCACCGTTCCCCACGCCGCGAAGAGGGGATTGGTGAGCGTGGAGAGCGCCGATATCAGGACGATTCCGACGAGCGCGAGGGCCGGGACGCGCGGCGACGAGGGAGCGTTATCCAGCACGCGCCGCGTGATCCCCACGACGAGGATGACGCCGATCACCGTTGCCGAGTAGTACGTCGTCAGCGCGAACGCCGACGCGAGATGGAAGCCGTCGCGTCCCTCTCCGCTGTTGAGCACCGCGAACAGACAGAACACGGAGAAGGCGAGGAGCGCTCCGCGAACCGGGGACGAGACGTGCCGGCGACTGCCGCTGACCACTCGGATCGCGGCGTAGAGGGCGAGGAAGTTCACCCACGCGTTCAGGGTGAGCGTGGCGCGCACGCCGAGACCGAGTGCGGAGAGCGCGGCGTAGACGGCGGTCTCCGGGATGAAGAGCACGGGCGACATCGCCCAGTCCTGCGCGCGGCCGGACACCAGCGACTTCGTCAGCAGGACGGTGATGAGCGAGTCGCCGTCGGCGAACATCATCCATGCCTGTGTCGTCGCCAGCTGCGCGGTCACGACCAGCGCCAACACCGCCGCGACCGCATATCCGCCCGCCTCGTGGAGGATCGCGCGGCCCCAGGAGTGCGTCGATGGCGGTGACGTGACGGTGGCTCGGGTGTGGGTGGTCGTCACGAGACGTACGTTATCCGACGCGACGAGGAGGGGGTCCTCCGGTATGAAGGCGGCGGCCTCGCGATTGCCGGTGCGCCCGTATCTCCGCCGCGCGGGGGAGGTGCACGGCCTTGTGTGCCCCTATCGTCGGGGCATGGACATCGCATCAATGATCATGGGCGCATCGATCGCGTCGGTCGCGTGGATCGCTTTCGTCCCCTGGACCAAGCTCAAGCGGTTGAAGGAACTCGACGAGCGGGCGAGCGGCGCCGCGGGGGAGTAGGCGAGGCCTGCGGCTGATCATCGCGCTTGTGTGCCATCCGCGACGACGTCGTGTTGGGGAACCGGGGGCCGTTCGGTTCATCCGTGGCGGCTGTCGATCCAGTTCCCCACCGTAGGCTTGTCACTGGAACGGACCGAGGAAAAGGCGGAATTGCATTGGTCGGGAAATGACGCTGCTCTTCGGGGCGAGCTGGATCTTCTTCTCTGACGTTGTCGCCGCCTGGGCGTTGGCCGGAAGGCCGAGAACGGATGAGCGGTTCTTCGTGCCGAGGTGGGATGTGACAGTCACTCGCAAGGGATACCGCTGGACCATCGGACTTCTCTTCCTTGGGGCGTTGGGCGTCGACTTGATCTGGGTGCCTCTGGTGGCACCGGTGCCGGGGTTCACTCTCGCGATCATTGGCTTGGGGATTCTCCTGCTCGCGGCCGACATCCTGCTGTGGGTGCGGATGCAAGGATTGCTGCGCGAGTTGGGCTTTCACAACGTGACGTCGGATGGGTAGGCCGATCTCGGAGATCGAGCGCTAGCCCCATCCGGATTGATGGGCCACGACGAGCGGCCGGCATCGCGGCTCAGGCGGTCGTCGTTGCTGACGTTGAGCTGAAAGCTGAGACCGAGTCCTGGTTGGTGCGTCGCCGGCTCGGTCCGGAAGAGGTCAGCGAGATCGTGGCGCGATACGTAGGTGGAGTGGCGACTCCACAACTCTGTCGGGCGTGTCGCCTGTCGAAGTGCAGCGTCTTGAAGTTGCTCTACGGTCAGGGAGTTCACCTGTGCCGTGAGGATCTGTTGAAGACCGGCAAGAACGGTTGTGGGAGCATATTCGAGATACTCGCTGGACTAGCGAGAGGCAGATACAACAAATGCTGAAGAAGCCGCTTACGGGCATGGTTTTCCTGGCTGCGGCAACTGTGTTGCTCACCGGTTGCACCCCGACGACGTTGGCGTACATCTGGAACGACGGCGGGAACTTCGTTCTCACAGTTCCTGACGAATGCTCGTACGAGATCTCAGACGTCGAGGTCAGATACTACGACGATGAAGACGACTCGGCAGGGTTCGAGGATCTGCCTCTAGTGTGGAAGGCGACGGCGGAGCCAGGCTCGGGGAGCAAGACGGTGACGCTTTTCCAGGCAAACGACGGATTCACCGTGGAGCAACCGGTTGCCGCGGTCGACACCAGCAGGGAGTTTGCCATCGGATGGCTGGAGGACTGGGGTGACGATCAGGCGGAGTCGGAGTTCGGCTCCACCCTGTTCGGCAGTCTGGACGACGTGGAGGGCGACAACGTCCTGTGGAGTGGTGGCGTAGGGAGCCTCACCAGCTATCAGGATGCGGTGGGGCTTCCTTGGGCACAGGTCCGCTGCTGATTCTCGGCGCCTTCTTCTGCCGCATCTGGATCGAGGGTGAACAGCACGAGATCGCGGTGTCCGTCGAAGTGCCCGGGCCGATCGCACTGCTTCGGGCCGCCGCAGGCGAATGGGCCGGGACCAAAAGAGAGAGCGCCGGAGATCTCTCCGACGCTCTATCTGATTCGTCCAACAACCTTTATCTCACGGTCGCTTGTTCGAGTAAGGCGAATGTGGTGGGCCCCGTGGGGCTCGAACCCACGACCCGCGGATTAAAAGTCCGATGCTCTACCGACTGAGCTAGAGGCCCTCGCGTCCTAGCCTACCTAGGACGCGGCCCGGGACGCGCGCCGCGTCTCGGCAGATCGATCTCCCCCTCGCGGCGGAGGTGCGTTCGCCGCCCCGCTCGTACGGCGGCGGCATGAACGACCGGCCCCGGCGACGCGCACGCCACCCCACGCCCCCGCGCCGCACACGGCAAACTGCCGCCGCCGGAGCGCGACGCATCCG
>JBMDWQ010000113.1:0-1920 GCA_048594675.1 Microbacterium sp. | reverse complement strand
CTTCGCGAACGATTCGACGATGCGGAGGTTGAACTCCACACCCAACTGGCTGGGGATCGTGAGCATGAGCGTGTCGGCCGACATGACGGCGGCGTCTTGGCGCAGCTGCTCCACGAGCACGTCGGGCGCGGCGGCGTAGGTCTTGCCGAAGGTCGACCGGAAGCCGTCGATGTAGCCGATGCCGTCGCCCTCGGCGGAGTGGCCGAAGTACAGTTCGTCCTCCGCCGTCGTGATCGGGAAGATCGAGCGGCTCACCGAGGTGCGAGGCGTGCCGGCGTGACCTGCGTCCTTCCACGCGGCGCGGAAGAGGTCGAGCTGTTCGGCCTGCAGCAGGTCGAACGGGCGGCCGTCGGCCTCGGTCACGAGGGTCGATGACATGAGGTTCACGCCCTGACGGCCCGCCCACTCCGCTGTCTCGCGAGTGCCCGCGCCCCACCAGATCCGCGAGCGGAGGCCCTCGGAGTGCGGCTCGATGCGCTGGCGTCCCGCGCCCCCGCCGAAGGGGCTGTTCGGGTCGCGCTCGGCGAGGGGCTCTCCGTCGATCGCGCGGAGGAACAGGTCGAACTTCTCGCGCGCCATGTCGGCTCCGCGAGGGTCTTCCGACCCGGTGTAGCCGAACGCCTCGTACCCGCGGACGACGGTCTCGGGTGAACCGCGGCTGATGCCGAGAGCCAGCCGTCCGTCGGAGATGAGGTCGACGGCGGCGGCCTCTTCGGCGAGATAGAGCGGGTTCTCGTAGCGCATGTCGACGACGCCGGTGCCGACCTCGATCCGCTGTGTGGTCGCGGCGATCGCCGCCAGGAGCGGCATGGGAGAGGCCTGCTGGCGCGCGAAGTGGTGCACCCGGAACGCGACGCCGTTGACGCCCAGGTCGTCCATGCCCTGAGCGAGGTCGATCGCCTGGTGGAGCGAGTCCCGCGCGGTGAGCTCCCGCCCGCCGCCGAGCGGTCCGTAATGGCCGAACGAGAGAGTTCCGAAGCGTTGCATGTCGGTGTCAACCATACGCCGAGCCAGTGCATTCCATTGAATGTAAAACCTCGTCATCTGCGGACCGTGACGTCGGCGGCGGAGCGTAGGGTCACGGGTATGACCCGCATCGGATCCTCTGACCTCGACGTCTTCCCCCTCGCCCTCGGCGGCAACGTGTTCGGCTGGACCGCCGACCGCGACACCTCGTTCGCCGTGCTTGATGCCTTCCGTGAGGGAGGAGGCGACTTCATCGACACGGCCGACTCCTACAGCGCCTGGGTGCCGGGCAACAGCGGGGGCGAGAGCGAGAGGCTGATCGGGGAATGGCTGGCGTCCCGCGGCGCCTCCGACGACGTGGTCGTGGCGACGAAGGTCAGCCAGCACCCCGATTTCCGCGGCCTGTCGGCGACCAACGTCCGGGCGGCCGCCGAGGCGTCGCTGCAGCGGCTCGGGATCGAGCGGATCGACCTGTACTACGCGCACTTCGACGATGCCGACACTCCGCTCGAAGAGACGGTCGCCGCGTTCGGCCGCCTCGTCGAGGACGGCCTGGTGCGTTACACCGCCGTCTCCAACTACTCCGCCGACCGGATCGCCGAGTGGGTGCGGATCGCTCGCGAGCTGGGCGTTGCGGAGCCCGTGGCCGTCCAGCCGCACTACAACCTCGTGCACCGCGAGATCGAGAGCGACATCGTCCCGCTCGCGGAAGAGCACGGTCTCGGTCTCGTGCCGTACTTCGCGCTCGCGAAGGGCTTCCTCACGGGCAAGTACCGCTCGGCCGACGTCGACGGCCACGATTCGCCCCGGGCTCGTGCCGCCGTCGAGTACGCGACGCCGCAGGGCCTCCAGATCATCGACACGCTCGAGCGCATCGGCGCCGCCCACGGGGTCTCCATCGCGGCGACGGCGCTGGCCTGGCTCCGGGCAAAGCCGGCCGTCGTTGCTCCCATC
>JBMDWQ010000112.1:0-3330 GCA_048594675.1 Microbacterium sp. | reverse complement strand
GAGGACACCGCCGCCAGTGCCGCGTGGCTCCTTGACGGTCTGCGTGAGAAGGGTTTCGACCACAAGATCGACCAGGCCGTCACGATCCTCGCCGCGCCCTCCGCGCGTCCGGACAAGCGGCTGTCGGAACGGCTCGAGCGCCACTTCGAGCAGGTGACGTCGGCGGTCGTGCACGTGCCGTTCGATCCGGCCCTCGTCGATGGCGGTCCGATCGACTTCGACGCGCTCTCGCCCGACACGCGCGACGCCTGGCTGACCGTGGCCGCCACCATCGCAGACCGCCTCTAGTCCCGCCTCCCCGCCCTTTCACCGAGAGCACATGCTCTCAGCGAGCGGACACGTTATCTGCGTCAGTATGGCGTGCGCTCGCTGACAGCATGTGCTCTCGACGGACGAGAGGGGAGGGACGGCGCGGGAGGGACGGCGCGGGGCGGGCGGCGCGGGGCGGGGCGGACGAGAGGGGCGGGGGCGTCAGCCGAGGACGATGTTCTCGGGCTGCTCGCCGGCGAGGAGGTGCGCGATCTGTCGCCGGAGGAGCGCCGCGATGCGCGGCCTCATCGCGCTCGACGCACCTCCGACGTGCGGGGAGATGAGGACGCCGGGCGTGTTCCAGAGCGGATGGTCCGACGGCAGGGGCTCGGGTTCGGTCACGTCCAGCGCCGCGCGGATCCGCCCGGCTGAGGTGTGACGCACGAGCGCGTCGGGATCGATCAGCGACCCGCGGCCGACGTTGACCACGAGGGCGCCGTCGGGAAGGGCGGCGAGCTCGTCCTCGCCGATGATGTGCCGCGTGCGCTCGCCGCCGGGAAGGCTCAGCACCACGATGTCGACGTCGGGAAGGAGCTCCCCGAGTTCGTCGATCCCGTGGACGTGCACGCCGTCCTCGTCCCGCGCCGTCGAGGCGACGGGCACGAGCTCCACCTCGAAGGGGGCGAGCCGGGCGGCGATCGCCTTGCCCACGCCGCCGTATCCGAGGAGCAGCACCCGCCGGTCGGCGAGGCTGTCGGCGAAGGCGGGGGCCCACACGCCTTCGCGGCCGTTCACCGCGAAGAGGTCGAGCTGCCGCTGCACCGCTAGGGTCAGCGCCACAGCGAGCTCGGCGGTGGAGGTCTCGTGCACGCTGGCGGCGTTCGCGAACCGCACGCCCTCGGGAAGACGGTCCGCCACCCCCTCGTAGCCGATCGACTGGCCCTGGACGAGACCGACCTCCACCTCCGTCAACCGGGCGAAGGCGTCGGACTGGTCCATGTACGGAGGCACGACGATGTCGATGCGCGGTCGCGGAGCGGCCTCCGCCATCGTCCAGACGATCACCTCGACGCCCTCGGGGAGGGGGCGGAGATCGGACGCGAGCGATTCGGTGGGGACGGACACGACGAGAGTCATGCACTCGACGCTACCCGGCGCTAGCCTTCACTCGGAGGTTCCGCATGATTCCCGAGATCAACTACTGGGCGGTGGCGATCGCCACGGTGCTGAGCATGGGGCTCGGAGCCCTCTGGTACTCGCCCGCACTCTTCCTCGACCGCTGGGCGACGCTCGCCCGCATCGACATGACGAAGCGGGGAGCGCCCGTCGCGCTCGCCATGCTCGTGTCGCTCGCCGTGACCTTCCTCACCGCCTGGGTGCTGGCGGGGTCGGTCGCGATCGCGTGGCACTTCTACGACGGCGGGTATCTGCTGTCGGCGCTCGTGACCGCGGTCACTCTGTGGGCGGGATTCACCGCGGCGCGCGTGATCACGCACGACGTGTTCGAGGGCCGGCCGTCGCAGCTGACCGTGCTGACCATGGGGTTCGAGCTCACCACCGTGGTGATCATGGCGCTCGTCATCGGACTCTGGCCGCCGGCAGGCACCGTCTGACGTAGCCGCCGGCAGGCACGGTATGAGCCGACCACCGGCAGGGGCCGCTCAGCGCGGGTGAGACGTCAGGCGGCAGCAGCGGCCAGCGACGCGACCGCCGAGGTGAAGAAGGTCAACCCGTCGACGCCCGACCGCATGGCGGCCGCAGTGTCGGGACCGAAGCCCGGCTCCACCGCGTGCTCGGGGTGGGGCATCAGGCCCACGACGTTTCCGCGCTCGTTGGTGAGTCCGGCGATGTCGTCGAGCGACCCGTTCGGGTTCACCCCGACGTAGCGGAAGGCCACCAGTCCCTCACCCTCGATCCGCTCGAGCGTCTCTGCCGAGCAGATGTAGCCGCCGTCGCCGTTCTTGAGCGGGATCGTGATCTCCTGCCCCGCCTCGAAGCCGTGGGTCCAGGCCGTGGCGGCGTTCTCCACGCGCAGGCGCTGGTCGCGGCAGATGAACTGCTGGTGGGCGTTGCGGATGAGGCCGCCGGGCAGCAGGTGTGCCTCGACGAGCATCTGGAAGCCGTTGCAGATCCCCAGGATCGGCATGCCCTGGGCGGCTGCGTCCTTGACTTCGGACATGATCGGCGAGAGCGCGGCGATCGCCCCGGCGCGCAGGTAGTCGCCGTAGCTGAATCCACCCGGGAGCACGAGGGCGTCGACGCCCTCGAGGTCGTGGGAGCCGTGCCAGAGGGCGACGGGTTCCGCACCGGCGACGCGGATGGCGCGCTGCGCGTCGCCGTCGTCGAGGGATCCGGGGAAGGTGATGACCCCGATGCGGGCGGTCACTCGACTACCTCGATGCCCACGACGTCTTCGATCACCGCGTTGGAGAGGATCTCGGCGGCGATCTTCTCGACCGTCGCGAGGGTCGCCTCATCGGCGACGTCGACCGTCAGCTCGAAGCGCTTGCCGATGCGGACCGCCGAGATGCCGGGCACCTCGAGGCGAGACAGCGCGCCGGCGACGGCCTTCCCCTGCGGATCCAGCAGCTCGGCCTTGGGCATGACGTCGACGACGATGGTGGGCATTCGAAAGCTCCGGGAAGTCGCGGGAAGGGGTGCGGGATCAGTCTACGGGCACCGGCCGCACTCACCATCGCCGCCCGTGACCGAACCGTGACCAATATTCATGGGAGCGCTCTCTTGCGTTCGTGGGAGCGATCCCATAACGTCTCAGACATCGGTTGAGAGCGCTCCCACGACGTTGTCGCGGAGTGGATCGACCGTCCCAGGGTCCCTCCCTGGGTGGGAGCCCGACACGCACCCCCTGACACCGTTCCACCAACACAAAGGAGTGACATGCACGCACGTGCATTCCGCCGCAGCGCCGTCGTTCTCGCCGCTGTCTCGGCCACCGCGCTCACGCTTGCCGCGTGTAGCAACAACCCGACCCCCGAGGCCAGCGGTACCAGCGACGAGCCGGTCACGCTCACCGTCACCACGTTCGGCACCTTCGGCTACGAGGACCTGTACAAGGAGTAC
>JBMDWQ010000111.1:0-14737 GCA_048594675.1 Microbacterium sp. | reverse complement strand
GAGCGCCGTGATCTGCGCCACGAACGCCTTGGTGGAGGCGACGGCGACCTCGGGGCCCGCGTGCGTGTAGACGATCGCGTCGGACTCCCGCGGAATCGTGGCGCCCTGGGTGTTGCAGATCGAGAGCGTCCGCGCGCCCTTCTCGCGGGCGTACTTCACCGCCATCAGGGTGTCCATCGTCTCTCCCGACTGCGAGATCGAGACGACGAGCGTGTCGGCTCCGATCACCGGGTCGCGGTAGCGGAACTCATGGGCAAGCTCGACATCGACGGGCACGCGCGTCCATTGCTCGAGCGCGTACTTGCCCACTTGACCGGCATATGCGGCGGTGCCACAGGCGACCACGATCACCCGGGAGATCCCGGCGAAGAGCTCGTCGAGTCCTTCGAGTTCGGGGATCACCACTTCGCCGTCGTGCAACCGTCCGCGAAGTGTGTTGGCGACGGCCTCGGGCTCCTCTGACACTTCCTTCGCCATGAACGAGGACCATCCGCCCTTCTCCGCAGCGGAGGCGTCCCACACCACCTCGAAGGGCTCCGCGGCGACCGGCGACCCCTCGAAGTCGGTCACCGTCACCCCCTGCGGCGTGATCGCGACGATCTCATCCTGACCGATGGCGAGCGCGTTGCGGGTGTACTCCACGAAAGCCGCGACATCCGAGCCGAGGAAGTTCTCGCCCTCCCCGAGTCCGATGACCAGCGGCGAGTTGCGACGAGCGCCGACGACGAGCCCCGGCTCGTCCCGGTGCATGGCGAGGAGGGTGAACGCCCCCTCGAGCTGCGAGACCACGGCGCGGAAAGCGGCCACGAGGTCGCCGGCACGGCGGTACTCACGACCGAGAAGGACGGCTGCCACCTCGGTGTCGGTTTCACTGCGGAAGGTGTGCCCCTCGTCGAGGAGCTCTCGCTTGAGGTCGGCGAAGTTCTCGATGATTCCGTTGTGGATGACGGCCAGTTTGTCGTCATCGGCGAGATGCGGATGTGCGTTGGCGTCGGTGGGACCGCCGTGGGTCGCCCAGCGGGTGTGGCCGATCCCGGTCGTGCCATCGGCGAGCGGGTGGCGGGACAGATCGTCGCGGAGGACCTGCAGCTTTCCCGCACGCTTGCGCATGCCGAGATCACCGTCTCCGTCGATGACGGCGATTCCTGCGGAGTCGTAGCCGCGGTACTCGAGACGCGCCAGCCCTCCCAAGAGAATGCCCTGGCTCGGGCGCGGTCCGACATATCCGACGATTCCACACATGCGCTCTATCGTACGCGGGGGACGACGAGCACCCGCGTCGCCGCAGCCGGGAATCTGGCCGGAGCGGTGAGGCTCACAGCTTGCGCAAGAGCACCGATTCCACGACGTGGTCCTCGCCCTTGTTGAGGATGAGCTGCGCACGGTGCTTGGTCGGCTCGACGTTCTCCCGGAGGTTCGGAAGGTTGATGTCACGCCAGAAGCCGAGGGCCTGCGTTACCGCCTCCTCATCGGAGATGTCGGCGAACACCCGGAAGAACGAGTTCGGGTTGGTGAAGGCGCTCTGACGCAGTGCGAGGAAGCGGTCGACGAACCAGGTCTCGATGTGTGCCACGTCGGCGTCGACATAGATCGAGAAGTCGAACAGGTCGCTCACCGCGATGTCGTGGGGAGCCGGCGGCGGCGCCAGCACGTTGAGCCCCTCGACGATCACGACATCGGGGCGGCGCACCGTCACGTAGGCGTCGGGGATGATGTCGTAGCGCATGTGCGAGTAGAACGGGGCGCGCACTTCGGGCGCGCCGGACTTGACCTCTGAGAGGAACTGCACCATCGCGCGACGGTCGTAGGACTCGGGGAATCCCTTGCGCGACATCAGTCCGCGACGCTCCAACTCCGCGTTGGGGTAGAGAAAGCCGTCGGTCGTCACCAGCTCCACCCGCGGGGTCCCCGGCCAGCGACTCATGAGTTCGCGCAGGAGACGGGCGATCGTGGACTTGCCGACCGCGACCGATCCGGCGACCGCGACGACGAACGGGGTGGTGGAATCCGGCTCACGGAGGAAGTCCGCCGTCTCCGCGCCGAGGCGTTTCGTGTTCTCCGCATATGCGCTCAGCAGGCGGCTGAGGGGCAGATAGACCTCGCGGACCTCGGTGATGTCGAGGCGGTCTCCGATGCCGCGCAACTGCACGACCTCGGCCTCGGTGAGGGGATTGGCCAGTCCCGGCGCCAGTCGCGCCCAGTCCGCGCGTTCGATGCGGCGGTAGAGGGCATCGCTCATGCGGGTGTCGTCGGAGGTCATCGCGCCCACTCTAGTCCCGCCCGCTCCTCCCACCGCGTCCCTGGCCGCGGTGACCGGAAGCGCCCCACTACGCTCTTCTCATGCGCCTCGGAGTCCTCGACATCGGCTCGAACACCGTGCACCTTCTCGTGGCCGATGTCCGCCCTGGAGGCAGGCCCCTCGCCACGAGCAGCACCCGCACGGTCCTCAGACTCATGCGATATCTGACTCCCGACGGGTCGATCAGCGAGGAGGGCGTCGTCGCGCTCGAAGAAGCCGTCCGTGCCGCTCGCGCCGTCGCGCAGGCGGAGAACGTGCGGGAGCTCCTCGCCACCGCCACGAGTGCCGTCCGGGAGGCCACCAACGGCGCCGCCGTGATCGCGCGGGTCGAACGCGCGCTCGGCCAGGAGTTGCAAGTGCTGGGCGGAGAGTCGGAGGCCCGGTTCACCTTCCTCGCGGTGCGGCGGTGGTTCGGCTGGGCGGCGGGGCAGATCCTGCTCTTCGACATCGGCGGTGGCTCACTGGAGCTGGCCACGGGCTCGGATGAGTTGCCCGAGGTCGCCGCGTCGGTCCCCCTCGGCGCCGGGCGGATGACCATCGAGTTCATGCCGGAGGACCCGCCCGGCGAGGACGCCGTGGAGGCACTCCGCGAACACGCTCGGACGACGCTCGAGCCGGTTGCCGCGTCGATGCGCGACCAGCCCTCCCCCGATCACGTGGTGGGATCCTCGAAGGCGATCCGATCCCTCGCGAAACTGGCCGGCTACCCGGCGCCCGGCTGGAGCGGCACCGAACGGATGCTCCTTCCGCGTGCGGCCCTCGGGTCGTGGATCCCCCGACTGGCACGGCTCCCCGCCTCGGCACGGCAGGAGCTTCCCGGGATCACCGCCGATCGCACGTTCCAGATCGTCGCGGGCGCGGTCGTGCTCCACACCGCGATGACGGTGCTCGACGTCGACGAGCTGGAGGTGTCGCCCTGGGCACTCCGGGAGGGTGTGCTGCTGCGATACATCGAGTCGCTGTCGTGGAGCGAACCGGAGTGACGCACGCGCCGGGACGCTGCGCCGAGCCCGTCGCCGTGCCCGTCATCGAGCCGGTCGCGGCGGAACGCGGACCGGCTCGGTAGGGGCGTCCCAACGTCGCGAGGGAGCGCGGGTGGGCGCCGGTGTCGTCACCGTGGGCACCGCCACCTCCAGCACGACATCGCGTCCGACCTGGGTCAGCCGGGCGCGATCGTCGAAGGCGGACAGCCCGAGGCCCCGAGGCCCATGAGCGCGGAGGGTTCCGGGCGAGACGACGGCGACCGACACCGCCGAACCGTCGGCGGCGCTGGTCACCCGCACGCGTGCCGTGCGGGCCGACGAGTGCTTCACGGCGTTCACGAAGCCCTCGCTGATGATGTTGCCGACGGCAGCGGCGACCGCGGGCGCCTGCAGCGCTGCGACCGCGAGCGGATCGATCTCCGCGCGAACGTCGAGGACTTCGGACCAGGTGGCCAAGAGCCCGTCGATGTCGTCGCCGTCCGACGGGCCGCTACGTGCGCCGGCGAGGATCTCGTCGAAAGCGAGATCGGTGTCGCGCCGGAACCTGTCGCGCTCCTCCCGCGTCGGCGGCCGCTCGTCGGCGCGCGCAGCGAAGATCACGCACGTGCTCTGCACCCGGTCGTGAAGGAGGTCCACGCCCCGCCACAGCGGATCCCGTGCCCGCGCGGTCTGCGACGTGACCAGCGATGAGGTCGCCGCCAGAAGCTGCGACAGGCTCTGCCGGTCGGTCTCGGCCCGGTTCATCGCGCCGACACCGATCGCGCAGATCAGCGCCAGACCGGGAATCGAGACGAGCGGAACGAGGAGCACCATCGCGGCGATCGAGGTCAGTGCGGCGCCACCGGCGCTCATCCCCGCACCCGCCGCCGTCCACACGACCAGGAACACCGCCCCCGCCACGCGTGGCGTCGCGCGCGCCTCCGCCCACCGGGCGACGAGATCCGCGATCACGCCGAACGCCACCAACAGGCTCCCGGCCGCCATGAGCAGCGGCCAGCCGCCGACCATGACGGTGTAAGGGGCGCTGGCGAGGAAGTACACCACGAGGACGAGCGCTGCAGGCGGCCGCCCCAGCTGCGCCACGAAGGAGCCGGTGCGGGGGCGAGCGCGCTCGACGGTGGACAGCGCGTACCCCGGTCGGTGATCGATGGGCGTCTGCAGACGCTCATCGAGGCGGTGACTGGTCGCGCGCACGTCGTCGGCGAAGGCCCGGACCGCGTCGAAGTCGACGGCATGATCCAGCAGCTCGTCACGCTGATGGCGCAACCGACGGATCTCCTCGGTGAGCAGCCGTGCGTTCTCGTCTCCGTAGTGCGCGATCCGGCGCTGGAGGTCCTCGAACACCGACAGCGCCGCGCTCAATCGGGTACTCGAGCGCCGCGACTCGTCGTAGACGTTCGCGGCCGCCGCGACCAGCGGCAGGAGGGTGAACCAGATCAACGCGTTCGTGGCGATCCGCTGAACCCAATGCGCCTCGCTGACGAGCCCGAAGAGCATGCCACCGGTGGCGTCGTTGAGGAACGGACGAAGGAGGGACACCGTCACCAGGACGACGATCACCAGCGCGCCGCGCACCGCGGAGCGCTGCAGGCGCCGCTCGACCACTGCGACGGGAAGGATCACCAGGACGATCACAGCCCACGTCAGCAACGAGGTGAGCATCGCCACAGCGGTCTCGATGGGGCTGAGAGGCCCCGAGATCGGGCTGAGGAGGAACACCGCGGCGAGCCCGGAAGCCACGAGTGTCCACCACGTGAAGAACCGGCCGCCCGACACCGCCGACCACCAGTCGTCGAACGGCGCCACCCGTCCCCGTCGGCGCGGAACGCGCTGCGTCATCGGCTGACCTCGACCCGTTTCGGCGAGCCCATGCGGGCCCTTTGACGCCATGGTACGACCAGATGACGGCCCGCAGAGCCCCGGCGTGCCGGGACAGACTCCCCGTCGACCGAGGACGACCTCAGCCGCGGACGACGGCCGCGAGCCGCTCGGCGATCTGCGTCGCGGTCGCCTCGTCGGCGGCCTCGACCATCACGCGCACCATGAGCTCGGTCCCGGACGGGCGAAGAAGCACTCGCCCGCTCTCGCCCAGTTCCTGCTCCGCCTCGGCGACGGCAGCGGCGACGTCGGGATCGGTCGCACGCGATCGCTCGACGCCGCGGACGTTGACGAGCACCTGCGGGAAGACGGTCATCACCGAGGCGAGCTCTGCGAGACTCTTGCGCTGACGAGCCATCTCGGCACAGAGGTGAAGCCCGGTGAGGAGCCCATCGCCGGTCGTGGCGAACGCGCTCATGATGAGGTGCCCGCTCTGCTCTCCTCCCAGCGAGTACCGCCCCTCCGTCATCCGCTCCAAGACGTAGCGGTCGCCGACGGCGGTGGTCTCCACGTGGATCCCCTGGGCGTTCATCGCCCGGTGCAGTCCGAGGTTGCTCATGACGGTGGCAACGAGCGTGTCGCGGTGCAACTGGCCACGGTCGCGCATCGCGACGGCGAGGATTGCCATGATCTGGTCGCCGTCGATGATGCGACCCTCAGCGTCGACGGCGAGGCACCGGTCGGCATCACCGTCATGGGCGATCCCGACGTCCGCGCCGACACGGACGACCTCTGCCGACAGCTTCTCGAGATGAGTCGATCCGTAGCCGTCGTTGATGTTCAGACCGTCGGGATCGTTGCCGATCACGGTGACCTTCGCTCCGGCGTTGCGAAAGGTCTCGGGTGACACACCGGAGGCCGCCCCGTGCGCACAGTCCAGGACCACGTGAAGTCCGTGGAGTCGGTGCGGGAGCGAGGCGAGCAGGTGGAGCACGTAGCGGTCCTCGGCGTCGGAGAACCGCACCACCCGCCCGACGTCGCCGCCGGTCGGGCGCAGCTTCTCCCCCGCCATCGCCTCCTCGATGCGACGCTCCACGGCATCGGGGAGCTTCACGCCACCGCGAGCGAAGATCTTGATCCCGTTGTCGGGCGCCGGGTTGTGCGAGGCGGAGATCATGACACCGAAGTCGGCGTCCACATCACTGATGAGGAAGGCCGCCGCCGGAGTGGGGAGCGTGCCCGCGTCGAGGACGTCGACTCCGGAGGAGGCGAGTCCCGCTTCCACCGCCGCGCTGAGGAACTGCCCCGAGACGCGAGGATCCCGCGCGACCACGGCGGTGAGGCGACGACCCGTCGCCCTGCGGGCTTCGGCGATACGGCCCTGGCCCAGGACGACGGCGGTCGCCTGGGCCAGGGTGAGTGCGAGTTCGGCGGTGAGGGGGCCGTTGGCCAGCCCCCGCACGCCGTCCGTCCCGAACAGTGACACGAAGACTTAGCGCTTCGAGTACTGGGGTGCCTTACGGGCCTTCTTGAGACCGGCCTTCTTGCGCTCCTTCACGCGAGCGTCGCGCGAGAGGAAACCGGCCTTCTTCAGGGTCGGACGGTTGTTCTCGGCGTCGATCTCGTTGAGCGCACGCGCGATGCCGAGGCGCAGCGCACCGGCCTGACCGGAGTCACCGCCGCCCGAGATGCGAGCGATCACGTCGTAGGCGCCGACCAGGTCGAGAGCCGTGAACGGGTCGTTGATGAGCTGCTGGTGCAGCTTGTTCGGGAAGTAGTCCTCGAGGGTCCGGCCGTTCACCGTGATGGAGCCGGAGCCGGGCACGAGACGCACGCGCGCGATGGCCTGCTTGCGGCGACCGACGGCGGCACCCGGAACCGAGAGGACGGGGCGCGGCGCGGCCGCCGCCTCGGTTGCGGGGGTCTCGGTGGAGTAGTTCTCGGGGGTCTCTTCGAGGGAGTCAGCGACAGGTGCCGCATTGCTGTTCTGGGCCATGAGTTGTCCTCAGTCTGTTTCGGCGGCGCTTACTGGGCGACCTGGTCGAAGGTGTATGTGGTGGGCTGCTGGGCCGCGTGCGGGTGCTCGGCACCGGCGTAGACCTTGAGCTTGGACAGCTGCTGGCGACCCAGGCTGTTCTTGGGGAGCATGCCGCGGACGGCCTTCTCCACGGCGCGGACCGGGTTCTTCTCCAAGAGCTCGGCGTACGAGGTGGCCGTGAGGCCGCCCGGGTAGCCCGAGTGGCGGTAGGCCATCTTCTGCTGCAGCTTCTGCCCCGTCAGCGC
This sequence comes from Microbacterium sp., assembly GCA_048594675.1. Classification (GTDB taxonomy): domain Bacteria; phylum Actinomycetota; class Actinomycetes; order Actinomycetales; family Microbacteriaceae; genus Microbacterium. The sequence continues at coordinate 7,354 of JBMDWQ010000111.1, read as the reverse complement.
GACCTTGGCCGCGTTGACGATGATGACGAAGTCGCCGGTGTCGATGTGATTGGCGAAGGTGGGCTTGTGCTTGCCACGGAGGAGGGTGGCCGCGTGCGAAGCGAGGCGTCCGAGGACGACGTCGGTCGCGTCGATGACCAGCCACTCACGCTGAGTCTCGCCCGCCTTGGGGGTGTAAGTGCGCGTCACAGTAGTGCTGCTTTCTTGATCGAACGGAGAGGTTCGTGAATCCCACTCCGGGGGGTTTGTCCGATCGAGTGGCGGGCAAACACACCAGTGGAGGGCTCACGTTCGCGGTGAGGGATCAGCAGAACCGACACCAAGGATCCATCGTACGCGATGCGGGCTCGGCACGCCAATCGCGGCGATTTATACACCCGACATCAGCCCCAATGCAGCAACCCCCGTGGCGTGTCGCCTGTGACGTGTGGTACAGATGTGGCGAGAGAGTAATCCTTTTCCCCCGGAGGATCACGATGATCAGTCGCCCTTGGCGACGCTTCGGCGTCGCCGCAACGGCGGTTGCGGCTCTGGTGGTGGCGAGCGCTGTCGCCACCACCACGGCCCACGCCGCCACCAGCACCAACGTCTCCTGCACGTCGATGACGCTCGACCAAGTGCAGAAGGAGATCCTCACCGAGGTCAACGCCGCTCGATCGAAAGCCGGCGTCCCGGCCCTGAAGGAGTACGGCGCACTCAACACTGTCGCCATCAACTGGTCCAAGAAACAGGCCGCCAGCTCGACCATGAGCCACAACCCGCGGTACGCGTCGCAGATCCCCGACGGTTGGAGCGCCGCGGGAGAGAACGTCGCCTTCGGCTACTCGCCGGAGCGGGTCACCGACGCGTGGATGAACAGCAAGGGCCATCGGGAGAACATCGAACGCAAGAGCTTCACGCACATCGGCATCGGGGTGGCGTGTAACTCGTCGGGATGGCCGTACTACACGCAGGTCTTCGGTGGCTACAAGACGCTCAAGGCCACCACTCCCCAGATCACGGGCACGGCGAAGGCCGGAGTGAAGCTGACGGCGAAGCCCGGCACCTGGACCTCGGGCACCAAGCTGCGTTATCAGTGGTACGCCGGGGGCAAGGCCGTCTCGGGAGCCACCTCGAAGTCGTACACCCCGCGCGCGACGGATGCCGGCAAGGCACTGAAGGTCAAGGTGACCGGGTCCAAGACCGGATACGGCAGCACGTCGAAGACGTCCAAGTCCACCCCGAAGGTCGCCGCTCCCAGCGCGCTGAAGGCGACGACCCCGAAGATCAGCGGCACGGCGAAGGTGGGGAAGAAGCTGACGCTCGTCCGCGGAAGCTGGACCAGCGGGACCACGTTCACGTATCGCTGGTACCGGGATGGCACGTACATTCCGGGGGCGACCAAGACCACTTACACGCTGACCAAGAGCGACAAGGGCAAGACGATCTCGATCAAGGTCACCGGCAAGAAGAGCGGATACAAGACGGCCTCACGCACGTCGGCGAGAACGTCGACCGTCAGGTGACGACGGGCTCGACGGTCACCGCACGACGGCGGTGACCGTAGACAGGCGCGCGAGCACCTCGTGGCTGATCGACCCGAGCAGGAATCGCGCCACGGCTCCTCTCCCGTGGGTTCCCACGACGGCAAGCCTCGCCGAGGAGGCCAGCTCGTTGATCACGTGCGAGGGGTAGCCGCGCTCGACGCGGCGCTCGACGACGAGGTCGGGGAAGTCGCTGGCCACCCCGGCCAACGCCAGCGCCTGGACCTCCTCCGTCGCGGCCTGCATGTTGGTGAGGTACAGCTCCGGATACACCGCGAGGCCGTTGCGCGGAGCCTGCAGGGGCGTCCACACGCTGACGGCGATCAGGGGCTCGCCTGATCGATCCGCCTCTTCGGCGGCGAACCGCAGCGCATGCTCGGACACGCTCGACCCGTCGATGCCGACGATCACCCCTCGGCGCGCGCCGAGGTCCAGATCGGGGACCACGACGACCGGGGAGGGCGCGCTCGCCGCGATCCGCACTCCGTGCACTCCGCGGGCTCGGCCGCCGTCCGGCCCGCGGTAGTCACTGCCGATGACGAGAACCTCGGCACCGGCGGCCGCTTCCGTCAGCACCGCCACGGGGTCGCCGCTCGCGACGCGCGACGTGACGTCGACGCCGCGGTCCGCCACCTTCCGCACATGGCCTTGCAGGAGATCCTCCGCGGCCGAGACGGCTTCCTCGACCACTGCGTCCTCGCCGACGGCACCGAGGGCACCGCCGACCACCGAGATCAGCTCCACCCGCTCACGACGCGCGCTCGCACGAGCGATGGCCCACTCCACGACGCGTGCGGCGACGGAACCTCCGTTGACTCCGACCACGATCGTCTTCGACATGACGCCTCACCTCCCGGCGCCGCCCTCGTCGGCCGCGCCGCTTGGTTCCAAGGCTACGCCGCGGGACTGGCAAGGACGAGGGGTCGAGCCGTGGATACTCGGACGACTCGCCGGCAACCCGATCAGGGTCGGGGATCGGCGCGGGCGGTGATGAGGATCGGGAGGTGGTCGCTGCGGCCCTGCGGCAACGTCGTGATCGAGTCGATCGTGAACCCGACGCTCGTCGCGAAGTCGTAGTGGCCGCGGAAGAACTTGTAGCGCGTGTACGTCCGGGCATCGCTCAGGGTGAGCTCATAGCCGGCATCGCGCACCGTCTGGCTCAGGTTCTCCTTGAACACGGGGTAGTTGTAGTCGCCGACCATGAGGATCGGCAGGCCGTCGCCCAGGCCGCTCAACTCCTCCAGGGCAGCGCGGATCTGCTTGCGTCGCAGGGAGTTGAGCGCCGTGAGCGGCGCGGCGTGGAAACTCGCGACGATGAACTGAGCCCCACTGTCGATGTCGCGCAGCCGGACACCGAGCATGCGTTCCTCCGCGGGCTTGAGGACACGGTCGTGCAGCGACTTCTTGAGGGAGAGTGAGCGCACCTCCAACGGGGTGAAGGTGTTCTCCCGATGGTAGACGGCCAGCCCCAGACGATTGCGCACCGTGGCCTCGGCCAGACGTAGCCCCGCGATCTCGACCGGCAGGGTCTCCGTGTCGGCTTCCTGCAGACACAGCAGGTCGGCGCCGTGAGTGTCCACGAGGCGTTCGAGCTCGTGGGCTGCCTTGTGCTTGTTGAGGTTGTACGAGATGACCTTCATGCCGGAGCCCAGCCTAGGCGCTGTCGCCGTGTGTCACCTATGAGAGCCGTCAGTCCTCGTCGAGGCTGCGCCGCGCACGGGTCTGCTCCGCGCGCAGGGCGAGGAGGTCATCGGCGGGATAGCCCACCTCGGCGAGAGTCAGCCCGCGGGCGGCGAGCACCTTCGTCTGGCTCGTCCGCTCCCCCGCCTCCCGGATCTCCACGACATCGCGGGGCGCCAACCGCCCCTGGCCGACGCCCACACAGGCGCCGACGAGCGCACGCACCATGCTGTGACAGAAGGCGTCGGCCTTGACGTTCGCCACCAGGACGCCGTCGTCCTGGCGGTGCCAATCGAACTCGAGGAGCGTACGGATGGTCGTGGCGCCGTCCCGCCACTTGCAGTACGCCGCGAAGTCGTGGAGCCCGATCAGAGAGCGCGCCGCCTCGTCCATCGCGTCGACATCGAGCATCGCGTTCACCGTCGTGGTGCGCAGGCGATCGAGCGGGTCATACCCGGTGGCCCGATCGGCGATGCGATAGCTGTAGCGGCGCCAGACGGCCGAGAACCGGGCGTCGAACCCCGGGACGGCGAGCGCGGATCGGTGGACGGCAAGATCGGGGTACTGTCCGAGGACACCGGTCAGCCGCGCCGCCAGGGCGGCGGGATCGGGGTTGCGTCCTTGGGCGAGCCGAGCCTGCTGAGACTCGGTGAGGTCGAGGTGCGCCACCTGGCCGGATGCATGCACCCCGGCGTCGGTGCGGCCGGCGACGACGAGCGTGGGGGCTCCGCCGAGGATCCGCGCGATCGCGGCCTCGAGCGTGCCCTGAACCGTCCGCAGTCCCGGTTGCCGCGCCCACCCGCGGAAGCCGGTGCCGTCGTAGGCGAGATCGAGACGCAGTCGCACTCCGTCAGCCTAGGCGTTTCCGCGCGGCGCACGCCGCGCTCAGGAGGCCGCGTCCACCTCGCCGCGCGTCGGCGGGTTCGCTCCCGCCCGCGAGACCGTGATCCCCGCCGTGACGGCCGCCCGCCGGAGGGCCCGCGCCAGCGCCTCTCGAGAAGTGAAGATCCCCTCGTCGTCGAGAGCGCTGGAGATGAGGCTGGCCATGTAGGCGTCCCCCGCGCCGATGGTGTCGACGACCTGGACGGGAAGGGCCGCTACCTCGACGATGCCGCCTGTCCCCCGCGCGATGGCCCCCTCGCCACCACGGGTGACCACGACGACCCGCGGACCGTGGGCGGCGATCTCGGCCAGCACCCGTTCGAGGGTGAGGTCCGGGTAGAGCCACGCGGCGTCCTCATCACTGAGCTTGATGAGGTCGGCGGCCGCGGCGGCGCGCTCGAACCTCTGCCGCGCCGACGTGCGGTCGCCTACCAGGGCGGGGCGGATGTTGGGGTCGACGGTGACGAGGCGGTCTCCGGCCGCACGCTCCAGCGCCTCGACCACCGCGGCCCCTCCCGGCTCGAGGAACAACGCGATCGAACCGGCGTGCACAAGCGCCACGTCGTCGAGGACGGGGGTCGGGATGTCCCAGTCGATCGCGAAGTCGTACTCGGCCGAGCCATCGGAGCGCAGTCGGGCCCGCGCTGTCGACGTCGGCGCGTCGACCCAGGAGTCGGCCGTCAGGGCCGCCCCCGACGAGGCGATCTGCTCAGCGATGCGCGCCCCCCGCTCGTCGCGGCCGAGTCGAGTGAGAAGGCGCACGTCGTGGCCTTGGCGGGCGACGCCGACCGCCACGTTCGCGGGGCTTCCCCCCACCAGCTCGCGCACCTCGGCACCGTCGATGATGTCGATCAGCGCTTCACCGATCACGAGAGCACGAGTGTTCATCTCCCCAGTCTCTCGCAGGTGAGTGGGTGGCTGCGACCGTGGCGGGCGTCAGAATCTCTGCACGAGCGCGAGCGACCGGTCGGTGGCGACGAAGCCGAGGCGTTCGTAGAGCGTGTGCGCGCCGGAGGGGTTCTCGGTGTCGACATCGAGGACCGCCTTGCTCAGCCCGTCCCGCGCGATCGCCTCGAGTGACGCGGCGATGACCGCCGGCGCGAGGCCGCGGCGGCGGTGGTCGCGCACGACTCCGATGAGGTCGATGTACGCGTGCGACGCACCCAGCGTCTCCCAGTCACTCTCATTGACGGAGGCGAGGCACAGGGCCACGACGCGGCCGTCGGCGTCGAGCGCCAGGCGCGACAGGTCGGGGCGCAGGAACTCGCCCCCGACGAACTTGTGCCAGCTCTCCTCTGTGGTGGGAAGGCTCCCCCAGTGATCACGAAACGCATCGTTGCGGGCGGCGAGGACGTCGAGGGCCCGATCGGCGGCATACGGGACCAGCTCCACGCCATCGGGGATCGCCGGGTGGGGCGGCTCGGTCGACATGTCCCGCACCATCGTCGTGAACCATCGCTCCACGCGCAGCCCCAGGGGCTCGGCGATCGTCACGACATCGGGAGCCGACTCCTCGGCGTAGACCTTGATCTGCAGGGACCATTCCCCCGGCGTCAGGTGGGCAACGGCTTCGGCGAGTTGCTGCCGGGCGCGTGCGTGGCTCCAGCGCAAGGCGGCGGTGCCGATCCCCTGTCGGCGCCACGCGGGATGGACCGCGCCGGCGATCGTCACCGTGAGGGTTCCCTCGCGGGACGGGTGGAGCATCGCAGACGAGAACGCGACGGCCTCGCCCCCCGGAGCGAACGCGATCAGCGTGTCTCGGCCGTGATCGATGTAGCTCAGATCGAACGCGTCGGCGATGTCCTCGCGCGGCGTGATCCATGTGGGGTGATCGATCGCGTCGGCGGCAGCCTGCACGGCGTGGATCGCATCGATGTCGTCAGCGGTCGCGGTACGCCAGCCGGCGATGGCGGGATGGGTGGGCAGCATCGGCGCGGGCGCAGGCCCGATCCGCTCGGCGAGTGTCTTCTCGGTCACCGCGCCAGCCTACGATGAGCCGCCGATCGCGGCACGCCCCGGCGTCGCGGTCCGCCGACGCGAAGAAGCCCGCACCGAGACGGGTGCGGGCTTCTTCGAGCGTGTGCGAACGCGGATTACTCCGCCTTCTCCTCCGCCGGGGCCTCGACGGCGTCCGCGGCGGCGGCTTCGGCCGCAGCACCCTCTTCGGGCGACTCGGCGCCCGCTTCGGCCGCCTCGTCCGATGCGGTCTCCTCCGCGACGGGAGCCTCCTCGGCGGGGGCTTCCTCGGCGGGAGCGGCAGCAGCCGGGGCCGCCGACTTCTTCGCGGACTTCGGCTTCGGGTTCACCGGCTCGAGAACGAGCTCGATGACGGCCATGGGGGCGTTGTCGCCCTTGCGGTTGCCGACCTTGGTGATGCGGGTGTAGCCACCCTCACGCTCGGCGACCAGCGGGGCGATCTCGGCGAAGAGGACGTGCACGACCTCCTTGTCACCGATGACCGAGAGCACGCGACGACGGGCGTGCAGGTCTCCGCGCTTGGCGAAGGTGATGAGGCGCTCGGCAAGCGGACGGAGCCGCTTCGCCTTGGTCTCGGTGGTCTTGATCGACTTGTGCGTGAACAGCGCAGCGGCGCGGTTCGCTAGCAGCAGGCGCTCGTGGGCGGGGCCGCCTCCGAGGCGGGGACCCTTGGTGGGCTTGGGCCTGTCAGTTACTCCTGGTGAAAAGTGTCAGCGAGAGACCCGGGGGTACCGGTGTCCGCTCAGAGGGTCTCGTCGTCGTAGCCGCCGTAGAAGTGGGCGCCGTCGAAACCGGGCACCGAGTCCTTCAGCGACAGGCCGAGCGAGACGAGCTTGTCGCGCACCTCGTCGACCGACTTCTGCCCGAAGTTCCGGATGTTCATGAGCTGCGTCTCCGACAGGGCGACGAGCTCGGACACCGTGTTGATGCCCTCGCGCTTGAGGCAGTTGTACGAACGCACCGACAGATCGAGGTCTTCGATCGGCATCGACAGCTCGTTCGTGAGCACCTGCTCGACCGGCGCGGGGCAGATCTCGATACCTTCTGCCTCCACGTTGAGCTCGCGGGCGAGCCCGAACAGCTCGGTGAGCGTGCGACCGGCCGAGGCCACGGCGTCGCGCGGGGCGATCGACGGCTTGGTCTCGACGTCCAGCACCAGCTTGTCGAAGTCGGTGCGCTCGCCGGCACGCGTGGCGTCGACGCGGTAGCTGACCTTGAGCACGGGCGAGTAGATGGAGTCGATCGGGACCTGGCCCGCCTCGGCGTACTCGTTGCGGTTCTGCGTGGCCGAC
>JBMDWQ010000110.1:0-1695 GCA_048594675.1 Microbacterium sp. | reverse complement strand
CAAGAGCAAGAAGGAACTGCGCAAGCTCCAGAAGCACGCCGCGAAGGTGTGGGAGTCGCAGCAGGTGCTGCTGGGCGAGAGCGGAAAGGTGGCTCGCGAAGCCGGCCACCAGCTCGGTCGCTTCAGCCGCGAAGACCTCGTCCCCGCCGTCCAAGACGGCTACAACAAGTACGCCGCGCCCTACGTCGACAAGAGCGTGAAGTACAGCAACCGCTTCCTCAGCAACAAGCTCATTCCGGCGGCCGGTGCGGTCGTCGGCGGGGCGATGTCGGTGTGGGATGCCGCGGGAGACACGCGTGACCGTCTCGCGAAGGGCCAGGGCTTCGAGCTCGACGCCCACAAGTACGCGAAGCGCGCCGAGAAGTACGGCAAGAAGGCGTCGAAGAACCTCGCCAAGAAGCTTCCTCACCAGAACGACGGCATCGGCGCCGGCGGCGTCATCGCCATCATCCTCGGCGTCGTCGCGGCGGCCGGTGTGGCCTACGCCGCGTGGCAGACACTTCGTGCCGACGACGAGCTGTGGGTGGCCGACGACCCGCTGCGTGCACCGGACGCGTGAGCGACCCCACCATCAGAGTCCGAGAGGCCGCGCGCGAGCGCGGCCTCTCCGTCGATATCCGGGAGCGTCCGGCGGCGTCGAGCCTGGACGAGGCGGCCGAACTCCTCGGCATCCCCTCCGCGGCCATTGTGAAGACGCTCGTGGTCAAGCGATCCGACGACACGTATCTCTTCGCGCTCGTGCCCGGTGATCGGGCGATCTCATGGCCCAAGCTCCGCGCCGTCGTCGGGGTCAACAAGCTGCGCCTGCCCGAACCCGAGCTCGCGCTGGCGGCGACCGGGTACGAACGCGGGACGATCGTTCCCATCGGCAGCACGAACGACTGGCCGGTCTACGCCGACGAGAGCATCGTCGGGCAGCGCATCGCCATGGGAGCCGGCGCACACGGCTACAGCCTCTTCGTCGAGGCCGACGACCTCATCGACGCTTACGACGCGACGGTCGCCGATATCACCGCGCCTCGGGCATAAGAGCCGACTCCTCCGTCCCGCGCGGCGAGATCTTCGCCATGCGGAGGGCGATGTCCACGAGCTGGACACGGCGGAGCTTGCGGACCGTCGGCAACGAGAACCACTCTGCGCGGTCCGTGGATCCTCCGACCTCATGGCGGAGACGCCCTCCGACCACATGGGCGCGGTAGACGATTCGCAGTGTGTGAAGCGGCCCGTCGGCATCCGCTGACAGCCGCCCGGACGCAGGTATCACTCGGGAGTGGATGCCGAGAAGCTCATCGACCACCACACGGTAGCCCGTCTCCTCCCGCACCTCGCGCCGGACCGCGCGCTCGGGGTCCTCCCCGGCCTCGAGACCGCCTCCGGGGAGCGTCCACGCCGCCCGACGGCCCTCGACCCAGTGCGCCAGCAGCAAACGGTCGCTCGAGCCGGTGACGATGGCATAGGCGGCGACTCGCATGTCCATTGCGACACCATAGCGGCGCGACAGCGGCGGCGTGCGACGCGGACCGTGAAGAGACCCGCATCGGCCGGAGCCGGGATGAAGAAGATGTGGAGCCTGGGAGATTCGAACTCCCGACATCCTGCTTGCAAAGCAGGCGCTCTACCAACTGAGCTAAGGCCCCGTGGGGATGGGGTGGGGCTACCAGGACTTGAACCTGGGACCTCTTCATTATCAGTGAA
>JBMDWQ010000011.1:0-28497 GCA_048594675.1 Microbacterium sp. | reverse complement strand
CAGCCCGATGACCGTGATGATCGGGATGAGAGCCGGTCGGTACGCGTGGGTGCGCACGAGCCGTGACTCCCGCACGCCGCGCGAGCGGGCCGCATCGACGTAGGGCATGTTGAAGGTGCCGATGACGTTGGTGCGCACGAGGCGCAGGAAGATCCCGGCCGTCAGGAGGCCGAGGGTGAGGGCCGGCAGCACCGCGTGGGCGAGGACATCCTGCACGTAGGCGGGGTTCCCCGATGCGATGGCGTCGATCAGATAGATGCCGGTGCCTCCGTCGCGGCCGAGCGCCAGCTCGGTGCGCACGCTCGCCCGGCCCGATACCGGGAGCCAGCCCAGCCACACCCCGAAGACGAGCTTGGCCACCAGCCCCGCGAAGAAGACGGGCGTGGCGTAGAAGAGGATCGCGCTGACCCGCAGGAGTGCGTCGGGCCACCGGTCACGGAGCGCGGCGGCCACGAGCCCCAGCGGGATGCCTACCAGGAAGGCGACGACGAGGGCGTACAGCACGAGTTCCAGCGTCGCCGTGCCGTACGTGGCGATCACCTGGACCACCGGCTGATTGTCGGTGATCGTCGTCCCGAAGTTGAAGGTGAAGACCTGGCCGAGGTACTCGAGGTACTGCACCAGGATCGGCCGGTCGTAGCCGGCCTCGTGGATGCGCTCGGCCAGTTGGTCGGCGGGGAGCCGCCCGCCCAGCGCCGCCGTGATCGGATCGCCGGTCAGCCGGATGAGGAAGAACACGAGCGTCACGAGGATGAGCACCGTGGGGAAGATCAGCAGGAAGCGGATCAGGATGTATCGGCCCAGCACCGAGCCCGATCCTCGGGTCCGCGTCACTGCGGGCGGATCGGCGACATCTGTCGTCATGGTTGCCTACTCTACGGACGGCAGGGCGTCCGACGCGCTGCACTCGCCCAGCGACCGGGGTCACGTGGTGTGCCCCGGTCGCTGGACGAGAGGCGAGCGGTCGCGTCGAACGCCCGCAGCGGTTACTTCGTGATCGAGGCGAAGCGGAGCTTGAACGACGCGTCGAGCACCACGCCCGACACGTCCGCACCGGTCACCGCGACCTGAGCGCCCTGCAGGAGCGGGAGCGTGGAGAGGTCGCCGGCGACGAGCTCCTGGATCTTCTCGATCTCGGAGGTGCGCTGGGCGGCGTCCGGCTCCACGGCCTGCTGGAGGATCAAGTCGTTGACCTCCGAGTTGTCGTAGTGGTTGCCGAGGAAGTTGTTCTTGAGGAAGAACGGTGTCAGGTAGTTGTCGGCGTCGGAGTAGTCCGGGAACCAGCCCAGCTGGTAGGCCGGATAGACGTCGGCGGTGCGGTCCTTGGAGTACTGCACCCACTCCGTCGACTGCAGGTCGACCTGGAACAGGCCGTCCTTCTCCAGCTGCGACTTCACGAGCGCGTACTCGTCGCCCGACGAGGGACCGTAGTGGTCGGGGCTGTACTGCAGGCTGAGCTTGACCGGGGTGCTGACGCCCGCGGCCTCGAGGGTCTCCTTGGCCTTGGCGGCGTCGGGTCCTCCGTTGCCGTCGCCGTAGAGGCCCTTGAGCGCCTCGGTGGCACCCGTGAAACCCTCGGGAACGTAGGAGTAGAGCGGCGTGTAGGTGCCTTTGTACACCTGGGTGGAGATGGCCTCACGGTCGACCAGGTCGGCGACGGCCTGACGGACGGCGAGCGCCTTCTTCGGGTCGGCGTCGCTGGTCGTGGCGCCGTAGGGCTGAGTGTTGAAGTTGAACACGATGTAGCGGATCTCTCCACCGGGTCCGTTGACGACCTTCACGGAGTCGTTCTTGGAGAGGTCCTCCACGTCGGTGGCCGACAGGCTCCGGTAGGCCACGTCGACGTCGCCCTGCTGCACGGCGAGCTTGAGGTTGGACGACTCGGCGAAATAGCTGAGGATGACGCCGCCGTTGACGGGAGCGGCGATCAAGCCCTTGTAGTCCTTGTAGGGCGTGAACTCCACCGTCTTGTTGAAGTCCCACGAGGTGATCGAGTACGGACCGGCGAACGCCTTGCCCTTGACGATGTCCTCGTCGGGCGTGATCGCGTCGGCCGAGAACACCTCCTCGTCGACGATCGCGCCGGGGAAGCTCGTGAGGATGAACGGGAACACCTGGTCGTTCTCGGTCTTCAGCGTGAAGACCACCGTGGTGTCGTCGGGCGCCTCGACCTTGTCGAGGTTGTAGAGCAGGCTCGATGCGCCGTTGGGGTCGGCGATCTTGAGGTTGCGGTCGAACGAGAACTTCACGTCGGACGAGGTGAGGTCGTTGCCGTTGGCCCACTTGAGCCCTGCGGGCAGCTTCACCGTGTACTCGGTGGGGGAGGTGAACTCGGCCGACTCGGCGAGGTCGGGGACGACCTCGGTGCTGTTGTAGTCGGTTCCGACCAGGTACGGGAAGACCTGCGTCTGGACGGCCAGCGATCCGTTGTCGTACGAGCCGGCCGGGTCGAGGGTCGTGACCTTGTCGGTGGTGCCGACGATGATGGGCTCGTCGGAGGACGGCGCGTTGCTGTTGCCGGGGCCGGACGTTCCGCCGGCGCAGCCGGCGAGAAGAAGCGCCGAGGCGCCGAACGCTCCGAGGGCGAGGGCGAGGCGCCCGCGCGTGCTGTGGTGCCGTGACATGTGTACCTCTGCTGTCTGGATGACGACCCGTCAGTGGGCGGGCTTAAGTCGCTATCTTTCACCCCACCCTCCGCATCCGCGCAGAGGACGGCGCAATTCGTAACGAGACCGAAACCCAGGACCATGCACGGTGAGCCCCGGTGCCACCGTCGGCTGGTCATCGTGCGCAACGCGGGTGACGTGCGGGTCAGGAGCTGACGGACTCGTGTCCGATCCCGAGCTCGAACAGCTCACCGTCATAGAGAAGCTGCGCCGCACCCACGCCGATGAGGCTCGCCGCGACCACGGCGGCCAGGGCGAGGAGGAGGCCCCACCGCCCCAGAGCGCGCCGGCCGAGGACGGCGAGGACCACGAGGCCCACGAGGTGCGCGATGACGAGCGGGACACCCCCGAGCACCTCCGCGAAGCCCGCCATCGTGGTGCCCGCGGAGATCGCCTTGCCCTGTTCGGACTGCGCCTCTTCCTGCGCGAAGCCGTACCAGATCCACGCTGTCGACGCGGCGACGGGACCGAGCGCGGCAACGATCCAGAACCAGATCAGGAAGGCGGCACGGGAGCGCGTGGCCTCCGAGGGAGCGTCCGCCTCGATCGCGCTGGGCATGATCCGACCCTACGCGAGGGCGCGGGGCTCAGCCTCCCGCGGGCGCTCGGAGGGCGTGGACCATGGCGCCCAGCAGTCGGAGCGACTCCTCGCGCTCGGAGGGACTCAGTCCCTCCAGCATCCGTTCCTCGACGGCCCGCACCGCCGCGCTGGCGACAGCGAGCTTCGCCCGACCGTGAGCGGTGAGCGTGACGGGAAGGACCTTGCCGGTCGGCGGCTTCTCCGGGCGCTCCACCTCGCCGTCGCGCTCGAGAGCCTGCAACAAGACGTTCATCGTCTGGCGCGTCACGAAGGTGCCGCGGGCCAGGTCGGAGTTGGAGAGCCCGGGCCGCTGCGCGAGGAGTTCCAGGCAGGCGTAGTGCGTGACGTTCATCCCCAGGGGACGCAGGACGTCCTCCATCGCCGCACGCAGCGCGCTCGCGGCCTCCTTCAGGCGGTATCCCACGGAGACCGGCAGATCGACGCCCGGCAGTCGTTGACTCATGTCAGTATTCTGACATATGATCGCGTGTCAGATAACTGACTCAAGAGAGGACCACCATGCCCGTCACCGGCCCCGACTTCATTTCCCTTCAGGTGCGCGACCTCGACGCCTCGCAGGCCTTCTACGAGAGGTTCCTCGGCTTGGTGCGCGCTCCGGCAGGACCGCCCCACGCCGTGGTGTTCGCGACCACCCCCATCGCCTTCGCGGTGCGCGACGTCGTCGACGAAGACGCCCTGGCGGCCAGCACACACCCCGGTGCGGGAACCGCGCTCTGGCTGCACGCGACCGACGTCCAGGACATCCACGACGCGCTGGTCTCGGCCGGACACGAGATCACTTCGGCTCCGATCGACGGTCCGTTCGGTCGGACCTTCACCTTCGCCGACCCCGACGGCTACCGGATCACCCTCCACGACCGCGGGTGACAGGCGGCCCGGGCCAGCGAGCCCGACCTCGGCGCAGTCCGACTCCTCAGCGCAGTCCGACCTCGACGAGCTCGTCCTCAGTGAGCATGCGGGAGCGGATCAGGAACCGCATGCCGGTCGGGCCCTCCACGCTGAACCCGGCGCCGCGGCCCGGGACGACGTCGATCGTGAGGTGCGTGTACTTCCAGTACTCGAACTGCGCCTCGGAGATGAACACCTCGATCGGGTCGTCCAGGCCCGCGTCGAGATCACCGAGCTTCACGTCGCTCGGTCCGGTCAGGAACATCCCGACGGGGTAGCACATGGGGGCGCTGCCGTCGCAGCAGCCGCCGGACTGATGGAACATGAGCCGGCCGTGCTGCGCCGTCAACTGGCGCAGCAGCGCTGCCGCGGCGTCCGTCACGGCCACGCGGGGAGAGAGAGTCGTGGTCATCGTGGCCTCCGGAGGATCTGCAGTCGGTGATTCGCTGACGGGACGCGGCCGAGCGTCGCCCGTCGCCCGTTCGGCGACCGGGAGGTGGGGGACCTCCCGGTCGCCGAGCGGCGGGCGCACCGAGGCGCGCCTCGCGGATCAGAAGAAGCCCATCGCGCCTTCGGCGTACGAGACGAGCAGGTTCTTGGTCTGCTGGTAGTGGTCGAGCATCTTCAGGTGGTTCTCGCGACCGATCCCCGACTGCTTGTACCCACCGAAGGCGGCGTGTGCCGGGTACTGGTGGTAGGTGTTGGTCCACACGCGTCCGGCCTCGATGCCGCGTCCGGCGCGGTACATCGTGTCGGCCGAGCGGCTCCACACTCCGGCACCCAGGCCATACAGGGTGTCGTTGGCGATGTGGATCGCGTCGTCGAAGTCGTCGAAGCTCGTCACGGACACGACCGGCCCGAAGATCTCCTCCTGGAAGATCCGCATGTCGTTCGTGCCCTCGAACACGGTCGGTGCCACGTAGTATCCACCGCTGAGCTCGCCGCCCAGGTCCACCCGCTCGCCGCCGGCGAGGAGCTTCGCGCCGCCCGCCTTGCCGATCTCGATGTAGGACAGGATCTTCTCGAGCTGGTCGTTCGACGCCTGGGCGCCGATCATGGTGGCGGGGTCGAGCGGGTTGCCCTGCACGATCTTGCCCACCCGCTCCAGGCCGTCGGCGAGGAAGCCGTCGTAGATCGAACGCTGGATGAGCGCGCGTGACGGGCACGTGCATACCTCGCCCTGGTTGAGGGCGAAGAACGTGAAGCCCTCCAGTGCCTTGTCGTAGTAGGCGTCCTTGTCGCGCGCGACGTCCTCGAAGAAGACGTTGGCACTCTTGCCGCCGAGTTCGAGGGTCACCGGGATGAGGTTCTGCGAGGCGTACTGCATGATGAGGCGCCCGGTCGTCGTCTCTCCCGTGAAGGCGACCTTCCGGATGCGCTTGTGCTGTGCCAGCGGCGCACCCGCCTCGATACCGAACCCGTTGACGATGTTCACGACGCCGGCGGGAAGCAGGTCGCCGATGAGCTCGAAGAGGAAGAGGATCGACGCCGGGGTCTGCTCGGCGGGCTTCAGCACGACGCAGTTGCCGGCGGCGAGCGCCGGCGCGAGCTTCCAGGTCGCCATGAGGATGGGGAAGTTCCAGGGGATGATCTGGCCCACGACGACGATCGGATCGTGGAAGTGGTAGTCGACGGTGTCTTCGTCGATCTGGCTGAGCTACCCCTCCTGGGACCGCAGCACGCCGGCGAATTAGCGGAAGTGATCGATCGCGAGAGGAATGTCGGCGGCGAGGGTCTCGCGGATGGGCTTGCCGTTCTCCCACGTCTCGGCGACCGCGATCTTCTCGAGGTTCTCCTCCATACGATCGGCGATCTTGTTGAGGATGTTGGCACGGTCGGCCGGAGTCGTGCGCTTCCACGACTCGAATGCCTTCCACGCGACGTCGACGGCGCGGTCGATGTCTTCCACCGTGCCGCGCCCGACCTCACAGAAGGGCTTGCCGGTGACCGGGGTGATGTTCTCGAAGTACTCGCCCTTGACCGGAGCGACGAACTCGCCGCCGATGTAGTGGCCGTAGCGCGCGCGGTACTCGGCGACGGAGCCCCGCTGGCCGGGAGCGGCGTAGACGCTCGAGACGCCCTCTTCGACGATGGTCATGTTGTCTCCTTCGACTGCATGAGTCGCGGCAGCGATGCCGCGTTCGGATGGCGTCGAGGCTAGGTCGCGCCACGTTGCATTCCGTTGCAACCGGCGCGCGCTCACTCGTCGAGGGCGAGAGCCCACCGCCGCAGGGCGCGAGCGATCGCTGCGGCATCCTCGGCGGGCAGCAGGTCGACCAGGCGCTGCTCGTTGGCCAGGTGAGCGGTGAACGCCGCGTCGATGGCCGCGCGTCCGGCGTCGGTCAGGCGCACCAGGCGGCGCCGACGATCCTCGCCCGCCTCCTCCCGCTCGACGAGTCCGCGCTCGATGAGGCGGTCGACGCGCTTGGTGAGCCCTCCCGTGGTGACCATCGTGTGCGCGGCGAGCTCACCGGCGGGGAGCGCGAAGGGTGGCCCCGCGCGACGCAGCGAGGCGAGGAGGTCGAACTCCGCTTCGCTGAGCCCGTGCTGGGTGTACACCGCGGTGAGCTCCCGCGTGAGGGCCTGCGCCACGCGGTGCACGCGGCCGATGACTCCCTGCGGGGCGGGGTCGAGGTCGGGTCGCTCCCGCCGCCATTCCTCCTGGATCCGGTCCACGTGGTCGAGGCGGTCGTCGCCGCGCGGCTCCTCGGGTGTCGGCGTCATGCCGTCGACATTACCTTCCGTAGAAGCTATATTGTCTTCCGTGGAAGATAAATCCCCCAGCGCGCGAGCCCGCTGGTTGGCGATCACGGCGATCGCGCCGATCGCGTGGGGCAGCACGTACTACGTCACCCGCCATCTGCTTCCGCCCGACGCGGCCCTCTGGGGCGCGGTCATCCGCTGCCTCCCCGCGGGACTCCTCGTGCTCGCGCTCGTCCGTCGCCTTCCGCGCGGATCGTGGTGGTGGCGGTCGGTCGTGCTGGGCGCCCTGACGGTGGGCGGCCTCAATGTCCTCGTCTACGTCGCGGCCCAACGCCTGGCCACGAGCCTCGCCTCGACGATCATGTCGACCTCGGCGGCGGCGCTGCTCCTGCTCAGCTGGATCGTCCTCCGCCAGCGTCCCCGCACGCGCGCCGTCGTCGGTGCGGCCGTCGGGATCGCGGGCGTCGTGGTCATGCTGCAGCCCGGCGGGGGAGAGGTCGACCCGTGGGGCGTCGCGGCCTCGATCGTGGCGATGTTGTCGTCGTCGCTCGGCTTCGTCCTCACGCGGCGGTGGGGACCGGAGGTTCCCGCGCTCACGATGACGGCGTGGCAGCTGATCGCCGGGTCTCTCGTCGTCGTGCCCTTCGCGGTGATCGTCGAGGGCGCGCCCCCCGCCCTGGACGCACCCGCGCTGGCGGGCTTCGCGTACGTGATCGTCGTAGCCACCGCGATCGCCTACGCCGCCTGGTTCGCTGGACTCGCGCAGCTGTCGGGCGCCGTGGTCGGGATCGTCGGACTCCTCAACCCCGTCACGGGCGTCCTGCTGGGCGTGCTGCTGGCCGGCGAGCCCTTCGGGCCCGTGGAGGCGATCGGGTTCGCCCTCGTCGTCGCGGGCGTCGTCCTGGGCGTCACGCGGGGACGGGACCGCCCTCCCCGCGAGGGCGCCGAACGGCTCGGTCCACCGCCGCGGTGAGCGAGAGGAACCTCGGCTGCGCGACCAGATCGTCGAGGAGGACCGCGTCGCCGGCGGAATCGGCGAGCGGCACCTGCCAGTTCGGGTACTCCTTGTCGGTTCCCGGCTGATTCTGTACGCGCCGCTCGCCGACCGCGTCGACGAGGGCGACCCCCAGCAGCACCGACGGCGAGGCGGTGATCAGGACGTTGAGCGCCTCGACGACCTGCTGCTCCGAGGGATCGTCGCCGATGAGGCCGCGCTCGCGCAGGAGCGCCAGCATCGTGGCGCGTTCCCGGTCGGCGTCGGCCCGCTCCTCCTCGACCGGTCGGGTGAGAAGCCCCAGGCGCGCCCTCAGCCACACGTGCTCGTCGGCGAGGTACCCGGCCGTCGGGGGGAGATCGTGCGTGTTGACCGTCGCCAGCAGGGAACGGCGGTACTGCTCGGGCGGACGGAATCCCTCACCCTCCCGCTCGAACCAGAGCACGCTCGTTCCCAGGATTCCGCGGGCGGCGAGGTAGTCCCGCACCCACGGCTCCACGTTGCCGAGGTCCTCGCCGATGAGCACCGCCCCCGCACGGGAGGCCTCCAGCGCGAGCACTCCGATCATCGCCTCGTGGTCGTAGCGGACGTACGTGCCCGCGTCCGCGCCCAGGCCCGCGGGGATCCACCACAGGCGGAACAGCCCGATGACGTGGTCGATGCGCAGCGCTCCCGCGTGGCGCAGCAGGGTGCGGATCATGTCGCGGAGCGGTGCGTAGCCTGCCTCCGCCAGGGCGTCGGGGAGCCACGGGGGCTGGTTCCAGTTCTGCCCCTGCTGGTTGTACATGTCGGGAGGGGCGCCCACCGTGATCCCGGGGGCGTACATCCCGCGGAGCGACCAGGCGTCCGACCCCTCGGTGTGCACCCCGACCGCGAGGTCGTGCATGATCCCGATCGACATGCCCGCCGCGATCGCCTCGGATTGCGCGCGGGCCACCTGCGCGTCGGCCACCCATTGCAGCCACACGTGGAAGGACACCCTGTCGGCGAGCTCGTGTCGGAGCGCGGTCACGGCGGCGGAGTGGATGTCGGCGAGATCCTCGGTGTCGGGCCGGTCGACGTGCGCGGGATCGGTGCGGTACTCCTCCCGTGCGCACCACAGCGCGAAGTCCTGCAGGGGTTGCCCCTCCCGGCGGACGAATGCGTCGAGATCGGCCTGGCGCCCCGCCGAGCGCGGCACCGCGAAGATGCGCTCGAGCGCCGAGCGCTTGGCCGCCCACACCGCATCGCGGTCGATCCGGGAGGGGTCGTCGTCGGTGGCGGCGACCGGAGCCCGCAGGGCGAGCACCGTCTTCCTGTCCTCGTCGTCGAGCTGGGCGAACTCGCGGATGTCCTCCGGGCGCACATAGAGCGGAGCGACGAACCGTCGGGTGGCCGGAAGGTACGGCGAAGGCTCGATCGGGCTCGTGACCTCCGCCGCATGGATGGGATTGATGAGCAGGAAGTCGGCGCCGCGGCCGGCGGCGATGGCGGCGAGGTCACCCAGATCGGCGAAGTCCCCCATTCCCCATGAGCCCCGCGACCGCACCGAGTACAGCTGCGCCATGAGCCCCCACGCGCGGTCGCGGCCC
Organism: Microbacterium sp.; assembly: GCA_048594675.1. GTDB lineage: Bacteria > Actinomycetota > Actinomycetes > Actinomycetales > Microbacteriaceae > Microbacterium. Next base: position 19,074 of record JBMDWQ010000011.1, on the reverse strand, counting down.
GGACGCGTCGGAGGGTCGGGAAGCCGCTCGGGCGTGATGACGAGCACGCAAGTGGCCTCGCGGTCGGGCTCACCGCCGAAGGGCCATTGCCGGGCGCGGACGACGTGCCATCCGAGCGGCAGGTCCTCCGGCAGGGGAACCTCCACCCGCCACCGCAGCCCGCCGTCGATCAGCCGGGCGGCGGGGCGCTGTTCGGGGATTTCCAGCTCGCGACGCGAACCGTCCTCGAGGAGGACCTCGGCGGCGACGTCGTGCCCATCGGCGACGTGGAGGTGCAGGCGGCGAACGCCGGGACGCGTGACGAGCGAGGGCGGAAGGAGGGCGCGCCACGGACGCTCGTCCGCCGCGGCGAGCGCGGCGGCGGTGGCGCCCTCGTCCGAGGAGTCGACGCCCATCGCCGCCAGGATCGCGCGCAGTGTGCCCGCGGGCACCGCGACCCGGTCGCCGAAGAACGACCAGTACTCGGTCGCCACCCCGTGGGCCTCGGCCAGAGCGACCAGGGTCGGGCTCGGCTGATCGTCGCTCATCTCGGTCCCTCCGTCAGCGCCCATCCTGCCGCATCCGCTCCGCGGGAGGGTCATGCGGTCCGCCGAGTCCCTCCGACCGGTGAGGCCCTCCGAGCGGTGAGGCCCTCCGAGCGCCGAGAGCACATGCTGTCATCGAGCGCACACGTTACTCGCGCCATTGAGATATGCCCTCGGTGGGAGCATGTTCTCTCGGCGAGAGCGGGCGGGGGAACCCGGAACCCGGGGGAGGCGGGGGAACCCGGAACCCGGGGGGCGGGGCGGGGGTGGGGGAGAAGGGCAGGGGCTCAGGCGGGGAGGCGTTGGAGGCGGGCCACGAGGCCGGCCCGCTTGGGGGATCGGGCGGGCAACATGCGCAGGGCGAGGCGGAGCACTTCGGCGTCTTCCGCCCCGTCCTCGGTGTCGGCATAGGCCAGGAGCACGTCGACGGAGGCTTCGGCGAGAAGCGCCTCCCGGAGCGCGAGCCGCACCGACTCCCGGAACTCCTCCACCCCGGGGGCCACCGACTCGGGCAGCACACTCCCGCGGTAGGCGGCCAGGGCGACGCGGTGCGCGCCTCGATCCAAGAGCGACACCACCTGATGCGCGTCGGTCTCCAGTTCGCCCGTCAGCCGGTAGGGACGCGACGCAGGAACGAGGTGCGGTGCGGTGCGCTCGAGGGCCTTCCGCAGACGCACCATCTCGGGACGCAGGGTGCCCTCTGCTTCCTCGCCGTACACGAGCGCCGCCAGCCGCTCCGACGAGACGCCCTGCCGATGCACGGCGAGCATGAGCAGGATCTCCGCGTGGCGCGCCGACAGCTCGGTGACCGACTCTCCCGACGGTCCCGCCAGCTCCAGCAACGCGCGATCCCGACCCAGCACGCGCAGCACTGTGCGCTCCGGCGCCCGCACCACCGGCCGCCGGACCGCGACGGGAGTGCGCTCGGCGGCTCGCGCCCGAAGCCTGGCCACCAGCAGCTCCCCCTCGATCGCGCGCGCCGTCGCGTCGACGAGCAGCTGCGCCTGGGGAGTGGCGGCGTCGGCACCGCCGGTCACGTCGATCATGCCGACCAGCCGCCGCGTCTCCGGGTCGTGCACGGGGGCGGCGGTGCACGACCAGGGCTGAACGAGACGGTTGAAGTGCTCCGCGCCGTGGATCTGCACGGAGCGGTCGAGCTCGAGCGCCGTGCCCGGTGCCGACGTGCCGACGCTGCGCTCGGACCAGTTCGCGCCGGCGACGAAGCCCATGTCGCCGGTGAGGGCGCGGACATGCCGATCGCCCTCTACCCACAACAGCCGGCCCGCCGCGTCGCCCACGGCCACCACCACCCCCGAGTCCACGTCCGGTGACAGCAGCGCGCGCACCATGTCCATCGCCCCGGCCAGGGGATGCGCACTGCGATAGGCCTCCAACTCCTCCTCGGAGAGATCGAGCGGCGGCAGGCCTTCGGCGCCCACCAGGTTCGCCAGTGACCGGCGCCACGAGTCGCGGACGAGCGGACGGATGTCGCCCAATCGGGCATCGGCTCCGTTCCCGATCACGAGCTCCTCGTGGGCGCGCTCGATCAGCAGGCGTGAGGTCTGCGGCGACACCTCGCGCCGCGACGACCACGAGGAGGGCACGGCGCTCCCTTCGACGATGAATCAGGAGTGCGTTCAGTCTAGGTCGGGGGCGACGCGAGAGGCACCCTGCGGGCTCACCGCGGCGCAGGCTGCACGAGGTTGTCTCGCGCCCACGCCCCCAGCTGTTCGAGCACCGGGATGAGACGTTCGCCCTGCGGGGTCAGCGCGTAGGAGACGGCCACCGGCGGCCCGGGGTCGACGCGCCGGTCGACGAGGGACGCCTCGGCGAGCTCGGACAGGCGGTCGGACAGGACGGCGTCGCTGATGCCGCTGACCGTCCGGCGCAGCGTCACGAAGGACAGCGTGCCGCCACTCAGGGCGTCGAGGATCATGCCGTTCCAGCGTTTGCCGAGGATCGAGAACGCGAGGGAAACGGCGGCGTCGCACTCCGGCGCATCGTGCCCTTCCGCGTCCATCTCCCCATGGTACCGTGCTAGCCTCGCCAGAGTCGCTTTGTTTTTCTTAGCGACTCTGAGAATCAGGACACCTGAAGAGAGGCACAACGATGACCCTGTTCCGCCTGGATGCGAGCATCCTCCCCGCGAGCTCCGCCAGCCGCCAGCTCGGCGACCTCGTCGAAGCGGAGTGGTCGGCCGCCCACCCCACGTCGCCCGTCGTCCGTCGAGACCTCGCGGCCGATCCCGTGCCGGCCACGGCCTGGCGCGACGCCGTCCAGGGCGGCTTCACGCCGGAAGAGGCGCGGACGCCCGAGCAGCGCGAGGCGATCGCCCTCGCACACCGCCTCGCCGACGAGCTCCGCAACGCCGACGCCCTGCTGTTCACGGTTCCCCTCTACAACTACGGCGTCTCTCAGCACGTCAAGACCTGGTTCGACCTCGTCTACACGGTCCCCGGAGTCGATCCTCAGGGAACCGACCTGCGCGGAAAGCCCGCGACCCTCGTGACCGTGCTCGGCGGAAACTACGACCCCGGCACGCCGAAGGAGGGCTGGGACCACTCCACCGGCTGGCTGCGCCGCGCGTTCGAGGACGTCTGGGGCCTCGACCTGCGAGTCGTCCACCGTCCGTTCACGCTCGTGGGCGTCAACCCCGCGCTCGACGCGTTCACCGAGACGGCGGCCGCGCTGCAGCGGACGGCAGAGACCGACGCCGTGCGTTCGGGCCGCGAGCTGGCCGACCTGCGCGGGCGTCGGAGCGCCTGAGCACGGGTCACAGCCGAGCACGGGTCAGAGCTGAGCACGGGTCAGAGCTGAGTGGCGAGGGGTCGCCTCACGCCTGTCGGGCGGCCCACCACTCGCGCAGACGCTCCTCGGCGGCCTCGGCCCCCAGGATCCCTTCGTCGAGGCGGAGGTCGAGGAGGAAGCGGTACGCCGCACCCACCTCCGGCCCGGGCCTGATGCCGAGGATCTCTTGGATGCGGTTGCCGTCGACCTCGGGACGCATCGCGTCCAGCTCCTCCTGGGCGGCGAGCGCGGCGATCCGTCGTTCGATGTCGTCGTAGGCCGCGCGCAACCGCGCCGCTTTGCGTCGGTTGCGCGTGGTCACGTCGGCGCGCGTGAGGATGTGGAGGCGTTCGAGCTCCGCCCCCGCGTCGCGCACGTAGCGGCGCACCGCCGAATCGGTCCACGCTCCCTCGGCGTAGCCGAAGAAGCGCAAGTGCTGCTCGATCAGCTGGCACACCGAGGCGATCGTCGCCGAGTCGAACCGGAGCGCACTCAAGCGCTTGCGCGCGAGGCGAGCGCCCTTCACGTCGTGGTGGTGGAAGCTCACACCCCCGCCGGGCTCGAGCTTGCGGGTGGCGGGCTTTCCGATGTCGTGGAGGAGCGCCGCCAGACGCAGGACGACGTCGGGTGCGGCGCCGGGATGACGCTCGTGCTCGAGCTCGATCGCCTGACGGAGGACGGTGAGCGAGTGCTCGTAGACGTCCTTGTGGTGGTGGTGCTCGTCCACTTCCAGCTGGAGGGCCGGGATTTCGGGCAGGAACTGCTCCGCCAGGCCCGTCTCCACGAGGATCCTGAGGCCCCGCACCGGGTCGTCGGTCTGCAGCAGCCGCACCAGTTCGCCCTGGATCCGCTCCGCGCTCACGATCCGCAACGTCTCGCGGAGGGTGCGGATGGCTGCGACGGTCCCCGCCTCCACCTCGAACTCCAGTTGCGCCGCGAACCGCGCCGCCCGGAGCATCCGCAGCGGGTCATCGCCGAAGCTCACCTCGGGGTCGGCGGGGGTGCGGAGGATCCCCGCGAGGAGGTCTTCCACGCCTCCGGTGGGATCGACCAGTGTCGGGCCAGGCACTCGCAGCGCCATGGCGTTGACGGTGAAGTCGCGGCGCGACAAGTCGCCCTCCAGCGAGTCGCCGAATGCGACCGTGGGCTTGCGCGTGGTCCCGTCGTAGCTGTCGGCACGATAGGTGGTGATCTCGACCTGTTCGGCGACACCCGCCTCGTCGTCCCAGATCTTGGCCCCGATGGTTCCGAACTCGCGTCCGATCTCCCACGTCGCGCGCGCGAGGGGCTTCACGATCCGGAGGATGTCGTCGGGACGGGCATCGGTCGCGTAGTCGAGGTCATGCGTCACCCGGCCCAGCAGCGCGTCGCGGACCGGCCCGCCGACGACGGCCAGTTCGAACCCCGCGTCGGCGAAGGCCCGCCCGAGGGTGGCGGTGACCGGAGACGCGGCGAGCGCGCCGATCCGGGCGAGGCCCTCGGCCATGTTGAGCATGCGACGAGCCTACCGGCGCGGACCGCGCGCGACGGGGCCGACGAGGGTCACGGGAGGCGGAGGAACCCCGTGAACACCAGCTCGCGAACGCGAGGCAGCAGCTCGGCGGCGAGGGCGAGGGGATCAACCTCCATGAGCTCGGCGATCGCGTCGATGAGGCGCCCGACGGGGAGGTCCCCATCGCACGCCCCGACGAGGGCAGCGAGGCCCGGATCCACCTCGATGGTCCGCGCCAGCCCGCCGCCCTGACGGAGCTCGATCACGCGCGGGCCCTCCTGACCGGGAAGGTGATGCCGCGCCTCGGTGACATCGGGCGCGGTCGTCAGGACGCTCCGCGCGAGATCCGCGTCGTCGAGGTCCGCGAGCCGATCCGCCGTGCGGAGCGCGTCGCGCAGGTGCGGCCCCAGGGCGCCGGGCACCGATTGCGTCACGCGCTCGAACCGCCGGAGCGCCGGTTTCGCCACCCGATCCGGCCGTCGGAGCAGCAGGTAGCCGAAGCCGATGGCGGTCACTCCCCGCGCATCGAAGTCGGCGAGCCAGGCCTCCACGAGACGCGCGTACTGGGGCGTCCCGGCGACCGTGCCGCCGTCGCGCACCCACATCTCGGCGTAGGCGAGCGGATCGAGCCTCTCGCGCTCGATCACCCACGCATCCAGGGCCACGGCGGATTCGTCCACCCAGCCGCCGACACGATCGAGGCCGTCGGTGTCGCCGCGATACTCCCAGTTGCCGAGCAGCTGGGCGATCCCGCCGGGGGCGAGCACGGCGCCCACCTCGCGCACGAACGCAGCGACGAGGTCGTCACCGGCGAACCCGGCATCGCGGTACTCGTAGGCGGGCACGCCCGACCCTCGCGGCGTGATGACGAAGGGCGGATTCGACACCACACGATCGAAGAGCTCTCCCGATACCGGCGCGAACAGGCTCCCGCGGCGCGTCTCGATGCCTTCCACGCCGTTGAGCAACGCATTGAGACCCGTGAACGCGAGCGCTCGCTCCGAGACGTCGGTCGCGACGACCTGGCGCGCACTGTGCCGCGCGCGGAGGGCCTGGATGCCGCACCCGGTGCCGATGTCGAGCACGCGGTCCGCGGGCTCGGGCAGCTGTAGCGAGGCCAGGGTGAGGGAGGCGCCACCCACCCCCAGCACATGATCGGTCGGGAGCGCCCCATCGCCGCCCCGGAGGAGGAGCGCCGTCTCGTCCAGGTCGCTCGCGATCCACCAGTGACCCGTGCCCGCCTCGTCGTCGAAGTCCTGCGGCCGCACGAGCACCGACGGCACCAGCGTGTCACCGTCGATCGTGGCCAGTCCGAGCGCGACGAGCCCCCGTGCACCACACGACGGCAGCGCCGCGTCGACGTCGGCCACCGATGTTGCGGCACCGAGGAAGAGAGCCCGTGCCAGCACGCTGAGGGGATCCACGCGGCCCTCGAGCGCCCGGAGCGCGGGACCTGCGAGACCATGGCCGACCGCTTCGTCGGCGCGCCCACCCCACGCTTCGCGGACCGCGTCGGCGGTATACCCCGCCGCGGCGAGGTCGTCGCGCAGGAGGGCGAGCGTCGCAGGATCGGGGCGGAGCGGGGGAAGGTCCGGGTGCGTCACGGGTCCATTCAATCCCACCGTCACCCTGCGTGACCGGCTCCCCCACGGGCGCGGAGCGGCTCGCCCGGCCCTCACCCGGCGGCGTCGAAGGCAGCGCACAGGTCGGGAACCATAGAATGCCACCAGTCGTGCGGTCCGGGATCGCACACCCGTTGCCATGACTATGACTCCCCATCCTCTCGGGGCACCGTCCCCCCGCCGCCGCGCGCACCGACGACCCCGCCGGTCCCTTCGTGCGGTGGCGCTCGCCGTCGCCGTGCTGGCGGGCGGAGGAGTGTGGGCGATGCCCGTCGCGTCCGCCGGCGCCGCGACGGAGCGCCCCGCCGCCACGGACGACGGCACTCTCTCGCGCGTCGACTTCCGTACGGCCGTGAGCGCCGACGGCGTCGTCCGCAGCGACGGGCGCCTTTTGGTCTCACTGTCCGTGTCCAATGCAGCCCAGGACGTCATCGAATCGGGGACGGTCGACCTCGTCGTGAGCCGGGCGCCCCTCACGTCGCGCACAGCGGTCGAGGCATGGACCTCCGGTGACTCCTCGCCCGCGCTGCGTCGTGTCGGCACCGAGACGATCGGCACCGTCGGACCTTACGGATCCGCGACGGCCAGCGCCGCCGTGGAGGTGGGTGACGACCTCACCCCGGGGGTGTACGCCCTGCGTGCCACGTATCGCTCGCCGGCGGGCACGATCGAGCGGCGGAGCGTCTGGGTGGCGCCGGGCGACGACCCCGCCGCCGGGCGGGTGGCCGTGATCGTTCCGGTCACGGCGGGTCCGCTCTCGGAGGGCCTGCTCACCTCCGACGAGCTCGCCGCCCTGACTGCCGAAGGGGGGAGTCTGCGCGCGCAGCTGGACGCCGTGCGCGGAACGCCGGCCATCCTCGCCGTCGATCCCGCGATCCCCGCCGCCATCCGAGTGCTGGGCACCGAAGCCCCGGAGACGGCACAGACCTGGCTCGCGGATCTCCTCGCGCTGCCGAACGATCGCTTCGCGCTCCAGTTCGCAGACGCCGACCTCGCGGCCCAGTATGCGGCGGGGCTGAGCGAGCCGCTCACCGTCGAGACCCTCTCCTCCTACATCGACCCGGCGGCCGTCGTCGATGCCGAGACGCAGGACGGCGCGGACACGGAGACCTCCGCCGACGACGCCGAGTCGACCACCGCCGGCGCGGAGGCACCGAGCCCGACCCCCGGCCCCGACGGGGTCGTCCTGCCGACGATCGACGAGCTCCTGGACATCGGTGCCGCGCGCGACGACGTGTTCTGGCCGGCGGCGGGAACGGCCGGGCCCGGCCTTCTGACAATGCTCTCCAGCGGAGCGGAAGGGTCGCTCCCCCTCACCCTCGTGCCCTCCGACACCATCGCACGATCCTCCGATGCACGAGACGGGCACACCCGGGCCGTCGTCGGCGGTGCCCAGGTGCTCGTCTACGACAGCGATGTGACGACTGCTCTTCGCCGCGCCAGCAACGCCGTCTCGACGATCGACCGCGACGAGGCCCTGGCGACCGCCTCGGCCTTCGCGACCTTCACCGACGCCGATGTGCCGCTCCTGGTGACGATCGATCGCGGGTGGGACCGGTCGGAAGAGGCGCTGCGTGCCACGATCCGCACCGCGATCTCGCTCGACGGGCGGGAGCCGGGCGGGATGATGGCCCTCATGACGAGTCCGAGTGGTGAGGAGGTGTCCCTCACCGCCGGTGCGGACGACGACGCACGGGCGACGACCCTCGAACGCTTCCTGGCCGATGAGAAGAAGCTCGCCGCCTTCGCGACCGTCCTGGAAGACCCCACGCTCATCACGGGGCCCGAACGCGCCCGTATCCTCCAGCTCCTCGGAAACGGCTGGCGGGGAGACGACGACTGGTCGATCGCCGTCGCGACCCATGCCACGGACACGCAGGCCACGCTCGACGCAGTCTCCATCGTCCGCTCACCCGACATTAACCTCCTCGGAGCGAGCGCGCCGTTGGCGTTCTCGGTGCGCAACGACCTTCCGTGGCCCGTGTCGCTGGTCCTCGCGGTGGAACCCCGCGACCCGCGCATCGTCGTGCAGGACACGACGTCGTTCACCGCGGGGGCCGCACAGGCGACGCGCGTCGATGTGCCGGTGGAGGCTCGCGTGGGCAACGGCGACTCCAGTCTGTCGCTGCAGCTGTGGAGTCCATCGCTGGTAAAGATCGGCGGCCCCGTCACGGTCGACGTGGCGGTGCGCGCCGAATGGGAGACCATCGGCGTCGTGGTGATGTCGGTGCTCGTCGCGACCTTCATCGTCCTCGGCCTCATCCGCACCGTCGTCCGCGTCCGTCGGCGCCGGCGCGCCGCGATCGCCCCCGATCCCGCGTCCGCGACGGAGGTCGGTACACATGGCTAGCCTCGGCAGGTCGAGCGCCCTCATCAGCGCCGGCACGATGGTCTCGCGCATCACCGGGCTCATCCGCAACATGGTGCTGGTCGGTGCCCTCGGCGTGGTGGGATCCTCGGCGGCCAACTCCTTCGCCGTGGCCAACCAGCTGCCCAACAGCATCTTCGCCCTCATCTCGTCGGGACTCCTGGCCGGCATCATCGTGCCGCAGATCGTCAAGGCGGTGCGGACACACGTCGACCAGGGAAGCGCCTTCGTCTCCAAGCTCCTCACCCTGGGGGTGGTCGTCCTCGGCGCCGTCACGGTGGTGGCGATCGTGGCGGCGCCCCTGCTCGTCCTCATCTACGGCGGCAAGTTCTCGCCGGAGGGTCGTGCGCTGGCGCTCGCGCTGGCCTATTGGTGTCTCCCGCAGCTGTTCTTCTACGGGCTGTACGCCCTGGTCGGCGAAGTGCTCAACGCCCGGCGGGTCTTCGGGCCGTTCGCGTGGTCCCCCATCATCAACAACGTCGTGTCGATCATCGGATTCGGCGCCTTCATCTGGCTGTTCGGGCTCACCCGGTCCGCCCGTGACTGGACGCCCGACATGATCGCGCTGATGGGGGGCACCGCCACGCTCGGCATCGTGCTGCAGGCGCTCGTGCTGCTGCTGTTCTGGCGACGCGCGGGGCTGCACGTCCGCCCCGACTTCCGCTGGCGCGGCATCGGCCTCCGCCACATCGGGCGGCTCGCCGGATGGACCTTCCTCATGGTCGTCGTGAGCCAGATCGCCGGCGCCGTCCAGGCCAATCTCGTGGGTTCGGCATCGGATATCGGTGCCGCACAGTTCGCGATCCAGACGGCGTGGCTCTTGTTCATGCTCCCGTTCTCGATCGTCGTCATCTCGCTCGGCACGCCCTACTACACGCAGCTCAGCGAGCATGTGGCGGAGGGGCGCACCGATGCCGTCACGGCCGATCTCGCCACGCTCACCCGCACGATCGGTGTGTTCATGGTGGGCATCCTCGGCGCCATGATCGCCGCGATCGTGCCTCTGTCGAGGCTGTTCGCGAACGACGCCGACGAGGCGGTGGCCCTCGCCTGGGTGCTCGCGGCCTTCCTCGTGGCCTTGCTGCCGCTGTCGTTCCAGTTCGGCATCCAGCGCACCTTCTACGCGCTGGGCGACACCCGCACGCCGTTCCTCTACACGACCGTCCAGGCAGTGCTCGTCATCGTCACCGCGATCATCGCGTTCGTCGCCCTGCCGCTGCCGTGGCTCGCGGTGGGTATCGCCCTCGGTCAGTCGCTCGCCAACATCATCCAGTTCGCGCTGGCGGTCGTGCTGCTGCGACGCAGGATGGCCCGTCCCCTGGGCCTTGGAGCCGCGGCGCGAGCGGTCGTACGGTTCCTGGTCTCCGCCGTTCCCGCCACCGCGGCGGGGTGGCTCACGTTCGAACTGCTCGGCGGCGCGGCGGGATGGGCGGCCTCCGACCGTCTCGCGGGCTTCCTGTCCGCGGCCCTCATCGGTCTCGTGACGCTCGTGATCTACACGGCGTTCCTGGCTCTCCTGCGCGCGCCCGAGCTGCGAACGGCCGTGCGGACGGTGCGCCGGTTCCTCCCCGGCCGCTGACGCCCCGTTCTCGACCGCCGGACGCGGGCGCCCTCCTGCCCGCGGTGCGCCGCCCCGGTCGTGGAATGCCCCGCAGTTAGCATGGGTTGAATGTGCTGGGGCCGTCGCAGCCCCGCGAACAGAAGGGCAGTCACGTGCGCAAGGTCATCATCATCGGATCGGGTCCGGCGGGGTACACCGCGGCCATCTACGCCGCGCGTGCCAACCTCGAGCCGCTGCTGATCGCCAGTTCGGTCGAGGCGGGCGGGGAGCTCATGAACACCACCGAGGTGGAGAACTTCCCCGGCTTCCCCGAGGGCATCATGGGTCCCGACCTCATGACGAAGATGCAGGAGCAGGCCGAGAAGTTCGGCACCGAGGTCGTCTACGACGACGTGGTGAGCGTGGACTTCTCCGGCCGCGTCAAGAAGGTGACGCTCGGATCGGGAGCCACCCACGAGGCCGACTCGGTCGTCTACGCCACCGGCTCCGCTCCTCGCAAGATCGGCATCGAGGGCGAAGCTCGTCTGTCGGGCCACGGCGTCTCGTACTGCGCCACGTGCGACGGCTTCTTCTTCCGCGAGCGCACCATCGCCGTCGTCGGCGGCGGCGACTCGGCGATGGAAGAGGCGACCTTCCTCACGAAGTTCGCGAACAAGGTCTACGTCATCCACCGCCGGAGCGAGCTTCGCGCCTCGAAGATCATGCAGGAACGCGCGTTCGGCAACGAGAAGATCGAGTTCGTGTGGAACAGCGAGGTCGTCGACGTGCTCGGCGACGACGCGGTCACCGGCGTCGTCCTGAAAGACACGGTCGACGGGTCGACTCGCGAGCTGCCTCTCGACGGCATCTTCGTCGCGATCGGCAACGACCCCCGCACACACCTCGTGCACGGTGTTCTCGACCTGACCGAGCACGGCACGATCTGGGTCGACGGCCGCACCTCGCGCACCTCTGTGCCGGGCGTCTTCGCCGCCGGTGACGTGATCGACCCGACCTACCGCCAGGCCGTCACGGCTGCCGGAAGCGGCACCGTCGCTGCCCTCGACGTCGAGCACTACCTGGCCGCGCTCGACGATGCCGGCAGCCCTGAGGCCGACGCGGCACAGATCGACGCCCTCCCGGACGCCGACGCGACGGCCGCCTGAGACAGCATCGGAACAAATCACCCCGAACCCGCGTTGTCATCGTTGACAGCTTTCCGAAGGAGACAGTGAAATGACCGCCAAGGCCACGAACGAGAGCACCTGGCAGCAGGACGTCATCGACGCAGAGGGTCCCATCCTGGTGGACTTCTGGGCCGAATGGTGCGGTCCCTGTCGCATGGTGGGACCGATCCTCGACGAGATCCAGTCCGAGAACGGCGACAAGATCACCGTCCTCAAGCTTAACGTCGACGAGAACCCGAACCTCGCGATGGAGTACCAGATCACCTCCATCCCCGCGATGAAGGTGTTCAACAAGGGGCAGGTCGAGAAGACGATCATCGGCGCCAAGCCGAAGTTCGCCCTCGAGCAGGACCTCGCGGCGTACCTCGCCTGACGCGAACCCACGAGAAGCCCGGTCGGAATTGCCTCCGACCGGGCTTTTTTCGGTTGCGGACGCCTCCGGCTACCGACGGCGTGACCGCGACGGGTTCGAGAAGGGCCACCATCCGCGTCTGCCCGGATCACGATCGCCCGGGACCTCGTCGATGACGGCGGCTCCCGGCAACGAGGTCGTCGGGCGTTCTCCCGTGACAACGGCGGTCACCTCCCGGGGAAGTCGCAACGCCTCGACGACCTCGGCGACGAGGAGGGCGTCGAGGGGGCGTCCCAGAAGCTCCGCGAGCGCCGGCCCGTCGATCTGCGTCTCCGACAGCACGGCGTCATCGGTGAGCGCGAGAGACCGGATGGTCTCGTTGCGGTCGTCGAGGAGTCTGTTCTCGACCTCCGCGACGGTGGAGTGGGCGTGTCCGATCTCTTGAGCCGTGCCCAGCAGGATGGGTGCGGGATCCCACAGCGCCATCCAGTCGGGGATGCCCGCCATCGTCCGCCGCTCGCGCGCCGGCCCTTCACTCACGGCACGGCGGCTGTAGACGTGGACCGCGAGAGCGTGATCGGCGTACTGCAGCGCGATGACCGGTCGCTGCGCTGCCGACCACGACGCGAACGGCGCCCTCCGGGACGCGGCGAGGAGGGTGCGGTGACCCAGGGGTGCAGCCACGACGGCGGACTCCAGCTGCCTCGCGATCTCCGAACGGCGATCGATCGAGGTCGACAACTCTCCTGCCACGACGAAGATCGTCTCCACCCGCTCTGTCGACGTGGGAGCCTCTTCCGAGGTGTCGGCCGCCGATTCGTGGACCGCGGAGAGCTCTTCCTCGCCCGCGCGGAGCCCCACCTCGGCGCGGAGCTGCGCCGACAGGGAATCGATGACGGGCTGCGCGGGCACCGTCGTGACCCCGTCCGCGGTCGCGGCGAGAAGGCCGCGGTCCGGCGCGAACGCCAGAACCGCCGACACCGCTCCCGTGCGACCCTCCGCGTCGTCCTCGACGAGCCCGACGAGCCCGCGGGCGCGCAAAGCGGCGCAGGTCTCACCGATGGGGTCGGACGTGGCTTCGACGAACTCGATGTCGAGCTCTGCGGAGACGAAGAGGGACGAGTCGGAGGTCACGCGTCCGAGGCTACCGACGCCGGCACGTTCACGACGCTTCGATCCGCACCGATGCGTCCCAGCGCCGGTGTGGTTCGCTTCCCAGCAGACGCCACACGGCCCGCGTGAGAGGCGGGTAGTCGAGCGCGATCTGTCGCAGCACACGGTAGTTGCGGCTGGCGTTCGGGCGGACCCCTCCGTTGGAGGCGATGTTCTCGGCGCGCAGCGTCAGGACGACGAGCTCATCGACACTCGGAAGGTCCTCCATGAAGTCCCACGGATCCTCGCCGTCGCGCACGCGCTCTTCGATGAGGACCGACAGCTCATCGCCCGCTTCGGCGCGCAGCAGCTCCAGACTGGCGCGGCGGGCGGGGCGAGCTTCGGTCACCTCTCCAGCCTACGCCGCCGCACCGACAGCGACTCAGAACGAGCCGTACTCCGTCTCACCGATCTCCGCAAGGATCCGGTTCAGATCCTGAATGGTCGCGAAATCAATGCTGATCTGGCCTTTTCTTGCCGTGAGGTTGATCTTGACCTTCGTGTTGAGGCGATCACCGAGTCGCTCGGCGACCTCGTCGAGGTGCGCTCGACGAGCGCCGGCCTTCGGTGCCCGTTGCTTGGCTCCGGCATCGGGGGCTTTCGCGGCCGCCTCCGCGGCACGCACGGAGAGGTCCTCGTTGACGATCTTGTCGGCCAGACGCTGCATGGCCTCGGGGGAGTCGAGGGAGAGGACGGCGCGGGCATGTCCCGCACTGAGCACTCCCGCCGCCACCCGCTGCTGGACGGGCACGGGCAGCTTCAGGAGACGGATCGTGTTGCTGATCTGCGGACGGGATCGTCCGATCCGAGCCGCGAGCTCCTCCTGCGTGATGCCGAAATCGTCGAGCAGCTGCTGGTAGGCGGACGCCTCTTCGAGAGGATTCAGCTGCGAGCGGTGGAGGTTCTCCAGGAGCGCGTCGCGCAGGAGGTTCTCGTCCGAGGTGTCGCGCACGATCGCCGGGATCGACGTCAGGCCCGCTTCTCGCGATGCGCGTGTCCGCCGCTCACCCATGATGAGCTCGTACTTGCCCTCTTCGTTCGTCCGCACGACGACCGGCTGCAGCACGCCGAATTCGCGGACGCTGTGGATGAGCTCCGCGAGGTCGTCGGGATCGAAGTGCGTCCGGGGCTGACGCGGGTTGGGCACGATCTCGCGGGGGTCGATCTCGATCAGTCGGGTCCCCGGGATGGCGAGGAGCTCCGCCGCCTCACCGTGGGCTTCCGTGCCCTCACCCTTGTCGGCCGGGGCTCCAGGGAAGAAGACGTCGACCGGCCGTGCCTCATTCGACTCAGCCGTGGGGATGAGCGCGCCGATCCCCCGCCCCAGACCAGTTCTCTTCGCCATCAGGACTCCTCTTCTTCACTGCCGCCACGACCACGTCGGGCGATCTCCACGGCGGCCTCACGGTAGGCGACGGCCCCGGCCGATGCTCCGTCGTACGCGATCACCGTCTGACCGAAACTCGGCGCCTCCGAGACCCGGACGGATCGGGGAATGACCGTACGCAGAACTTCCCGCGGGAAATGCGCACGGACCTCGTCGGCCACCTGCTGAGCCAACCGGGTGCGGCCGTCGTACATCGTGAGTAGGATGGTGGAGAGGTGCAGCCGCGGATTGAGGTGCTTCTGGATCATGCGAACACTGCCGAGCAGCTGACTGAGCCCTTCGAGGGCGTAGTACTCGCACTGAATCGGGATCATGAGCTCGTCCGCCGCCGTGAAGGCGTTGATCGTCAGGAGCCCGAGTGACGGCGGGCAGTCGATGAGCACGAAGTGCGGCGGTTGCTCCGCAGCAGAGAGATAGTCTTCCAGCGCCGTCCGGAGGCGATGTTCCCGGGCGACCTGGGAGACCAGTTCGATCTCCGCACCGGCGAGGTGGATCGTCGAGGGAGCACAGAAGAGACGATCCGACTCCGGGCTCGTCTGCACGATGTCACTGAGGGGGAACTCGTCGATCAGAACGTCGTAGATGCTGGGGATATCGGCGGTATGGGGGACTCCCAGCGCCGTTGACGCGTTGCCCTGAGGGTCGAGATCGATGACGAGCACGCGCGCGCCGACCGAGGCGAGAGCCGAGGCGATGTTGACCGTGCTCGTGGTCTTTCCGACCCCACCCTTCTGGTTCGACACGGTGAGCACTCGGGTGGGGCCCGTGAACTCCAGCTCGACCGCATCCAGCGCCTTTCGGCGGGAGGTGAGGTCGGCGAGCTCGCGGGCAATCGGACTGTCGTCGAACGAGAAGGGTGCGGAGGACGTGGGGTTCTCCGATTCCGTCACCGGCTACTCCTGTCGTTCAAGGGGCTGTTCCACTGTAGTCGAGAGCGCTGACCCTGCTCGGCGTGGGAGGGGCGCTCCCGGTTCCGTTTCACGTGAAACGGAGGGGTTGACCGTCCACTCGACGTTTCACGTGAAACGACGACATTCGGCGCGGTGCCGTGCGAACGACTGTTTCACGTGAAACACGCGTACGCAGCTCTCGTGCGTCGTCACTCATCGCACGACGGCGCGGAGGACACGGGTCGGCTCGGTGATGAGACCCTCCCCGACGGGCTCTACCCGGACCTGGGTCAGCCTGAACTTCCGGATGACCTTCTCCGCCGCGTCGATCTCACGCTCCGCGCTCGCACCCTTGAGGAAGATGAGCTCACCGCCATCCCGCACCAGGGGTGCGGTCAGGGGAACCAACGTACGGAACGCACTGACGGCTCGCGCCGTGACGGCATCGAGGACAGGCCCGCGCTTCCAGTCCTCACCGCGTGCGCGCACCACCTCGACGTTGTCGAGACCTTGCTCCCGGGCCTGTTCCGTCAACCAGGCGACTCGACGCTCCATCGGCTCGATCAAGACCCACCGGATGTCCGGTCGAGCAATGGCGAGCACCAGCCCGGGAAGGCCGGCGCCAGAGCCGACATCCCCGACCTCCGCCCCCGCCGAGAACAGTGGTGCTGCCACGGCACTGTTCAGAATGTGTCGCGTCCAGACGCGGGGAAGCTCCAGGGGGCCGATGAGACCGCGCCGCTCGCCCTGCTCGGCAAGCGCCGCTGTGAAGGAACGGGCAAGCTCGAGACGATCACCGAAGATCAGCGCTGCGGCCGAGGGCTCCGGTTCGACCCCACCGACTGTTTCACGTGAAACATCAGCCACGACGAATGACCGTGTGGCGGTCCGAACCCTCACCGTAGGACTCGGAGACGAAGCCCCGCTCAGCGACGATGTCATGCACGAGTTTGCGCTCGTAGCTCGACATGGCCGGGAGGGACGCCTGGGATGCGCCGTCATCGATCCGCTCGATCGCGCGGTCGACGAGCTTCTCCAACTGCTGCTGACGAGCGTCGCGCGAGCCGCCGATGTCGAGGATCAACCGAGAGAACCGTCCGGTCTTGGTCTGCACCGCGATGCGCGTCAGCTCCTGCAGCGCCTGGACGGTGTCCGGGTTCGAGAGGAGGCGGAGGGATGCGGCGTCGTCGTTCTCGACCGTGACGTAGGCGCGTCCCGAGCGCACGTCCAGTGCCAGGTCACCGTCGATGTCAGCGATATCGAGGAGCCCTTCGAGGTAGTCGGCCGCGACGTCGCCTTCCTCTTCGAGCTGGGCGACGGTCGCCGGAGTGGACGCGGTCGTTGCGGGCGTGGTGTTCATGAGGATCCTCGGGCGTCGATCAGGACGGATTCTGTGGCTTGTTCTTCTGCGATTGCTTCTTGGCCCGCTGCTTGCTCACGGGCTGCTGACGCTTCGGGGCCTGCTCCTTGGCGCGCTGCGCCTCTTCATAGAGACGCTGCTGCTCGGCCTCGTACTTCTCCAGCGGAACGATCTTGCCCTGCGCATCGATCGCCTTGCCCTTGCGTGCCAGGCGCTCCTCGCGAGCCTTCGCCGCTTCGGACCCGGGGGTGGGGAGGTTACGGATCACGAGGAACTGCTGCACCATCGTCCAGATGTTGGACGTGAACCAGTAGAGCACCACGCCCAGCGGGAAGAAGACGCCCGAGAAGATGAATGCGAGCGGAAGGACGTACAGCATGATGCGCTGCATCTGGTACGCCTGACCGGTCTTGGCCTCGGGGGAGAGGTTCTTGGAGATGATCTGCAACTGGGTGATGAACTGCGACGCGATCATCAGCACGACGAGGATCACCAGGATGACGACGGTCGCCGTCTGGCCCAGACCGATCGCCTCCGTCATGTTGGTGTGCAGCGGTGCCACCCCGAACAGCTGGGCGTCGTAGAACTGCCGCGTCAGATCGGCGTTCAGAAGTCCGACACCACCGACACCCCACTCGGCGTGCCGCTTCACGTCGCTCAGCGTGTAGAACATGCCGAGGAGGATGGGCATCTGCACCAGGAGAGGAAGACAGCTCGACACCGGAGTGGTGCCGTGCTTCTTGTACAGCGCCATGGTCTCGCGGCTCATGGCCTCCCGGGACAGCTGATCCTTCTTGCCCCGGTACTTCTCCTGAACTTTTCGCAGTTCAGGAGCGATTTCCATCATCTTCCGCTGGCTCTTGATCTGCCGAACGAACAGCGGAATGAGCGCCGAGCGCACCACGATCACGAGACCGATGATCGACAGCACCCAGGTCAAGCCGGCCGCCGGCTCGAGCCCGATGGTCGTGAAGATCCAGTGCCAGAACACGAGGATCGTCTCGACGATCCACTTGAACGGCCACATGATGGCGCTGAAGAAGTCGAGGCCGCCCGAAGGGGCGGGAGTCGTCGGGGTGGGCACGGCCGGACTCGGGGTGGCCGCGGTCAAGAGAAGATCCAGCAAGGATCAGTCCTTTCTCGGGTGCACGACGAATCCGTGCGGAGTGAGACGGTGTCGGAAGTGGTCGTGCGGCGGGACGTCGTCGATCCCGCCCTGCGCCCAGGGGTGGCATCGCGCCAGTCGCGCCGCCGTGAGCGCGGCGCCTTTGACGGCTCCGTGCTGCTGCACCGCCCCGACCGCATACGCCGAGCACGACGGATAGTACTTACAGACGTCGCCATAGGTGTGGGAGATCGTCGCGCGATACGCGTGCAGCACAGCCAACACGGCATTACGCGGGACCAGTGCGAGTGACCACCCCGGATCGGCACCGCGAAGGCGGCCGTCGCCCAGGGCGTAAGAAGGCAGGGTGGTCGTGCTCACGCGGCGGCTTTCCGTTGCAGACAGCGCACGACATCGCGGCGCAGCACATCGAAGGTGGCGTCGGCCGAGGCGGGCAAGGCGCGGATCACGACATCGAGGCCGGGACGCACCGTGGGCAGCGCCTCCGCGCACACGGCCTTCAACCGCCGACGGACGGTGTTGCGGACGACCGCGGAGCCGACCTGTTTACTCACGATGAAACCAAAACGCGCCGGTCCCTCTTCTTCAGAAGGAACGACGTACGTGATGGTCACCGTTCCGGCACAACGGGAACCCCTGCGGACGGCGGCCTTGTACTCCGCCCCGCGGGTGATGCGGTTCCCGCGCGCCAGCACTGCGATGTCGGATCAGGCCGAGAGCTCGGTGCGACCCTTGGAGCGACGGGCCGCGATGATCGCGCGGCCGGCGCGGGTGCGCATGCGAGCGCGGAAGCCGTGCTTCTTGGCGCGACGGCGGTTGTTGGGCTGGAACGTACGCTTGCTCATGAGGATCACTCCGGATCGGCGGTCACCGGAACGCTCTAGACCGGGGACACGGGTACAGGGGACTGCCCGGATGGGCATAAGTCAACCGACTAAGGGTACGTCGAGTCACGCGCGAACTCAAACTCGCGCGGCCGGAACGGAACATTATCCACCGACCTCACAGGTCGCCTGGCGAGGACACGCGGACCGGATCTACAGTGGGTTTGGCTCGTCTCGGCGGCCGTGACTACCGTGTCACGGACGAGTTATCCACAGGTTCCGCGTCGTCGTCACGACGGGGAGGGGATCCGTCCGCCGCAGCTCGTGACGCATCGGCGTCGTTCCACGACGCCACGCGCCCATCTTTCGACGACCACCCCAGGGGAGCCATGACACCGCACGATCTGCCGGACGTTCCCGTCTGGACCGCTGTGCTCGACGCACTCGCGGACGACGAGCGGGT
>JBMDWQ010000109.1:0-9888 GCA_048594675.1 Microbacterium sp. | reverse complement strand
CCGGCCACCGTGTCGGAGGCACCTCGCGGCAGGTGCACGCCGGTCGCCTCCTCGAAGTCCTGCAGGTTGAGGCGGCCATCGACCGTCTCCGAGTCGCCCGTGATCATCCCGTCGGTGTCGTACTCGTCGAAGATCTCGCCCACGACCTCCTCGACGAGGTCTTCGAGGGTCACGATCCCATCGGTGCCGCCGTACTCGTCGACGACGACCGCGATCTGATGCCCGTCGGCACGCATCCGCGTCAGCGTCGGCAGCACGCGCGCCGTGGAGGGGAGGTAGGTGATCGCGCGGGCGAGATCGCCGAGACGCTCAGTCGGGTCGGCGACCGCACGCTCGAAGAGGTCGCGTACGTGCACGAAGCCGGTGATGTCGTCGATGGACGAGTCGACGACGGGGTAGCGCGAGAACGGGAGGTCGCGCACCTGCGCCACCGCCTCGGCCACCGACGTCGACTCCTCCAGAGCGACCACCTCGGGACGTGGCCGCATCACTTCGCTGATCTGCCGACCGCGGAGGGAGAGCACGTCGTCGAGAATGCGCCGCTCGTCGTCGGGGAGCCCTTGGTGGCTGGCGACGATGTCGCGCACCTCTTCGTCGGTCAGCTCGTCCGAGGTCTTGTCGGGGTCACCGCCCAGAAGCCGCACGAGCGCATTCGTCGACACCGACAACAGCCAGATGACGGGGCGCATGAGGGTGGCGAAGCCGTCGAGCACCGGAGCCACGGCGTAGGCGAACTGCGCGTTGCGCTGGATCGCAAGCCGCTTGGGCACGAGCTCACCCAGCACGAGGGAGAGGTAGGCGATGACGAGGGTGAGGACCACGGTCGCAAGTGTCAGCGAGAGCGCCGGGGGAACCCCCCAACCCTCGAACAGCGGCGCGACCGACGGAGCGATCGAGGTGGCACCGTAGGCCGCCGAGGCGAACCCGGCCACCGTGACGCCGATCTGCACGGCCGAGAGGAAGGTGTTGGGATTACGCGCGAGCGAGGCCACTTTCGCCCCGCGCCGTCCGCGCGCCGCGATGGCGTTGACCTGGCTCTCACGGAGCGTCACCAGCGCCATCTCGGTGGCGGCGAAGACGCCGCCGATCAGGACGAAGACGAAGACGAGGACGATGTTCCAGACGAGGTCGCCCATCAGCGGGGGTCCTCGATCGATTCGGCGGCACGCTCACGGTCGTGGCGGGTCTTCAGGAGACTCGCCACGGTGGCCACCGTGATCGTCGCGGTGATGAACAGCAGCGAGAACCAGATCGGGATCTCGGGCGCCCACAGCATCGGCTCACCACCGTTGATGAAGGCGAGCTCGTTGACGTGCATCGCGTGCAGCACGAGCTTGACCCCGATGAAGGCGAGGATGACCGCGAGCCCCTGCGCCAGGTAGACGAGACGCTCCAGCAGCCCGCCGATGAGGAAGTAGAGCTGGCGGAGCCCCATGAGCGCGAAGGCGTTCGCGGTGAAGACGATGTACGCCTCCTCGGTGAGCCCGTAGATGGCGGGGATCGAGTCGACGGCGAAGATGAGGTCGACGAACCCGATGGCGACGATGACGAGGAGCATCGGCGTCACGAACCGGCGACCGTCTCGCTTCACCGTGAGGCGGTCACCGTTGTACTCGTCGCTGACGGGCAGGTGGCGGCGGACGAAGCGCATGAATCGGCCGTCCGCGGGGTTGGACTCGCCGTGCGCGAACGCCTGGCGGTAGGCGAGGAACAGCAGCAGCGCGCCGAAGATGTAGAAGATCCACGAGAAGTTCGAGATCAGGGTCGCCCCCACCGCGATGAAGATGCCGCGGAGGATCAGCGCGATCACGATGCCGATCATCAGCACTTTCTGCTGGTAGATCTTCGGCACGGCGAAGCTCGTCATCACGATGAGGAAGACGAACAGGTTGTCGATCGAGAGGGCCTTCTCGGTGAGGTATCCCGCGAAGTACTCGCCGCCGTACGTCCACCCCGAGACCAGGCCGATCCCGACGCCGAAGGCGAGCGCGAGTCCGATGTAGAACGCCGACCAGCGCGCCGACTCGCCGATCGTGGGCTCGTGGGGCTTGCGCACGTGCGCGAAGAACTCGTAGACGAAGAAGGCGATGGTGACAGCGATCGTGATGATCCACACGAGGGGGGTGATGTTCACAGGGTCTCCGGAAGACTCGGGCTCAGCGTTGCGATGACGCCAAGGTCTCCCCCATCCCTGTGATCAGGGACCGGTGGCCCGGAGTGCGATGCACCCGTAATGACGAGCCGACCGTGTCGGAGTACTCCCCCTGGATGGAATGAGGATAGGGCAGGCGGGTGACGCGTTCCTGGGAGATCGCCGCAGGCGACCCGACGGACATGAACGAGAACGAAGGAAGGCCGGGGCGTTGTGGAAGCGCTCCCAGCGCGCTACAGTTCGGCGTTTAGGGCGACCATCACGCGGACCGCATCGACGGACAACAGCACGACTGCTGCTCCGCTCTGAGGAGTGCGCCGGCGCTTCGGAGCGCCCTGGCGCGGGCTTCCGGTAACCGTGCGGAATATTTTGTCGTTGCTCTATCGAAATCGGACGAGACGTGCTTAGGGTGGGCCCCATCGGAGCCGCCGAGAATATCGAAACGAGCGGTCATGCCGAAAAATCCCCCCCCACACGCAGTCGTCCCCCTCACGCCGGCCCACGGGACGACCCGTCAGGATCCTTCTCCTGAACTCGCGAGACATCGTCCGTCGCGGGCTGCGGGCTGTCGTCGAGGAAGCCGAGGACTTGGTCGTGGTGGCCGAGGCCCGCGGGCAGGACACACATTGGGCGGCCATCGACGGCGCGCACGCCGACGTGGCGATCATCGAGACGACGGAAGGCGGCCCTCAGACCGTGGACTCGGTCCACGCCATGCGCGAGCAGGACCCCCGGATCCGATCGGTCATCCTCGGGCACCGGGAAGGCCCGACCCGGCGGGTCGCGCTCTCGTCGGAAGCCGACGAGTACTTCTTCGACTATGCCGCCGAGGACGACGTCCGCACGGTCGTGCGCCGCGTGATGCTCGGACGGCGAGAGACCGCACCCGTCGCGGAGTCACCGAGCACGCTCGACCCCGCAGTCAGCCGTGTGGAGCTCACCCTCCGGGAGACTCAGGTGCTGCACCTGATCGCCGAAGGGCTCACGAATCGGGAGATCGGCCAACGACTGGGCCTGGCGGAGAAGACGGTGAAGAACTACACCTCCGCACTGTTCGCGAAGCTGCAGATCACCCATCGCACGCAGGCGGTGCTGTACCTGCTGACTCACGACGACCAGGCCTGATCCCGGTACGGCCAGAAGAGACGACGGGACCAACGACCCTACTGGAGTCTTCCGTCTCCCGGCACGGTGGTGCCTACCGCCTCGCGAACTGGTGCCCCTCCCGGCGCCACGCGTGAAAGGAACGGACCATGGCCCCCCACTCTCGTCCCGTCGCCCACTCCGGATCTCGGAGCGTGGCGGTGTCGCGCCCACTCCGCCGGCGCAGCTCACGCCGCTCGAGGCGCGTGGCGGCGCTCGGCACCGTGCTGGCGAGCCTTGTCCTGGTGTTCGGCCTCGTCGACCCCGCCGCCGCACGTCTGGACGAGGAGAATCCCACCACCGAGACCGCGATCGGCGACAACACCGAGATCCAGATCGTCTCGCTCGGTGCGGGAGCCACGATCGCCGGGCTGCAGCCGGCGGCCGGGACGACGCAGGACCCTCTGGAGCCGTATCCGACGAGCGACCCTGCCGGATACACCGCGGTGTCCACCTTCGCCGGCACGATCAACACGGCGAGCATCTCCGACCCCTCCCTGACGGCCGAGATGTACTGCATCAACCTGCGCGTTCAGACATATGTGGGTATCGGCTACGAGTCCGGGACGTGGGAGGAGTCGAATGTCCCGAACGTCGACTACGTCGCCTACATCCTCAACAACTACTTCCCCACGACGGGCGCTCCCGCGGATCTGACCGCGAACCAGCGCGCCGCCGCCGTTCAAGCCGCGATCTGGTACTTCACCGATGGACTGGTCGTGAGCTCCACGCCGCAGTCCGCGACGATCCGGGCCGCCGCTGCGGCGATCGTGGCGGACGCTCAGGAGAACGGACCCGTGTCACAGCCCGTGCAGCCTGAGGTGTCGATCGATCCCGCCACCAGCTCGGCGCCGACCGAGGGCCTCGCCGGCCCCTTCACGGTGACCGCCGAAGGGGCTTCGGAGGTCACCGTGACCGTGCCCGCCGGATACACGATGTACTCGGATGCCGAGGGAACCACTCCCCTCGCGAACCCGGCGACGGTCGCTCCGGGCAGCGACATCTGGGTCGGGAGCGACTCGGGTGACGTCGCCAGCACCGTGCTGAATGCCCGGGCAGTGGTGACCGTCCAGAGAGGAGAGGTCTACCTCTACGACGGGAACAGCCCCGATCGGGACGACGCGCAACGGCTGATCTTGGCCGATACTGCGGAGCTGGATGCGGTGGCCACCGCCGATGTCGAGTTCTTCGCCGCGGGCAGCATCACGGTGAACAAGTCGTTTGCGGGCGACGCCGTCGGCGAACAGGACGCGATCGAGCTCTCGATCGACTGCGGCGAGGGCTACACGTTCACCGCGGAGATCGACGCAGGGGCGACGACCGCGTCGTCCTTCATCTACGAGGGCATCCCCCTCGGCAGGACGTGCACGGTCGAGGAGCCGGAGACCGGCGCGACAACCGAGGTGTCGGTGACCACCGACGCTCCGCAGTCGGCCGAGATCACGACAGAAGGGGCCAGCGTCACCATCACGAACACGGTCACCTTCCTCCCGGGAGGGTTGCGGGTCGTGAAGACCCTCGACGGCCCGGCCGCCGGGGAACAGGGCGAGATCACCCTCACCATCGACTGCGGCGACGCGCTCACCGACACCTTCACCCTCGACGCCGGAACCGCCGCAGGCACCTACGACCAGACCTACACCGACCTCCCCGCCGGAACCGAGTGCACCATCACCGAGACCAGCAGCGGCGCCACCAGCACCGTCGAGGTCACCGGCAGCGACCCCACCACCGTCACCATCCCCGCCGGCGCCACCATCGACGCCACCCTCACCAACACCGCCCGCATCCGCGGCACGGGAGGACTCATCGAGACCGGCGGCGTGATCCCTCTGGGACTGCTGCTGGGAGGTGTCGGCTCGGTCGGCGCAGGCGCCTGGATGACGACGCGTCGACCGCGCCGTCCCGCATCGCCCAGTTCCCACTGAGGCTCACCCACTGCCCACCGAGGCTCGGGCGGGCGCGGCGAGCGCAGACGAGGTCGGGCGAAACGCGCGGTGGACGACGCAGTTCGGGCACCCGCCGACGGTGGGAGAACCCCGGCCGGTACCGTCAACGGCGGTGAACGCCGTTGGGGGGCGGCGTCATGCACAGGGGGACGCATCATGACCATCACTCGCCGCACCTTTCTGACCTTCGCCGGCGTCGCGACCACGGCTGCGACGCTGCCGCGGGCCACGTCCACGCGATGGGAACGCCTCGGCGCGCATCCCGGCGCCACCGCGCAACCGACAGCGGCCGGCCGGCAGATCGCCGACCTCGAGATCTACCGCGGAATGCTCTTCGCCGGATACGGAGACTGGAACGGCAACACGGGACCGATCAGCATCGACCCGTTCGACATCTCACGCGGACGGTTCATCGGCGATCGCCACCGCGCCTACACGCACGCCATCCACACCTGGCGGATCACGAGTGCCGGTCTAATGGCCCCCAACATCGATCCACTCGGCGATGCTCCCGTCGCCGCGCTCGATCCGCGCGGCGGGTTCAGCTGGTCGCCCGACGGGCTGACATGGAAGCAGCAACCCGTGGGCGCGTCATTCCACGTGTTCGACATCACCGATTCGGACGCCGGCCGTTTCGCCGTCGGCTCGGGCTCGTTCGGGGGCCAGGCCGGCCCGATGGCGTGGAGGCGCACGGCCGCCTACACGTGGGAGCGGTCGTTCGCGCGAGACGGGGTGCCGGCACAGTCGCAGGACCGGTATCACTGGATCGCGGCCGCCGACGGCGTCGCCTACCTCCAGGCCGGGTGGTCCGGAGGCGGGTTCGGACCGATGCGACGATTCCACCAGGGGTACTGGCAGGAGATGCCGCTCGTCCGTGAGAGATTCCACCTGGGCACCGTCGGGTCCCGCGTGCAGAGCTGCGACGGACGCCTCCTCAGCGGCGGGTCGACGGGACTGCGCGTGTTCACTCCCTCCACGCGTCGCATCCACACCGTCGGGATGCCCGGCGGGGCGGCGATCATCGACCTGTACGTCTCGGGACGCACCGTGTATGTGCTGACGCGCGATCGCGTATTCGTCTCGCGCAACGCGGGCGAGACGTTCGCGGGATGGATCTCCCCGGTGTCGGGCGCGACGTCGCTGGCGGTCGGAGGAGGGCGGATCTACCTCGGAACCTCCTCCGGCGTGCTGTACGCACACGACCTGTAGAGCGCTTTCCGCAGCCGCCCGAGCAGTTCGCGCAGGGTTACTGAATCGATTCGCGCCGCGCCTCGCGCCATCGATAGCGTGAGAGCGAGTGCGCCTTGGTAGCGCTCCCACGCGTCGGATCGGAGGCGGGGACGACCAGCGCACGGCCCCCACCGACGGACAGCAGCACGACCGCTGCCCGGCGCTACGTGGCGCGCCCGGACACCGTGGCTCACACGTAGCGGAGCGATCACCGAGGAGTCTCCCGTGAACAATCGAAGGCTGCGGTCGCGCATGCGCACCGTCGTTGCCGCCCTCGTGACGGTCGTCGTCACGACCGCCCTCGCCGTCAGCGGCGTCACAGCCGCCCACGCGGCTGGGGGCACCGTCTCCGTCGTCCTGCCGAACGTGTCCGAGCACAACGGCAAGCCCGTCTACGAGAGCGGGCGGGACTACAGCTTCCAGATCGGCTACGGGAGCATGGACGACGGCAAGGTGGTGACGGTTCAGCGGCCGTCCGGCGTGACGATCCCGGAGTCGGCGCTCGTCGTCCCCGCGGGCAACACCGCAGTGGAGTCGCTGGCCCTCGACGCCGACGGCAACATCGTGGTCACCTTCGCCAACCCTTTCCCGTCGGACATCAACCAGGGTGTCCTGGACCTGAAGTTCCAGGTCGACGTCGTCGATGAGGCCGTGACCACCGAGCACGTCTGGCGCTACGACGGCGAGGAGACCCGGACGACGGTGCTCATCACCCGTCCCGGCGAGTCGCCGCAGACGGTGACCGATGCATTCGCCAAGAACGTCGGCGGGGTCAACTTCCCCACGGTCACGATCGAGGACGGACAGGTCGTCCTGCCGGAGTCGTTCCTGGAGCGGGAGATCCCCTTCACGATCACGGTCAACAGCGCGGCCGCGCGAGAGGTCACGATCGCCGATGAGCTCGGCGCGCACCTCGCCCTGGTCGACGGCTCGCTCTCGGGCACGAAGGAAGTCTTCGACGCCGACGGCGTGAACAAGGCGACCAGCGAGTTGACGGGACTCCCCTCGATCAGCGGTGCGTCGTTCTCGTACACCTTCGACGCCGAAGCCAACTCGCGCTACACGTTCACCTACCGCGCGAAGATCGCCGATGCCGATGCGCTCGCGGCGCTCCGCGACCAGCTGCAGGAGCGGTACGACGCCGTGAAGGACAACGAGGACGGCGGCGACTACTCCGTCCGTCTCGAGAACACGGTCACCCTCAACGGTGGCGAAGAGCGCACCGCCGGCACGAGCGTCGGCGGTCGCGTCGCCGCGCAGCCTCGTCCGAACCTGGGAGTGGCGTTCACCAAGACCACGTCGCGTCCGGGCGACATCCCCGTGACCTTCGCCGCCGACGGCGTGACGCTCGACCCGGCGATCGATGTGGAGTACACCCTCGGCGCCGATCTGCGGACGTTCGCCGACTTCGCCGACACCCGCCACGCGCTCACGCGAAACGTCGTCATCACCGACACGCTTCCCGCGCAGACGGAGTGGGCAGCAGGCGCCGACTTCCTGACGGCCGACGGCGCGACCTTCACCGAGGTCACCGGGGTGTCCGCAGCGCAGTTCGCGGCAGACGAGTACGTGGGCACCTACCTGCGCGACGGCGACACGCTGCTCGTGAACGTAGGCAAGGACGTCACGACGAACGTGAAGATCACCGTGAAGGCGCGGATCGTCTCGGTCGCCGGCCTCACCCGGAGCACGGCAGCCTGGGAGCTCCCGACCACCGCCGACGCCGTCTACACCGGACTCGGAAACACCGCGCGCTTCGCCTACTCCGACGACGCCGACCCGGCCTCGCGCACCGTCGGCCACCGCCCGCTGGAGCCCAAGGCGCCCGGGTCGGAGGTCAACAACCCCGACGTCTTCCGCAAGGAGGGGCCGACGAACGCCCTCTCGGGCACCCCCGGCTCCTCGATCGATGTGCCGTTCACCTTCACGATCGGCAACGGCGTGGGTGACGTGACCTCGTCGGTCATCACGGATCTCGTCGACCACGATGTGTTCGAGGTGACCCCCGCGAACCTCGACGAGATCTCTGCGGGCATCTCGCTGCGCTACGAGTGGGTCCCCGAGAACCAGCTGGGGTGGAACGGCTTCGCCCTCGACTCCTCGTTCTGGGATCTCCGCCTGACCCCGGGCGGCGATCTGGAGTTCGCCGTCAATGACGCGTTCGCCGACGCGCTCACGGAGCTCGGCATCCGCACCGATGCGAACTTCGCGGTCACGATCACGCTTCCTACCAAGCCGATCGCCGGCAAGCAGTCGCTGGAGATCGTGAACAAGGCGTCCTACCGCGGTGCCGACAACGAGTACACCTACGTCTCGTCGGCGACCTCGCGCGCGACGACCTTCGGCAACGAGATGGAGGTGCGCAAGCGCATCTACGACGCGGCGAACGACGCGTTCACCAACAACCTGCGTGCCGAGATCGACGCGGATGGCCGTCTCGTGGATGACCAGTTCGTCTACCGCGTGGATCTCATCCCGCACGGCACCTTCACCGCGATGGTGCGTGACGTGGTCGACGTGCTCCCGGACGGTATCTCCTTCCTCGGGTTCGTCGACCCGGCGAACGTCGGGTCGGGTGAGATCGCGGCGACCGAGCGGTACTCGATCCCCGGCTCGTCGCTCCAGGTCGCGTTCGACGACGGGTCGAACACCCTCACCGTCGAGCGCGGACGCCTGACGCAGGGCCAGGAGGTGACGCTCTACTTCGCCGTCCGCCTCGCCGAGTACGAGGTCGGCATGGGCATCACCAACGTGATCGACGGCACGAGCGCCACGATCACCCCGACCAACGACTACCCGCTCGACCTCAGCAAGCTGGATGCTGACGACGCGTCGGTCGTGATCGACGACGACGCCGCGCGGTTCCAGGTGCTCGGCTCCAACGAGGCCGGCCAGGCCGACGCCGGCCGCGTCGTTCTCGACGGCCTTCGGGTGAGCGAGGGCAAGCTGCGCACCGCCGACGGCGGCGTGCCGATGGTCACCGAGCCGGGAACCTATTGGGTGCGCGAGGTGAAGGCGCCGACCGGCTACCTCCGCACCTCGGAGCTGTTCCGCGTGGTCGTGGACGAGACGACAGGCTCGACCGAAGTGCGGATCTTCAACGAGCCCGGGGAAGACGAGCCGGCACCGCGCGTGTCGGTCGGTGACTTCGTCTGGGTGGACGAGAACCGCGACGGGCGCCAGGATCCGGGCGAGCCGGGCATTCCCGGGGTCGTGCTGGAGATCGTGGGACCGAACGGTCCCGTGGTCGACGTGGACGGCGACCCGGTGGGCTCCGTGACGACCGGGCCGAACGGCGAGTACCTGTTCGAGAAGCTCCCCGTGCTCGAGGAGGGACAGACCTACACGGTGCGTATCGTCCGCGACGATCCCCGCACGGTGGAGGCGCTGGCGCCCTACGTCCCGACCCGCGAG
>JBMDWQ010000108.1:0-11421 GCA_048594675.1 Microbacterium sp. | reverse complement strand
GCCTGCAGAAGGACGGCGTGGAGGCTGATCTGCAGCGGCTGCTCGCCGAACAGGTCGAGGTGGTCGGTGACGGGCTCACCCTCGTGCGTCGTGAGTACCCGACGGCGATCGGTCCCGTCGACCTTCTGCTGCGCAACCCCGAGGCCGCCTTCACCGTGGAGCTGGCCTCGGCCGACGGCGCCGCGGCCGCCCACGTCGCCGTCGAGGTCAAGCGCCGCGCCGGCATCGACGCGGTCGAACAGCTCACCCGCTATCTCGAGCTCCTCAATCGCGACTCGCACCTGCGGCCCGTGCGCGGAGTGCTGGCGGCACAGGCCTTCGCGCCGCAGGCTCGCACGCTCGCCACCGATCGCGGGATCGCGTGCGTCGTCCTGGACTACGAGGCGATGAAGGGCACCGACAGCGGCCTTCCCACGCTCTTCTGACAGCCCCCGTCAGAAGAGCGGCGGCCGGCCGTCGACGCGCCCTGGATAGGCTGGCGGTATGACGATGAGATCTCCGTGGACGTGCATTCTCTGGGACGTCGACGGAACGATCGTCGATGCGTCGGAGGGCATCCTCCGGCGATTGACCCTCTGTCTCGAGCACTTCGGCTTCCCGGCTCCCACGCGCGAGGAGCTCGTGCACTGGATCGGTCCGCCGATGTACGACTCCTTCCAGGCGAACGTCGGGATGACCGGCGCGCGGGCCGCCGAAGCCGTGGCCTACTACCGGCAGATCGGCAAGGCCGAGGGATACACGAGCGGTGCCCGCCTCTACCCCGGTGTCGGTGAGCTGATCGAGGAGTTGTCGGCCGCGGGCGTGCCGCAGGGGACGGCCAGCTCCAAACCCGAGAACCAAGTGCTGGCGCTCATGGAGCACTTCGCCCTCGCGCCCCACCTCCAGGCGATCGTGGGTGCCACGCCCGACGAACAGACGCTCGCCACGAAGTCCGCCATCGTCGCCGAGTCGCTGCGCCGTCTGGCCGCGGTCGGCGTCGACACCCGTCGCCCGGTCCTCATCGGCGACCGTCACCACGACATCGACGGCGGCGCCGATCAGGGCGTCCCCGTGATCTTCGTCACGTGGGGCTTCAGCTGGCCGCACGAGTCGGAGGGGGCCCAGGCCGTCGTCCACGACGTCGACGAGCTGCGCGCGCTGCTGCTGATCGAGGACGACGCCTGACCATGACCCTGGAGGAGATCGTCCGCTGGCTGGTGCCGGCTGTCGTCGTCTTCGGGGTCGCCGGCCTCGGCGCCGGCACGCTCGTCTGGTCGCTGCGGCGCGCCCGGGGAGGGCCTCGTGCCCGCGCCCGCGCCGAGGCAGAACGCGCGCGGGCGGGCGTCGCCCTCGTCGCTCTCGACGACGCGGTCGAGGAGCTCGAACTGGAGGTCGCCCTCTCCGGGGCGCTCTATGACGGCACGGCGCCGGCGGCGCTACGCCGCGCGCGCCTCACCGCGCAGCGCATCCGTGACGAGGCGTTCGGACGCCTGCGCGACCTCGCTCCCGACGCCCACCCCGAAGAGGTGCGGCGGGTCGCCCTCTCGCTCCACGGACGCACGTCGCAGGCCACCGCGCAGATCGCGGCGGCGCGCCAAGAGCACGCCCAGTGGATGTCGGCGAACCAGTCGGCGGGAGAACAGGTCGCACGAGCGCGCACGCGCCTCGAGGCGCTCCGCGCCGAAGCGGGCGACGTCGACGCGCTCGTGGCCGAGGTCGCCGGGCGCTTCGATCCGGAGGAGGTGGCCGACGCGGAGCAGGCCGCTGCCGAGGTGACGGCGGCGCTGGCTGAAGTGGCGACCCTCCTCACAGAGGCGGACGAGGCGGCTCAGGATCCGACGCGCTCCGCTCTGGCAGCGCTGGGCCGCGCGGAACGGGCGCTCCGTCGAGGACAGCAGGCCGCACGGACCCTCGAAGAACGCCACCGCGCCCTCCTGGATGCCGCCCAGGGCGTGGCCGGGGAGATCGCCGCAGCGCGCGAGGCCGTGCGTCAGGCCGAGACACTGCGGGCCCAGGCGGAGCCGGAGGACGCGCAGCGGCTGGGCCGTGAGCTGCGAGCCGTGGCCGACGCCGTCGACGCCCTGGAGCCCCAGGCCGGACGGCGTCCCACCGCCACCGTCACGGCGCTGGCCCGACTGCGCGATCGACTGGACCTTGCCGTCGGCGACGCCCGGACAGCGCAGCAGCGACTCCGGGGCGCTCGCTCCGCCCTCCCGGGAACGGTCGCGGCCGCCCGCACGGCCGTGGCCCACGCGGAGGCGGTCGCCGGTCACGCGGGTGCCGACGCCCGCGTGCGGCTGGCGGCGGCGAGGCACGAACTTGCCGCCTCCCGCTCGGCGCACGATCCCGTCGAAGCCCTCGATGCCGCGCGACGCGCGATGCGGCACGCCGAAGACGCCGCTGCGCTCGCGGCCTACGAGCGGCAGACCGGAAGAGCGACGATCGACTGAGCGGAGGCGGCCGCGCTCAGAGGGGGCGGATGTTCTCCGCCTGCAGGCCCTTGGGACCCTGCGCGACGTCGAACTCGACGCGCTGGTTCTCCTCCAGCGAGCGGTAGCCGCTCGCGTCGATGGCCGTGTAGTGGGCGAAGACGTCGGCCCCACCCTCGTCGGGGGCGATGAAGCCGAACCCCTTCTCGGAGTTGAACCACTTGACGGTGCCGCTGCTGCTCATGATTGCCTTACCTGCTGCGCTACTCGGCGAAGGATGCACGCCGACGCCTCCACGGTAAACGGGAGCGTCGCCTCCCGCCCAGGGGCGTTTCAGATGGTGACGAAAATGTTGCACGCCGCGCGCAGGCGCCCGACGCCATTCGACGCCCGGGCGTCACGCAGACAGCGCTCGCCCGGGCGTCGACGGATCCCCCCGGATAGGTCACGATCAAGCGTGACGGGCTCACTTTACTGCCGCCCACCCACACCGGAACGTGAGGCCTTGATGAGAATCCACCCAGAGGAGGGTATGGCTCCGCAGTGACCGCCGACGGGCGCGCTCTGCGCCAGACGCACACGGTCGGCGACGGCGGATATACGGCTACGCCTGAGGACCCGGGACCGCGTCGCGTCGGGGTGCTGCGGGGGCTGCGGTGGATCCGCGGACGATGAGCTGGGAGTTCAGCGTGGCGACGTCGCTCACCGGCGCCCCCGACATCGCCTGCAGCAGGAGATCGACGCCGAGCGCGCCACTGCGGGCGATCGGCATCCGCACCGTGGTGAGGGCGGGAGTGACGGCGCTCGCCAGATCGATGTCGTCGATGCCGATGATGCTGACGTCGCGCGGGCAGTGACGGCCGAGCTCGGACAGCCCCGACTCCACGCCCAGGGCCACGAGATCGTTGTACGCCACCACCGCGGTCGCGCCGCTCGCCGCCGCGGGAGCCGCCGCCGCCCGTCCGCCCTGGATCGACGCGGCGTGGTGGCTCAAGCGCGTCAGACGGATGCCGTGGCGCTCGCACGCGCGCGCGATCGAGTCGAAGCGCCGTGCGTCGGCCCACGATCCGCGGGGACCGGACGCGTAGGCGACGTGGGTGTGGCCGAGCGCGGCGAGGTGCTCGATCGCCTGCGTCGGACCGAACTCCGCGTCCATGAGGATGCAGATCGCGCCCTCGAGCTGTCGGTTGACGACGACGTAGGGGGTGTCACCCACGAGGGAGAGGAGCTCGGCGTCGGGCAGACGCGGGGAGCACAGGAGCATGCCGTCGAGCTGGCTCGCCCGCTGGATCTGCTCGCGCTCGCGCCGGAGGTCCTCATCGGCGTCGAACAGCACGGTGCGGTGCCGTCCGTGCCAGGCCTGCCCCTCGATCGCCTTCATCAGCGTCGCGTAGACGGGGTTGGCCACGTCGGGGATGACCACCCCGATGGTCTTCGTCGTGGTCGCCGGCGATGAGGTCACGTAGCCGAGCTCGCCGGCCGCGCGGAGCACGCGTTCTCGAGTCGCAGCGGCCAGTCGATCGGGTTCGCCGAAGGCTCGTGAGGCCGTGGCCAGCGATACGCCGGCCTTGCGCGCCACGTCGGTCAGAGTCGCTGCCACTATCGCCTTCCGGATGATCTGTCCTCCTATGATCGTCCATCGATCCTGTGAAAGGAGTTGACAAGTTTGTACAAGCCATACACACTGCTTGTCATGACGATCATCGCCGATCACCTGTCCGGGTGCGCGGACCCCGACGACGGAGCACCCGAATGAGCACCGACCTGCCGCGCCTCGGCCGCCCGACCGCCGCTGGTATTCCCGCCTCGCCGCGCTCGGCCGGGATCCTCCACTTGGGGCTCGGGAGCTTCCACCGCGCGCACCAGTCGGTCTATACCGCCGCCGCGATCGGCGCGGCCGGGGGAGACTGGGGCATCATCGGCGTCGCTTCGCGTTCCCGCACCGTCGTCGACGCGCTCCGCGCGCAGGACTTCCTGTACCACGTGGCCACCATCTCGCCCGGGGAGACCTCGCTCACGGTGCCCGCCGTCCACACCGACGCATTCGTGGCGGCCGATGAGCCGGCTCGCGTCGTCGCCGAGGTGGCATCCGACGCGATCAGGATCGTCACGCTCACCGTCACCGAGAACGGCTACAGCTACTCACCTGCCACCCAGCACCTCGATCTCGACGACGACGCCATCCGCGCGGATCTCCGCGGCGGCGCTCCCCGTTCGACCATCGGACAGCTGGCGCGCGGGCTGCAGGCTCGCGCCGCCGCCGGAGGAGCACCCCTGTCGATCCTCAGCTGCGACAACCTCGCTGCGAACGGCGCCCACACCGAGAAGCTCGTCCGGGAGTTCCTCCACGCACTCCCCGGCCCCGAGGCCGACCCCGTGCTCGCCTACCTCGACGCGGCCGTCACCTTCCCCTCCAGCATGGTCGACCGGATCGTCCCCGCCACGACCGATGAGCTGCGCGCACAGGTGGGCCGGCTCTCCGGTCTCCGCGACGACATCCCCGTGCCCGCCGAGCCGTTCACGATGTGGGCGATCGAAGACCGCTTCGCCGCCGGGCGGCCCGCCTGGGAGCGCGCGGGCGCCGTGTTCACCGATGAGGTCGGCCGCTACGAGCAGCTCAAGGTGCGCCTCCTCAACGGCACCCACTCGCTCATCGCCTACCTCGGCGCGCTCCGTGGCGCGGCGACCATTCCCGCTTCGATCGCGATGCCGGCGATCGAAGAGGCGGCCCGCGCCGTGCTGCGCGGAGAGTACGAGCCGTCCGTCGAGGTCCCGAGCGGCGTCGACGTGCGCGCGTACGAGAGCGAGCTGTTCCAGCGCTGGGCCAACAGCGCGCTCGGCCACCGGACGAGCCAGGTCGGCAGCGACGGATCGGTCAAGCTGCGTCAGCGCATCCCCGAGCCGGCGCTGCGCGCGCTTGCCGCCGGGCAGATGCCGCACCTGCTCGCTCTCACCGTGGCCGGCTACCTGTCCTGCCTCGCGCCGCTCCCGGGGTTCGACCCCGGACCCCACGCGGCCGCCATGGCCGACCCCGCGCGGGACACTCTCGCACGCCTGGCCGCGACGGCCCGCGACGGGAGAGAGTTGGCCGTGCGCGTGCTCAGCGAGCTGCAGCTCCTGGGCACCGAACTCGCCCACCACGACGCCTTCGCCGCGCGTGTGGGAGAACTGATCGACATCATCCGGCGACAGGGCCCCGATGCCGCGATCGCTGACGCGGTGGCGGCATCGCTGGAGACCGCCACCGACGCGACGACGAAGGCGGCGCGCTCATGACCGCCGACGCGGCTCAGAAGGCCGACGCGACTGAGCAGGAAGGAGCGACGATGAAGGCGCTCACCATCTACGCAGCGGAGGACATCCGCTGGGAGGACCGTCCGGTCCCCGAGCCGGGCTCGGGCGAGGTGCGCATCCGCGTGCACTACGTCGGGATCTGCGGCTCCGATCTGCACTACTACTTCCACGGCGCCAACGGCGAGTACACGATCCGCGGCTCACTCGTTCCCGGCCACGAGCTCTCGGGAGTCGTCGATCTCGACCCCTCGGGCACCCTCGCCCCGGGAACCCCGGTGACCGTGCACCCCGCCCGCTTCGGTCCCGCCGTGGCCGGCTTGGAAGACCGCCCG
This sequence comes from Microbacterium sp., assembly GCA_048594675.1. Taxonomy (GTDB): domain Bacteria; phylum Actinomycetota; class Actinomycetes; order Actinomycetales; family Microbacteriaceae; genus Microbacterium. The sequence continues at coordinate 5,387 of JBMDWQ010000108.1, read as the reverse complement.
CACCTGCGCCCCGGCGGAGACTACCTCGGCAGCGCCGCCGCCGACCCGCACCGCCAGGGCGGTGCATCGGAACTGCTCCTCGTCGAGGACCACATGATCCGCGTCCTGCCGCCGAGGCTTCCCCTCACGCGTGCCGCCCTCGCGGAACCGCTCGCGGTGGCCCTGCATGCGGTGGGCCTCGCGGGCGACCTCACCGGTCGCCGCGTGCTCGTGATCGGAGCCGGCCCCATCGGCCTGCTCGTCGCGGCCGCCGCCGCACGGGCGGGCGCCGCCGCCGTCGGGGCCAGCGATGTGCGCCCCGAGCCGCTCGAGCGTGCGCGGTCGCTCGGGGCCACCGAGACGGTGCTCGTGGGCACGGACACGCTCGATGCCGAGTCGTACGATGTCGTGTTCGAGTGCTCCGGCGTCGGCGCCGCCCTCACCCAGGGTGTTCGCGCCGCGCGGCGGGCCGGAACCCTCGTGCAGGTGGGGATGCTCCCCAACGCCGAGATCGGCGTCAACCTCGCTCCGCTCCTGGCCAAGGAACTGACGATCCGCGGCGCCTTCCGCTTCTCCACGGAGATCGACGACGCCGTTGCCCTGCTGACGGACGACGACAGCTTCGACGCCGTCGTGTCCCATGTCGTCTCGGCCTCCGACGCCGTACGCGCGTTCGAGCTCGCCCGCGACTCCTCGGCCTCGGCGAAGGTTCTCCTGAGCCTCGCCCCGTCCCCCCCCCCGACCACCGATCCCGCCTGACGTCCGCGTCGGCCTCTTCTCGCGCACGACCCGGGCGCGAACCCCGCGCACTCACCTCCGCGCACATCACTACGAAGGAGTAATTCGATGAGCAACACCTCCGCTCCCGGCGTGGACGCGTCCGCGCCCCCGGCCAAGCGCTCCATGGGCGACCTCGTCCGCGCCGCCGTCTCCGGCTGGCTCGGCACGGCACTGGAGTTCATGGACTTCCAGCTCTACTCGCTGGCGGCCGCCCTCGTGTTCAGCCAGCTGTTCTTCGCGGGCGAAGACCCCGGCATGGCGGTCGTGCTCGCGATGGCGACCTACGGCGTCGGCTACGTCGCGCGCCCCGTCGGCGCGTTCGTCTTCGCCCGGATCGGCGACCGCGTCGGCCGCCGCAAGGTGCTCTTCTACACGATCCTCCTGATGGGCGCGGCGACGACCCTCATCGGCTTCCTCCCCACCTACGAGCAGGTCGGCATCATCGCGCCGATCCTCCTCGTGGTGCTGCGTCTGGCGCAGGGCTTCGGCGCGGGCGCGGAGATCTCCGGCGCCGGGGTCATGCTCTCGGAATACGCTCCCGCCAACCGTCGCGGCATCGTCGCTTCGCTCGTGGCCCTCGGCACTAACTGCGGCACCCTCTTCGCCTCGGCGATCTGGGCGCTTCTGCTCGCCGTCATGCTCGAGGCCGACGTGATCGAGTGGGGTTGGCGCATCCCGTTCATCGGCAGCGCCGTCATCATGCTGTTCGCCCTCTGGGTACGGTTCAACCTCAAGGAGAGCCCCGTCTTCGAGGAGCGCACCGACGTCGTCGACGGCAAGGCGCTCTCGCGTGCCGAGGTCATCAAGCTCGCCACCGAGACCGGCGACGTCCGCACGCTCGAGTCGTTCGAGCGCAAGCCCATCAAGGCCGTCATCGTCTCCTTCTTCCTGCGCTTCGGCCAGGCCGGAAACTCGGGGCTCGTGCAGACCTACCTCATCTCCTTCATCACGATCACCCTCGCCGTGTCGAAGGAAGTAGGCCCCGAGGTCGTCATCGTCTCGTCGCTGATCGGCTTCCTCACCATCCCGCTCGTCGGATTCCTCGGCGATATCTTCGGCCGCCGCCGCATGTACATCGTCATGACGTCGCTGTCGCTGCTGCTCATCGTTCCGACGCTCCTGATGATCAACACCAAGGAGATCGGCTGGATCTTCGTGGGCTACGCGCTCATCCACAACATCTCCGTTCTCGGACTCGCCTCGATGGAGAACCTGTCGATCCCGGAGATCTTCGGTGCGCGCAACCGCTACACGCTGACCGCGATGGTGCGCGAGATCGCCGCGATCATCGCGACCGGCATCGCTCCGATCGTCGCGGCCGCCTGGGTCGCTGCGACCACGGGGAGCATCGTCCCGGTCATGGTGCTCATGGGGATCTTCACCGCCTCCGCGCTCGTGGCCGCGATCTGGGCACCGGAGTGGACGGGACGCGACCTCACCGACCCGCGTCCCGCGATGTAAGCAGGCCCTCCGCCTCCCCACCCACCCCGAGGCGCGGCCGTCCGAGACCGACGGCCGCGCCTCCTTCCCAAGGAACAGACATGACCATCGATCTCGTCGACGTCAACATCACCAGCCCGGGCCGGAACTTCGTGACCCTCAAGATCACGACCTCCGACGGAATCGTCGGATGGGGCGACGCGACCCTCAACGGACGCGAGCTCGCCGTCGCCTCCTACCTGTCCGACCATCTCGCCTCGATGCTGGTGGGGCGCGACGAGGACCGGATCGAAGACACCTGGCAGTACCTCTACCGCGGCGCCTACTGGCGGCGCGGTCCCGTGACGATGGCCGCGATCGCCGCCGTCGACATGGCGCTGTGGGACATCAAGGCCAAGAAGGCCGGGATGCCCCTGTACCAGCTGCTCGGGGGCGCGAGCCGTGACGGTGTGCGCGTCTACGCCCATGCCTCGGGCACCGACTACGCGGCGCTCGCAAATGCGATCACGGGGTACGAGGAGCTCGGCTTCACCGCCGTCCGCGTGCAGACGGGAGTGCCGGGCCTCGGCCAGATCTACGGTGTCTCCTCGTCGGGGCCGGGTGTGCGCTACGACTACGAGCCCGCCAAGCGGGCGGCCGACGGCGGAGCCGCGAAGCGTCCGCACGAGGAGAACTGGGACACGCGCACCTACCTGTCGCACATGCCCGGCGTCTTCGCACGCATCCGTGAGGACTTCGGCACGGGCCTGCGGATCCTCCACGACGGCCACCACCGCATGACGCCGATCGAAGCGGCCCGGTTCGCGAAGGACATCGAGCCCTACGACCTCTTCTGGCTCGAGGACTGCACCCCGGGCGAGGATCAGGCGGCCCTCCGCCTCGTGCGCCAGCACTCGACCACTCCGCTCGCGATCGGCGAGATCTTCAACAGCGTGTACGACTATCAGACGCTCATCACCGAGCGCCTGATCGACTACGTGCGCTCGGCCGTCACCCACACCGGCGGCATCACCGCGATGAAGAAGCTCCTCGACTTCGCGGCCGTTTACGGCATCCGCTCGGGCATCCACGGCCCCACCGACATCTCGCCGGTCGGCATGGCCGCCGCGCTCCACCTGGACCTCGCGATCCACAACTTCGGCATCCAGGAGTACATGCCCCACAACGCCGAGACCCTCGAGGTGTTCCGGACCTCGTTCACGTTCGACCGCGGGTTCCTCCACCCCGGCGACCAGCCGGGACTCGGCGTCGAGCTCGACGAAGAGGCAGCTGCCGGCCACGCGTACACGAAGGCCTACCTGCCGGTGAACCGCCTGCTCGACGGGACCGTTCATGACTGGTGATGCCGCGCGCCTCGCTCTTCCCGAGCGCACCGTCGCCTCGCGGCTGATCGTGGTCGCTCGCGCGGCCCGCGCCGACGATTACGACGCCGTGCTGGAGGCTCTCGCAGCGGCCGGCGTGCGCAGCGTCGAGCTGACACTCACGACGCCGGGCACCTTCGAGGCCTTCCCGCGCCTGCGCGACCGGTTCGGCGGCGAGATCGACCTCGGCATCGGAACGGTCACCGATTCTGCGCAGCTCGCGCGCGCGATCGAGGTGGGCGCACGCTACGTCGTGACGCCCGTGACCTCGGCGGCCCTCGTCGCCCAGGCCACGGCGGGGGGCGTGCCGATCGTGCCGGGCGGCCTCACCCCGACCGAGCTGTTCTCGTCGTGGTCGGCGGGCGCGTCGGCGGTGAAGGTGTTCCCGGCGGGACAAGTGGGTCCGTCCTACCTCGCCGATCTCCGAGGGCCGTTCCCCGACCTCGTCGCCGTGCCGTCGGGCGGGGTCGACCTCCGCGGCGCCGAGCAGTGGCTCGCCGCGGGAGCCCTCGCCGTGAGTGTGGGCGGGCCGCTCCTCGGCGATGCGTTCCGCGGGGGAGACCTGGGGGCGCTCCGGGAGCGGGCGGCCGCGTTCGTCGCGGTGGCGGCGCGGGAGGGTGCGGAGGCATCGTGAGCGGGCCGCGGGTGGTGGCCCGGCCGCGGGTGGTGACGCTCGGCGAGACGATGGGACTCCTGCGCGCGACCGAGATCGGGTCGCTCGCCCACGCGTCGCACCTCGCCGTCGGGGTCGGGGGTGCGGAGAGCAACGTCGCGATCGGGCTGCAGCGCCTCGGCGTCGACGCCTCCTGGCTCGGCCGGGGGGGTGATGACGGCCTCGGTCGCCGGGTCGCGCGCGAGATCCGTGCCGAGGGGGTCGACGTCCGAGCCGTCGTGGACTCCGGTGCGGCGACCGGGCTGATGCTGAAGGAGCGCCCGTCGGCGGCGAGCGTCGCGGTGACGTACTACCGAGGCGGATCCGCCGGCTCACGGTTGACACCCGAGGACCTGCCGTCCGGGTGGGTGGAGGAGGCGTCGCTCCTGCACGTCACCGGCATCACGTCGTTGCTGTCGGCGAGCGCGGAGGCGACGGTGCACGCGGCGATCGACCGGGCGGCGGGCGCTGGTGTGCCGGTGAGCTTCGACGTCAACTACCGGTCGGCGCTCGCGTCTCCCGGCGAGGCGACCGACGTGTTCCGTCCCCTCGCAGCGCGTGCGCAGCTCGTGTTCGGAGGGGAGGACGAGCTGCGCCTGCTCGCCGACGGTGACGATATCGATGCCGTCGCGAGGCGGATCCGCGGTTCCCGGGACTGCCTGGTGGTCCTGAAGGACGGCGAGCGCGGAGCCACGGCGTTCGCGGAAGCCACCGTGACCGCGCCGGCGTTCCCGATCTCCCCGCTGGACACCGTCGGCGCGGGCGATGCGTTCGTCGCCGGGTTCCTCAGCGCGCACCTGGCCGGCGAGCCTCTCGAGGTGGCGCTCCGTCGGGCGAACGCGTGCGGCGCGATGGCATGCCTCGTTCCGGGCGACTGGGAGTCGGCCCCCACCCGCGACGAGCTCGAGCGCTTCCTCACCGGCGACGCCGACCCCGTCCGTCGCTGACCCCCGCCCGCCCGCGCCCGCCTCTCCCTGAAGACGAGGCGGATCAGGCGCGGTCGCGGACGTCGCGGAAGAAGGCGTCGACGTGGCTGCGGAGCATGTCGATGCGGCGATCGCGTGCGGCGGCGACGTCGTGCCCGAGGTAGGCGGGAGGATCCAGCCGCCGCACGTTGCGGGAGCACTCGAACCCCGCGCACAGCAGGGTTCCCACGGCGTCTCCCGCGCGACCGG
>JBMDWQ010000107.1:0-23970 GCA_048594675.1 Microbacterium sp. | reverse complement strand
CAGGAGCAGCTTGCGCCGGCCGTAGCGGTCGCCCAGCGTTCCCATCGTCACCAGCAGGCCGGCGAGGACGAGCGGGTACGCGTCGATGATCCACAGCTGCTGCGCACTGGAGGGCGCCAAGTCGAGGGCGATGTCGGGCAGCGCGAAGCTCAGCACCGTGTTGTCCACCGAGACGAGCAGCACGGGAAGCATGAGCACGACCAGCGCGGCCCAGCCGCGCCAGCCCACACGCCGCCCGGCGGCGTCGGCCAGGGAGATCTCTTCCGTTCAAGTCATTTTCTATACCGTCCAGCCGGTATAGTAACAGATTCCGCCGCTCGCCCGCAGATACGATCGGAACCATGAGCAGACCCCCGCACGCCCGAGAGAGCGTCCTCGACGCCTTCGAGGCGCTGCTCATCTCCGAGGGCGAGCGAGCGGCCACGATGGAGGCCACGGCGCGCGCCGCCGGCGTCTCCAAGGGCGGCCTGCTCTACCACTTCGCGTCGAAGGAGGCCCTCGAAGCGGCGCTCCTGGCACGCATGGAAGTGCGCGTGCACGACGACGTCGAGGAGATGCGCGCCGATCCTTCGGGGCTCGTCGCCGCGTTCGTGCGCACGTCGGTCATGAACGACTCCCCCGTCGACCGCGCGCTCATCGCCGTGTCGAAACTCGCCCAGGCAGGCAACGCGGTTGCCGCTCTCGCGCTGCGCCGCGTGCGGCAGCAGTGGGAGGATGCGCTGCGTCCCCACACGCGGGACGAGACCGCCCTCCACCTCGTGCTGCTGGTGAGCGATGGGCTCTACTTCAACAACGCCCTCGACCAGGGCACCGTCTCCGGCCCTGTGCCGCAGGGCGCCGAGATGGACGCACTCATCGCCCTCGTCGAGCGCGCCACGCGCGCCTGACGGCGAGCCTCAGGACTCGGTGATCTCGATCTGACGGAACAGGTCCGCCTGGATCGCGGAGCGGACCTCGTCGAGCAGCTCATCGGGCACCGGCGAGTCGACGGTCAGCACCGACAGCGCCTGGCCACCCGCCTGCGTGCGCGCGATCTGCATGCCCGCGATGTTGATGCCCGCCTCGCCGAACTTCTGGCCGTACACCGCGACGATGCCGGGGCGGTCGGTGTAGATCATGACGATGTGGTGCTTCTCGATGGGCAGCTCCAGCGGGTGGCCGTTGATGCCCACGAGCTTCTCGGTCTGCTTCGTCCCCGTGAGCGTGCCCGACACCGAGAGCTGCGAGCCGTCCGAGAGCGCCCCGCGGAGCGTGATGACGTTGCGGTACTCGTCGGACTGGTCGTCGACGAGGAGGCGCGACTCGATGCCGCGCTGCTCCGCCAGCAGCGGGGCGTTCACGTACGACACCGTCTCGCTGACGACGTTCGTGAAGACGCCCTTCAGCGCTGCGAGCTTGAGCACCTTGACGTCGTACTGGCTGAGCTCTCCGTGCACGTCCACGTCGAGGCTCGTCAGCGGCGAGTGGGCGAGCGCCGAGAAGATCTGCCCGAGCTTCTCCACGAGCGGGATGCCGGGGCGCACGTACGGGTCGATGACGCCACCGGCGACGTTGACGGCATCCGGGACGAGTTCGCCGCCGAGCGCGAGACGAACCGACTTCGCGACGGACACGCCCGCCTTCTCCTGCGCCTCGTCGGTCGAGGCGCCCAGGTGCGGGGTGACGAGGACGTTGGGGAGTTCCAGGAGCGGGAAGGCCGTACCGTCCTCCTTCGGCGGCTCGCTCGTGAACACGTCGAGTCCCGCCCCGGCGATCTCGCCCGTCGTCAGCGCAGTGTGCAATGCGACCTCGTCGATGAGGCCACCGCGCGCGACGTTGACGACGAACGCCGTCGGCTTCATGCGCGAGAACTGCTCGGTCGAGATCATGCCCGTCGTCTCGGGCGTCTTGGGCATGTGGATCGTGACGAAGTCGCTCTGCTCGAGCAGCTCGTCGAGGCTCAGGAGCTGAACGCCGAGCTGCTGGGCACGGGCGCTCGTGACGTAGGGGTCGTAGGCGACGACGTTCATGCCGAACGCCTGCAGCCGGGCGGCAATGAGCGCGCCGATGCGGCCGAGGCCGATGATCCCGAGCGTCTTCTCGAAGAGCTCGACGCCCGTGTAGGCGCTCCGCTTCCACTGTCCTGCCGACAACGAGGCGTGTGCGGCGGGGATGCGACGCGCGAGACCCAGGATGTGGGCCACCGTCAGCTCGGCGGCCGAGACGATGTTCGACGTCGGCGCATTGACGACCATGACGCCCGCCGTGGTGGCCGCCTTGATGTCGACGTTGTCGAGACCGACTCCGGCGCGGGCGATGACCTTCAGACGCGGCGCTGCCGCGATCGCCTCGGCGTCCATCTTCGTCGCCGACCTGATCAGCACGGCGTCAGCGTCCGCCAGGGCCGGAAGCAGCACGGAGCGGTCGGCGCCGTCGACATGGCGGATCTCGAAGTCGGGCCCGAGGGCGTCGATCGTGGCGGGAGAGAGTTCTTCGGCGATGAGCACGACGGGCTTGGACACGCTGGGCAACCTTCAGGGGCGTCGCGAGAGCGAGGAGCGGTGATGGAATGCCGCGCCGCACACCGTCGGGGCGTGGCAGGGCCAGCCTACCGGGCCGTGGCACGCGCCGATGACCGTGTGACGCCGTGGCAAAGGCACCGGCAGTCGGCGGCCCGTTCTGCTCAGGTCTCGGCGGCGGCGCGTCGCAGCCACTGCTCGACACCGGCCACGTGCGCGGTCGCGAGCGAGGTCGCCAACTCCACGTCGCCCGACGCGATGGCGTCCACGATCGCCCGGTGCTCGTGGAGCGTGCGCTCCACTGCGCCGTCCTGGGTGAGTCCTCGCCACACCCGCGCGCGCACGGTGTGGCTCGTGAGGCTCTCCACGAGGCTCGCGAGGTAACGGTTGCCGCCGAGCGCGACGATCGCCCCGTGGAAGCGCACGTCGTGCTCCACGAGGGTCTCGATGTCGGTGTCACGCTCGACCGACTGCAGCTCCGCCTCGAGGGCGGCCACGTCCTCGGCCTGTGCACGCTGGGCGGCGGCACCCGTGGCTTGCGCCTCGAGGATGCGGCGCACCTGGAAGATCTCCAGCAGCGAGGCATCGTCGTGCATGTCGACGACGAACGAGATCGCCTCCAGCAGCAGTCGCGGCTCCAGACTCGTGACGTAAGTGCCGTCACCACGTCGCACGTCGAGCACGCGGATGACCTCCAGCGCTTTCACCGCCTCCCGCATGGAGTTGCGCGACAGCCCCAGCCGCTCAGACAACTCCTTCTCGGGGGGCAGTCGGTCTCCCGGAGCGAGCTCGCCCGACACGATCATCGCCTTGATCTTCTCGATCGCCTCATCGGTCACCGCCATGGCGTTCATCGTAGGGACAGGCCAGACATCCCACCTCCCGGCTCGCCGACGCCCGTCGGGAAGAATGGACGGGTGCGTATTCTCGACAGTCACCTGCACCTCTGGGATCCGGCCCTGCTCCCTTACGCGTGGCTAGAGGGAAGACTCCTCCGACGTTTCGGGCCCGAAGACTACCGGCACGCCGTCGAGGGCACGGCGGCGACCGACGCCGACGAGCGTCCCGTCGCGCGGGGCGCCGTGTTCGTACAGGCCGAGAGCCCCGAGGAGCGCAGCCTCGACGAGGTCGACTTCGCCTCGGCCGTCGCTCTCGAGGCGGGCATCGTGGGCATCGTCGCGCGCGCAGCCGTCGAGCGAGGTGGCGCGGTGGGCGACGAGCTCGACGCCCTCGCCACCCGCCCTCTCGTCGTGGGAGTGCGACGGCTCATCCAGGACGAGGCCCCGGGATTCGCACGCTCCGAGGCCTTCGTCACGGGAGCTCGTCACGTCGCCCGGCGCGGTCTCACCTTCGACGCGTGCGTCCGGTGGCACCAACTCGACGAGGTGAGCGAGCTCGCGGCACAGGTCCCTGAGCTGCTGATCGCCCTCGACCACCTGGGCAAGCCCCCGCTCGGCGCTGGCGCGCAGGACGTCGAAGGGCGGATCCGGTGGGAGCGGTCGCTGCGGCGGCTCGCCACTCACCCGCAGGTGCACTGCAAGCTCTCGGGGCTTCCCGCGGAGTCGGCTCCCGACACCACCACGGACGCGTGGTGGCATGTCTTCGATGTGGCACTGGATGCGTTCGGCTCCGAACGGCTCCTCTTCGGTGGTGACTGGCCCGTCTCGTGGCCCTACGACACGTGGGAGCGCTCCGTGCGGAACTGGGCCGAAGACCGGGTTCCGGACGCCCTGCCGGGAATCCTGGCGGAGAACGCGGAGCGGTTCTACGGGGTGTCGATCGGCGACTTCCCCGCCTCACCCTGACCGAGGGGTCCGGGACACGCCGAGCGGGCTACTGCGGACGCAACCGCAGGCGCGCCATCCCACCGTCGACCTCGATGAAGGTGCCCGTCGTGGATCCCGCGTGAGGACCGATGAGATAGCGCACCGCGGCGGCCACCTCGTCCGCCGTCACCAGGCGTCCGTGCGGCTGGCGCTGTTCCAGCGCGGCGCGTTCGGCGTCGGGGTCCGGCGCCGAGGCGAGGAGCCTGCCGACCCACGGAGTGTCGGCGGTGCCGGGATTGACGGCGTTGACGCGGATGCCCTCGCGCAAGTGGTCGGCGGCCATCGCCCGGGTGAGGGAGAGCACCGCACCCTTCGACGCACTGTAGAGCGCTCGATCCGGAAGGCCCACCGTGGCCGCGATCGAGGCGATGTTGCACACCGCCGCGTGCGATGACCGTCGCAGCCACGGGAGCGCGGCGGAGGTGACCCGCGCCATGCCGGTGACATTGACGGACAGCACGCGCGCCCACTCGGCATCGTCCACCGCCTCGATGCTCCCCTGAGCGCCCACACCGGCGTTGTTCACAAGGATGTCGATGCCACCCGCGGCCGCGACAACGGCCGCGATAGCGACGTCGATGCTCGCGCGGTCTGTGACATCTGCCGCGTAGGCATCCCTTCCCGGCGCGGCGCCCTCGATCGAGCGGTCCAGCACCGCGACACGCGCCCCGGCCGACGCCAGCTCTGCGGCGATGGCGGCGCCGATACCGGAGGCTCCGCCGGTCACGACCGCAACCCTGCCCCGCAGTTCATCGGACATCTGTCTGCTCCTTCCACGAGCGGAACGTCTGACGCCCGCGACCGAGGCCTTCCACCTCGACCTCGACGACATCGCCGTCCGCGAGATACGGGAACCGGCCGGAGAGGGCCACCCCTTCCGGCGTCCCCGTGAGGACGAGGTCACCGGGATCCAGCGTCAGATACTGCGAGAGGTGCCAGACGATGTACTCGGCGGAGAAGATCATGTCGGCCGTCGTGGAGTCCTGGCGCACCTCGCCGTTGACGAAGCTGCGGAGCCGGAGGCCCCCCGGCTCCACGTCGTCGCCCGTCACGAGCCATGGCCCCGTGGGGGTGAAGCCCGGGGCACATTTGCCCTTCGACCACTGCCCACCCGAGACGGCCAACTGGAAGTCACGCTCCGAGACGTCGTTTGCCGTGACGTAGCCGGCGATGTGAGCGGCTGCGTCTGCCGGCGAGTCGAGGTACGACGCCGTGCGACCGATCACGATGCCCAGCTCCACCTCCCAGTCGGTCTTCGTCGAGCCGCGAGGAATGACGACCTCGTCCGCCGGCCCCACGACGGTGTTGGGGGCCTTGAGGAACATCACGGGGAGCTCGGGCGGTGCCGATCCCGACTCCGCGGCGTGGGCCGCGTAGTTCATCCCGATACAGATGACCGCGCCGGGGCGGGCGATCGGTGCCCCCACGCGCAGCTCATCCGCATGCGGCACCGGCGGCAGCTGGTCACGCTCGAGCGCGTCGGCGGTCTTGGCCACCGGGTCATCGGCGAGGAAGGCACCCGTAACATCGGAGGTCAGCGGCCGGAGATCGTAATGCGTCCCATCGACGACGACGGTCGGGATCTCCTGGCCGAGCGGGCCAAGTCGGGCAAATCGCATGCTTCTCCTCGCATCACGGTCCACGGTTCCACAGGGTGGGGCGCCACCGCCGGTCGCGCCAGTTGACAGTATAAACATCGGATGTTTACTGTGGGAACCCGTGACCCCGTCCGGCTGCCCCGAGGACCTCCTCGATCGCCGGATTCGCATCGACCAGGAGTGAACCGTGACCCGCATCGTCGCGCTCAATACCGCCGACATCCGCTTCCCCACCTCGGCGACGCTCGACGGCTCGGACGCCATGAACCCCGACCCCGACTACTCCGCTGCCTACGTGCGGCTTCTCACCGATGCCGACGACGGGCTCGAGGGCCACGCGTTCGTCTTCACGATCGGGCGCGGGAACGACGTGCAGGTCGCCGCCATCCGCGCTCTCGAGGGCCACCTGGTCGGTCGCGAGGTCGAGCCGCTGCTCGCAGACATGGGCGCCACCAACCGGGATCTCGCGGGCGACTCGCAACTGCGCTGGCTCGGTCCCGAGAAGGGCGTGATGCACATGGCGATCGGCGCGGTCGTCAATGCCCTCTGGGACCTCAAGGCCAAACGGGCGGGCCTGCCGCTCTGGCAGTTGCTCAGCCGCATGTCGCCGGCGGAACTGGTCTCCCTGGTCGACTTCCGGCACCTGGGCAACGCGCTCACCCCCGACGACGCGATTACTCTTCTGGAGGCCGCCGCGCCCGGCCGCGCGGCGCGCGAGGCGGAGCTCCTGGCCACGGGTTACCCCGCCTACACCACGACGCCCGGGTGGCTCGGCTACTCCGACGAAAAGCTCGCGCGCCTGTGCCGCGAAGCCCTCGCCGACGGGTTCGGGCAGATCAAGCTCAAGGTGGGGGCAGACCTCGACGACGACATTCGCCGCTTCCGTGTGGCGCGAGAGGTCTGCGGCCCCGATTTCCCGATCGCGATCGACGCGAACCAGCGCTGGGAGGTGGCGGAGGCCATCGAGTGGGTCAACGCCCTCGCCCCCTTCTCGCCCGCGTGGATCGAAGAGCCGACGAGCCCCGACGACGTGCTGGGTCACGCCGAGATCGCCCGTGGCGTCGCCCCGATCCGCGTGGCGACCGGCGAGCACGCCCACAACCGGATCATGTTCAAGCAGTTCCTCCAGGCGAATGCTCTCGCCGTCATGCAGATCGACGCCGTGCGCGTCGCCGGGGTCAACGAGAACATCGCCAATCTGCTTCTCGCCGCGAAGTTCGGCGTGCCGGTGTGTCCGCATGCCGGAGGCGTCGGCCTCTGCGAGGCCGTCCAGCATCTCTCGATGTTCGACTTCGTCGCCCTCAGCGGCACTCGCGAAGGCCGGATGATCGAGTACGTGGACCACCTGCACGAGCACTTCCTCACGCCCACCGACGTACGGGGCGGCGTGTACCACGCGCCGCTCACTCCCGGCACGGGCATGGAGATGCACCCGGAGAGCCGGGCTGCTTACACGTGGACGGGTGAGCACGCTCGTGTCTGAGTCGCGACAGACCCCGCGAGGCGCACTCCCCCGCCTCGGCTACGGGGCTGCCAACGTCGGCAATCTCTTCCGGCCGCTCTCCGACGACGAGTCGCGGGAGATCCTCACGGCGTCGTGGGAGGCGGGCATCCGCTACTTCGACACGGCGCCCCACTACGGTCTCGGACTGTCGGAGCAGCGCCTGGGCGCATTCCTGCGTACCAAGCCCCGCGACGAGTACGTGCTCTCCACCAAGGTGGGGCGGCTCCTGCGTCCGAATCCCGACGACGACGGCAGTCTCGATCTCGCCCACGACTTCCACGTGCCCACGACTCTCCGGCGGGAGTGGGATTTCAGCGCCGAGGGCATCCGCGCGAGCCTCGACGAGTCCCGCGAGCGGCTCGGGATCGAGCGGATCGACATCGCCTACCTCCACGACCCCGAGCGTCACGACCTCGACCTCGCCCTCGCCGAGGCCCTGCCCGCGCTCGTCGAGCTGCGCACGAACGGCGAGGTCGGCGCCATCGGGGTCGGATCCATGGTGTCGGAGGCCCTCGCCGCCGCCGTGCAGTCCGCCCCGCTCGACATCATCATGATCGCCGGGCGCTTCACGCTCTTGGAACAGCCGGCTGCCCGCGAGGTGCTGCCGGCATGCCGGGCCCGCGGAACCGGCGTCGTGGCGGCCTCCGTCTTCAACTCGGGCCTGCTCGCGAGCACCCACCCGACCCGCGACGGGCGATACGAGTACGGCAGCCTGCCCGACGGTCTCTGGGATCGCCTGCAGCAGATCGTCGCCGTCTGCGACGCCCATGGCGTCCCGCTCCCGGCCGCCGCCGTACAGTTCCCTCTGCGGGAGTCCTCAGTGCGATCGGTGGTCGTGGGCGGCAGCCGCCCCGCACATGTCCGCCAGAGCGCCGAGTGGATGGATCTCCCCCTTCCCGACGCGCTGTGGAGCGATCTGTCCGAGCGCGGCCTCCTCGACGCCTGACCCGCCCATCGCTCGCCCACCCGAAAGGACTCTCATGCTCGACGGCATCCACCCGCTCCTCACGGGCGAGCTCCTCTGGCACCTCGACGCGATGGGGCACTCCGACGCGGTCGTCATCGCGGATGCGCACTTCCCGGCGGCAGCCGTCGCGCGCCGACTCGTCACCCTGCCCGGCACCTCGACGCCCGACGTGCTCGCGGCCGTTCGCACGGTGATCCCCCTCGACGATGCGCCGTCGCTCGACCTCATGACCTCGGCCACGGGCGAGGTCCTCGAGATCCAGCACGAGCTCATGGAGGCGGCGGGCACGTCCGCCGACACCACGCGCTTCGTCGACCGGTTCGACTACTACGACCTGGCCCGCGGAGCCTTCGTCGTGATCCGCACCGGCGAGACCCGCGTCTACGCCAACGCGCTGCTGCGGAAGGGTCTGGTCGGCTCGGTCTGATCAGCCGGCGCCGAGAAGGGAGGCGCCGCGCACCGCCGCATAGGCGAGGACGTTCAGCCAGAACACCGCGACCACGCCGAGACCGATGAGCAGCAAGCCGCCGAGCACGGTGGCCGAGCGACGGACTCCGCCGGCGAACGCCGCGGCGAACACGAGGATCGGGAAGAGCACGGCCGACAGCAGGAGGGCCCATCCGCCGCCGTTGAGGCCGAAGGTCCCCTGGGCCTGCGCGACGAGGAAGGCGACGGCGTTCCAGACGGCGTAGGCGTAGAAGAGGCCGAAGAAGCCCGAGATCGTCGCAGTGAGCCAGAGCGGCGTGCGAGGGCGCGGCGCAGTCGTCGTCATGTTCCCACCGTCCCGACCAGCACGAACGGCCAGGGGACCAGCACAACCGCCCCCGCGATCAGCCAGACGAACCGCTGCCAGAGCGGCCGTCCACGGGTGAACCAGATACTCCCCGCGAACCAGAGCGCGGGAGCGAGTACCGCCAGCCACAGCGCGGGAAGTGCCCCCAGAGGAGGCGACAAAACGACGGCGACACTCTGCAAGCGCATCCCGCCGACGATCCATCCCACGGTGTAGAGGGCATAGACCCCGGCGAGGACTCCGAGAGCCACGAGCGCCACGTCGGCGCCGCGCCGCGCAGCGTCGGACTCGGCCACGTCGTGCGAGGCTGCTTCACCCGAAGCGCTGCGCTTCCCTGACGTCCTGCGCGCCCGGTCGCTGCCCTTGCCGACAGCGGTGAACCCGGCCGGGAGGTCGGGGGACGCCGGGGTGGACCGGCCGCCGGAAACGAGCGTCGGGTCGTCGTCACCGTCCCACGAGAAGGCGTCGGCCGAGCCGTCGTCGTCGCGGGGATCTGTCACGAGGCCAGCGTAGCCGCTTCGCCTAGGCCCCGCGTGCTGCCGCGACCGCCGTCCGTGCGATGGCCGCATCGGTCACGTCGTACCCCTCGTCGGCGCCGCCACCGGCGCCGGAAGGTGCACCGTCGGACACCCGTCCGCGCGCCGAGAGATGCACCGCGGGCACCCCGGCCTCCACCAACGCCGGGATGTCGGCCGGTCGCACTCCGCCGCCCGCCATGACCTCGAGGTCGGCGCCCGCACGAGCGACGTACCTGCCCAGCTGAGGGATGCCGTCGATGCTCCGCGGTGCGCCACCGGAGGTGAGGACGCGCGCGATCCGCAGGTCGAGTACCGCATCGAAGACGCGGTCGGGGATCGGGGAGGCATCGATCGCCCGGTGGAAGACCACGGTCGTCTCCCCCGCGGCGTCCTGCCACCGTCGGAGGACGTCGCGGTCGAGATCTCCCGCAGGGGTGAGCGCGCCGACGACGACGCCCCCGACTCCACGCTCGACCGCCGCGCGGATGTCGCGGCACACGACGTCGACCTCCTCGTCGTCGTAGACGAACCCTCCCGCGCGCGGACGCACGAGCACGTTGACACGGTCGGCGCCGATCTCGGCGCACACGCGGTCGAGCACCCCCACCGACGGAGTGAGGCCGCCCACGCCGAGGGCGCTGCACAGTTCCACCCGGTCGGCGCCGGCCGCCACGGCCGTCCGCGCACCCGCGCCGTCCTGGACGGCGATCTCGACGACGATCCGATTGCTCACGAGTTCACCGTAGCGATGCGCACCGCCACCGCAGGCTCTCCCCGCAGGCGCTCCGGGAGCTCGACCTCCCTCGCACCGTCGGGCCAGGTGCGCACGACGGCGCTGCTCCCGTCGCTCCACGGCAGCACGTCGCCGGCGAGATCGCCTGGAAGCTCCACGACACCCGAAGCGGGATCCAGGACGATCGCGTTCACCGTCGTCGCCGACTGCGTGTAGGCGCGCGGGACACCGACCGGTTCACCCGCCCGGAGCCAGGGACGCGTGCTGTAGATCGCGTCGCCGTCGCGCTGCAGCCACGCACCGAGCTCCCGCATCGCCGCACGCTGGAGGTCGGGTATCGATCCGTCGGCGCGCGGACCGACGTTGAGAAGGAGATTGCCGTTCTTGCTCACCACGTCGACGAGAAGCCGCACGAGCGCGGTGCCCGAGAGCGAATGCTCATCCCCCTCGGCCTGGTTGAAGCCGAACGAGTACCCGAGGCCGCGGGTGGACTCCCAGGGGCGATCCAGGATGTCGGGCACGTGCGTGTACTCGCGGGTGAGGAAGCCGTGCCGCGGCACGCCCCATCGGTCGTTCACGGCACCGTCCGGCACCGCGTCGAGGTAGCGCCGGAAGAGCGCAGCCACGCCATACTCGTCGCCGCCCTTGCCCCCGTCCGGCCACTCGATGTCGTTCCAGAGGAGGTCGGGGTGGAATCTCTCGATCAGCTCGTCCACCTGCGCCGCCGCATAGCGGGAGAACCACTCGTCGGCCCGGCGGAACCGGAAGAGGTCGGTGTCCGACTCGATCGGCGGGAAGTCGCTGACGTGCCAGTCCAGTGCTCCCGAGAAGTAGACGCCGAAGCGCGTGTCCCGCCGCCGGGTCGCGTCATGGAGCTCGGCGATGAGGTCGCGACCGGGCCCGCGGCGGGGCGCCGTGAAGGTCGTCGTCGCCGAGTCCCACAAGCAGAATCCGTCGTGGTGCTTCGTGGTCGGCACCACGTACCGGGCGCCGGCGGCCACGAGCTCTGCGACGAAGGCGTCCGCATCGAATCCGGTCACGTCCCAGTCATCGGCGAGGTCCTCGTACGTCCGGCCCGGGCCGTAGAGCTCTTGGTGGCGACGCCACGTCGGGCTCCCCGCGATCCGCACGGTGTTCGCGTACCACTCGGCGTACTGATGGTGGGCGTACGCGTCCTCGACCGGCACTCCCCCGGGCGGGTGCGGCGGAGCCCACGCCGGCAGCGAGTACAGCCCCCAGTGCACGAAGAAGCCGAGCTTCGCGTCGCGGTACCACTCCGGCACATCCATGGGCGGATAGGTCGGGGCATCGGCGCCGAGATCGGGACCGGTGCGGGTCTCGAAGTTCATGCTCCCCTCCCCTCGCCCCGGCGGACCACCCGAGCGGTGAGCTCCGGCTCGACCCCGGTGTCATCGAACGGGTAGACCCCCGGGAGGAGCCGGGAGTGCCCCAGACGCAGGAGGTCTTGGTCCACGCCGCCCGGCGTGAGGGCGATGACCCAGCCGGCGGCGAGCTCGTAGAGTTCGGGCTCGAGGTATCCGATCTTCACGATCACGACGTCGGCGCCGGCCGGATCCAGACCCAGCATCCGGAAGTCGTCGAGATGATGGAACGGCTTCCGGCGTTCGGTGACGATCGCGTACACCGACCCGGCGCGCACGACCACCTGCGTGCCGGCGACGGGGTCTCCAGCGGTCACCGAGAAGACCTCACCGTCGATCTCCACCGGGCCGCGCGGGCGGCCGTCGATCCGCCCTCCGACCGACAGCCGGACGCGGGCTCCGATCCCCGCACGCGCCGCCTGGTCGACAGCGTCCGGATCGAACACCGACGCCACGATCACGGTGCGGCCGCCCCGGCTGAGGTCCTCGCGTTCGAGCACCCGGCCGAGGGTCCAGGAGACATCTCCCGCCCCGCCGGCCGTCGGGTTGTCGCCGGAGTCGGAGATCAGGAAGGGACGCGGCGCCCCCTCGGCAAGCGCCCCGTCGAGTGCTCCGTCGAGAGAGTCCACGGGGCCCACGAACGCGAAGTCGGCCCGGGCGTCCCAGAAGGCGCGGCCGAGCCGCTCCGCCTGGTCGCGGATGGTCACGGTGTCGTCGCCGAGCACGATGACGGTGGCGTGGCACCGCGGCTCGTCGGCCCATGCGTAGCCGACCCAGATCGAGGCGTCCAGGACACCCGGCAGCTCTTCGACCTCCGGAAGGCCCGCGTACAGGGAGCGCGCCGGCTCGATTCGCGTGCTCGTCTTCTCGCCCGGCAACAACACCGGCACCCGCACCCAAGCCTTGTGCGGGCGGCGCTCCACGGGGTCCGCGCCCGCGGCGCCGCGGAGGCGGACGAGGAGGTTGTGGACCGCGCGCTCCTTCGTGTTCAGCCAGTCCTCGTGCGGTGCCATCCGGTAGCACGTGAGCAGGTCCACGGCCTCGAACAATGCCTCCGAGACATTGCCGTGCAGGTCCATCGACGTCGAGACGAGGGCATCGGGGCCGAGCTCGGCCCGCAGCGCCGCCGCGAGATCGCCCTCGGCATCGTCCCGACCCACGACGCTCATCGCGCCGTGGATGTCGAAGAAGAAGCCGTCGAAAGGCCCCTGTTCCCGCACGCCCGCGAGGATCTCCCGCTTCATCCGGTCATAGGTCGCAGGATCGACCGCCCCACCGGGAAGCGAGCGCCCGTGCGTCAGGGGCACCCATTCCGCGGCGTCCCGGAGCGCAGTGCCTTCCGCGAGGAACGGGTAGTAGCCGAGAAGCTCGTCGCCCGTCCGCATCGTGAACGACTCGTCGCCCGACACGTGCGGGGAGAAGGTGCTCGACTCGATCGAGATCCCGGCGATCCCGATGCGCGGGCGAGCGAGCCCCGCAGCATGGCGCTCCGGGAGAGGGCCTTTCCACACGAGGTGGGCGTCGGCGCGAGCCGACGACGGGTCAGCGGTGTTCACGGACGAGCTCACTTTCGGTCGGGAGAGGTGGGGGGCCTGCGACAAGCGCGGCGGCACCCAGGACGACGGCGTCGGAACGCAACGTGCCGGGGACGATCCGCAGCGCAATGCCGGAGACGGGCGGCTGTTCGCGCAGGACCTCGTCGAGACCGGGCTGGAGGAGATCCCACGCAGAGGTCACCCCGCCGCCGATGACGGCGAGGGGAAGGTCGAGGAGAGTCGCCGCGGACACGCACGCGAGCGCGACGGCGCGGCCCGCGTCGACGAACACACGCCGCGCCGCATCGTCACCCTCCCGCGCCCGAGCCGCGACGACGCGTGCCGACAGCGGTGCGGAGTCGGTCGCCCGGCAATAGCGGTGCGCGATCGAGGTGCCCGACGCGAGCGTCTCCAAGTGCCCGGTGCGCCCGCAGGTGCACAGGAGGTCGCCGTAACCCGGGGTGTGACCGATCTCTCCCGCCGCGCCGTGGGGACCGTGCCAGAGCTCTCCCCCGAGGAGGAGCGCCCCGCCGACGCCGGTCCCGAGCATCATTCCCAGGGCGTCGCCGCTGTCGGCACTCCCCCACGCACGCTCGCCGAGAAGGAAGGCGTTGACGTCGTTCTCCACCCGCACGGGCAGTCCGAGCCGCTCGGTGAGCCTCTCGGCGAGCGGGTATCCCGCCCATCCGACGAAGGTCTCCGACGCGGCGCGGATCGCTCCGGTGCGCTGATCCACGACCCCGGCGGCCCCCACTCCGACAGCCGTGGGCGCAGCAGCAGCGGCAGCGAGATCGGCCACGACCGCCGCAGCGGTCTCGGCCATCGCATCGCCGCCGAGACGGGCCGGGGTCTCTCGCTCGGCGCGCGCCACGACGATCCCCTCGCGGGACACGAGCGCGCCGGCGGTCTTGGTCCCACCGATGTCGATGCCGGCGATGACCTCCCCCGCCGTCATCGGCCACCCAATCCGGCCATCGCGATGCCCTTGACGAGGTGCTTCTGCAAAGCGACGACGAGGAGGGTCGTGGGGATCATCGAGATGATGGCTGCCGCCATCTGAAGATCCCACCTTGTGCCGGTGATGCCGGAGAAGCTCGCGAGGCCGACGGGGAGCGTGCCGAGCTCGGAGTAGTCCACCGTCACGATGAGCGGCCACAGGTAGCTGTTCCAGAACGAGAGGAACGTGAACACCGACAGCACCGCGACCGCCGACTTCGACAGCGGCAGGATGATCTGCAGGAAGCTGCGGAGCGGTCCCGCGCCGTCGACGCGCGCCGCCTCCTCCAGCTCGAACGGGATGCCCCGGAAGAACTGACGCATCAGGAAGGTGCCGAAGGCGGTGAAGGCGAACGGGAGAATGAGCGCCTGGTAGCTGTTGACCCACCCGAACCACTGCATCACCTGGAACATCGGGATCACGAGCACCTCGGCGGGCACCATGAGGGTCGCCAGGAACAGGACGAACACGGCGTCCCTGCCCTTCCAGCGCAGCCGCCCGAACGCGTAGCCGGCGGTCGTGGAGACCACCAGCACGACGAGGGTGCCGGCGACCGCGACGAACAGGGAGTTGCCGATGTACGTCCAGAACGGGCCGTACTCGAACACGGCCGCGAAGTTCCCCCACTTCAGCTGCGAGCCGATGAGGGTCGGCGGCATCGAGAAGATCTCCTCGTTCGGCTTGAGCGCCGAGAAGAACGCATATACGAGGGGCGAGACGAAGATCAGCGCCGCGAGGTAGATGCTCACGTGCGCGATGACGAGGCGCACGCGCTCTCCTCGCGTTCGGACCCCGGCGGCACGGCGTCCGTCCTCGCCGCGCACGACGTCGTCTTCACCGGTGACGAGAGTCCGGGTGTCGGTGACGGAATCAATGCTCATAGTGCACCCACTTGCGCTGAGCGGCGAACTGCACGCCGGTGATGACGATGATGATCGCGAAGAGGATCCAGGCCGCTGCGGCGGCAAGGCCGAGATCGCCGAAGGTGAAGCCCTGCTCCCAGATGAACATCACGAGCGGCTTGGTGGCGTTTCCGGGCCCCCCGCCCGTGAGTAGCTGCGGCTGCGCGAACACCTGCAACGACGTGATCATCGTCATGATCGTCGCGAAGAAGATCGCCGGAGAGATCATCGGGAGCATGACGCTCCAGACGAGGCGGAATCCTCGCGCCCCGTCGATGCTCGCCGCCTCCAGCACGCTCTCCGGGAGCTGTTCCAGAGCGGCCGAGAAGATGAGCATGTTGTAGCCGAGTCCCTGCCACACGCTCATGGCGACCACCATGGCCATCGCCCAGAAGGGGTCGGCGAGGAAGTTGGGAAGAGAGATCCCGAACCATCCCTGGGCTGCGCCGTTCAGGAGCCCCTGCGGCTGGAGGATCATCTTCCACACCAGCACGTTGGCCACCATCGGGACGACCACCGGGATGAAGAACAGCACCCGCAGCGCTCCGCGACCGCGGATCCGGGGGCCGAGCCCGACGGCCAGCACGAGAGACAGCGCGACGCTCAGCGGCACGTACAGGATCGTGTACACCGCGGAGTTGCGCAGCGCCGGCCAGAAGTCGGGGCTCGCGGTGAACAGCTTCACGTAGTTGTCGACGCCGTTGAAGGAGCGGTCGCCGAAGGTCGGCCAGTCGAAGACGCTCATCACGATCGAGAGCCCCACCGGCACGATCGTGAACAGGGCGAGCCCCACCAGGGCGGGGCTTGCAAACCCCAGCGCCTGGCGGGACTCGACCCGCGCGAGCGATCCGCGACGTTTCGTCGTGGTCGTCATTGCCATCTCTTCTGCTCGAGTGTCGTCCGTGGACGACTCAGTTGCCGAACTGCGCTTGCGCGTTCTTCAGCAGTTCCGCCATCGTCATCTGACCGTTGTAGACGCTGACGAGGTTGGGCTGGACGTAGCTGTCGATCTTCTCCCAGTTCTTCGTCATGTACAGCGGGACGGTCGTGGCGAACGCGGACTCGAACACGGTCTTGACCTGCTCGCGGTACTCCTCGTCGATCGAGTCGAAGTACAGCGGCTGCGATTCCGTGCGGGCCGGGTACGAACGACCCGACGAGGCGATGTAGTCCTGTGCGTCCTTGCCGAGGAGCGACCCCATGACCTTCAGGGCTTCTTCCGGGTGGTCGCACGTGGCGGAGATCCCGTAGCCGGAACCGAGGATGGGGCCGGGGTTGCCCTGGGCGCCGGCAGGAAGCGGCGCCATACCGGCGGCGAATCCGGACTCGTTCTTGAGGTAGCTCACCGCGTTCCACGTGCCGTCGACGGCCATCGCCGCGTTCGCGCTCGTGTACTGGTTCTCGCCCCAGCCGGTGTCCGAGGCCGACGCGACGGGCGCGGCGACACCCAGCTTGGTCACGAGGTCGGCGTACCAGGTGGCCGCCTCGACGAAGGCGGGGTCGTCGATGTGGAGCGTTCCGTCCTCCGCAGCGGGCTGCGTGCTGGAGTAGGCGATCGGCATGGACATCCACTGGTATCCGCCCATGCCCATCCCGAACCCGTACTTGCCGTCCTTGGTGGCATCCTTCGCGATCGAGGCGAAGTCGTCGAACGTCCAGCCGATCTCCGGGGTCTTCGCGCCCGCAGCCGTCAGGAGGTCCTGGTTGTAGTAGACGAGCATGGTGGCCACGTCGAAGGGAACGCCGTAGAGGTCGCCTTCGAAGCTCAGGATGCCGTCGGCGCCGGGGTTGAAGTCGGCGAAGTCCAGCCCGGCGGTGGCGAGGTCCTCATCGGTGAGCTTGCGGAAGCCGGACGTGAACCCACCGAGCTGCGCGCCGCTCATCCCCGTCACGCACGCCATGTTGCCGCTGGCCATGTTCGTGGTGAGCTTCGTGAAGAAGTCGTTCCAGGGTGCCGTCTGCAGCTTGATGACGACATCGGGGTTCGCCTTCTGCGCGATCTCGACCTGCGCCTCCAGCGCAGCGGTGTCCGACTCGCTCCCCGACCACATGTCGACGACGATCGTGGGCTTGTCGCCGCCGCTGGTCCCGGGGTCGGTGTTTCCCGCGCACCCGGTCAGGACGACCGCGACGCCGGTCGCCGCGGCGACCGCCCCCACACGCATTCTGTTCATGTTGCCTCCTCAGGCAGTGCAGTGACTCTTCGGTTATTTCGGCCATCGAACTAACCTTGTACTCTTGTGACGCAAGTCACCCTGACAGATTTCGATACCCGTCGCAATACGAACATCGGATGTTTATCGTTCGGTGATGTAGCGTCACACGATCGAAACGAAGCACCGCCGGCCCGCCGCCGGTGGAGCTGCACGAGAACCCGGGAGCCCCAGATGTCCACCGACGGCGCACCGACCACCCCCTCCGACGACCTCCTCAATCGGCGCATCATCGACCTCGTGTCGCGGGGCGACGCGCGCTCTCGCTCCGACCTCGCCTCGATCCTGGGGCTCGCCCCCTCGACGGTCGGGCTCCGCGTGCAGTCGCTCATCGATGCCCGAGTCCTCCGCGAGCGCGGCGAAGGGACGTCCCGGGGCGGGCGACGCCCGCGGCTCCTCGAACTCGACGGCGACGCCGGCGTCGTCCTCACCGCCGACATCGGCGGTGGTCACGCCCGGATCGGCATGCACGGCCTCTCGGGCGCCCTCCGGGATGTACGCACGATCCCGGTAGTGCTCGCCGACGGCCCCGTCGCCACCCTCGAAGCCGTCTGCGCCGTGTTCGACGACTTCGCCCGCGGGACCGTCGTGCGTGCCATCGGCGTGAGCCTCCCCGGTCCCGTCGAGACCCGATCCGGCACGGTCCACCAACCCTCACGGATGCCCGGATGGCCCGGGTTCAGCGTGATCGCCTACCTGGCCGAGCGGTACGGCGCCACCGTCGCCGTGGACAACGACGCCAACCTCGCGGCACTGGGCGAGCACCGCGAGCAGTTCGGTCTCGGTGGACACAGCATCACCGTCAAAGCGGGGACGGCGATCGGCAGCGGCATCATCGTCGACGGCGCGATTCACCGCGGGGCCACGGCGGCGGCGGGTGACATCACCCACACCCGGATCGACGCCTCCGCCGGGCGCGCCTGTTCATGCGGCAACACGGGATGCCTCGAGACCGTCGCCAGTGGCGCGAGCCTCGTTCGTCAGATGCAGGAGCAGGGTCACCGCGACGTGGTTCGCACGGGAGACGTCCTTCAGCTCGCCGCCGACGGCGACCCCGAGGCGACGACCCTCGTCCGCACCGCCGGCACGCACCTCGGCCAGGCGCTCTCGGGCGTCGTGAACTTCTTCAACCCGCACGCGGTGTTCCTCACCGGCAGCATGAGCGCGTCGGAACCCTTCCTCGCCGCCGTCCGCAGCCGCGTGTATGAGGCCTGCCACCCGCTGGTCACCCAGCAGCTGCGCATCGAGCGCGCGCGCACGGGCGCCGACGCGATCCTGTGCGGCGCGGCCCTCTGGGCGCTCGACAATCTCGAGCTCCCGGTCGTGCGCTGACTCCCCCGCCTGCCGGGAGGCTCAGGCTCCGCGCAAGGTGAGCTCGATCACCGGCACCACGACCTCGGGACGCCGGATCGGCAGGTGCACGGTAAGCGTCCCTGCCGGCTGGCCGGCCGGCGTCATCAGGTCGGCCTCCCGCTCCGGGTCGCTCACCGATGTGCGCAGCCAGGAGCCGTCGTGGAGCAGCCGCGCGAAGGAGACCTCTCCGGCCAGTCCCGGCAGGTGCACGACTCCCATCGGCCACGAGAAGAGATGGAGGAACAGCCGGTTCCCCTGCCGCGTGTAGACGCCCTCCCTCGGGGCGACGAGCCCCGCATGGCCCGCCCCGACGATCGCATCGCGATGGAGCGTCATCCACGCGCCGATCTCCCCCAGCGTACGTTCGTCGCGGGGAGAGATGGCACCGCGACCATCCGGCCCGACGTTGAGGAGCATGTTCCCGTCCATCGACACCGAGTCCGCGAGCATCTGCACCAGCAGCGCGGCGGACTTCTGGTCGTGGTTGTCGCGGTGATATCCCCACGAGCCGTCCATCGTCTGACAGGCCTCCCAGGTCTGGGGGGCGCCTCCCCGCACGAGGGGCTCAGTGGGCTGATACTGCTCGGGAGTGACGAAGTCCGCCGGGATCCCGAGACGGTCGTTGACGAGCATGTCGGGCTGGAGCTCGCGGCACATCGCGAGGAGTCCCTCGGCATCCCAATCCTCGGGCCCCTTGCCCGCGAGACCGTCACGGGTCTCGGGGTAGGTGAAGTCGAAGAACAGGTAGTCGATCGACCCATAGCCGGTGAGCAGCTCCCGCACCTGGGCATGGAGGAACTCGCGATACCGCGCCATGTCGCGCGTGGCGTTTCGCTCGGCGACGTCGGGCTCTCCGCGGCGGGGATGGTTCCAGTCGATCGTGAAGTCGGGATGATGCCAGTCGATGAGCGAGTAGTAGAAGCCCACTCGCAGGCCTTCCGCTCGGAGCGCGTCGACATACTCCCGGACGAGGTCGCGGCCACAGGCGTTCGGGGCCGAGAAATCGCTCACGGCACTGTCCCAGAGCGCGAAGCCGTCGTGGTGCTTGGTCGTGAGCACGACGTAGCCCATTCCGGTCTCTGCTGCCCGTCGTGCGAGAGCGCGCGCGTCGAAGCGGTCGGGGTCGAAATGATCGAAGTACACGCGGTACTCCTCGTCGGTCAGCCGCTCGTAGTTCTGCACCCACTCGTGCCGCGCTGCGGCGCTGTAGAGGCCGAAGTGCACGAACATCCCGAAGCGTGCGTGATCGAACCAGGCCTGTCTCATCGCGTTCCTCTCCTTTCGCCCCATCTTGCCACAGACATCGGATGTTTAGCGCCGTTGCGCGCCGGACGAACGACGAGAGCCCGGATCCTTGTAAGGATCCGGGCTCTTCTGGCTTACGTGAAGCCGGACTCGGCGGGTACGCCGAGGTCGTGTCGCCGCGATCAGCGCGCGGCGGAACCTTCCACGTAGTCGGCGTCCTGCTGCTTCCACGCGAAGAGGGCGCGCAGCTCCTTGCCGACGGCCTCGATCGGGTGAGCGGCCGCCTTCTCGCGAAGCTCGTGGAACTCGGGAGCACCGGCGTCCTGGTCACCGATGAACCGCTCGGCGAAGGCACCCGACTGGATGTCGGCGAGGACGCCCTGCATGTTCTCCTTGACGTGCGGGTCGATCACGCGGGGGCCGGAGACGTAGTCGCCGTACTCGGCCGTGTCGGAGACCGACCAGCGCTGCTTGGCGATGCCGCCCTCCCACATGAGGTCGACGATGAGCTTCAGCTCGTGCAGCACCTCGAAGTACGCGATCTGCGGCTGGTAGCCCGCCTCGGTCAGGGTCTCGAACCCGTACTGCACGAGCTGGGAGACGCCGCCGCACAGCACGGCCTGCTCACCGAAGAGGTCGGTCTCGGTCTCTTCCGTGAACGTCGTCTTGATCACGCCGGCACGCGTACCGCCGATCGCCTTGGCGTACGAGAGGGCCGTCTGCCACGCGGAGCCGGAGGCGTCCTTCTCCACGGCGATGATGTCGGGGATTCCGCGACCGGCGACGAACTCACGACGCACGGTGTGGCCCGGCGCCTTGGGGGCGACGAGGATCACGTCGACGCCCTCGGGAGCATCGATGTAGCCGAAGCGGATGTTGAACCCGTGAGCGAAGGCGAGCGTCTTGCCGTCGGTCAGGTTCGGCTTGATGTGGTCGTTGTAGATGCCCCGCTGGTGCTGGTCGGGCGCGAGGATCATGATGAGGTCGGCCCACGCGGTGGCGTCGGCGACCGACTTCACCTCGAAGCCCTCCTCCTGCGCCTTGGCGGTCGACTTCGAGCCCTCCTTGAGGGCGATGACGACCTCGACGCCCGAGTCGCGGAGGTTCTGCGCGTGGGCGTGGCCCTGCGAGCCGTAGCCGACGATGGCGACCTTCTTGCCCTGGATGATCGACAGGTCGGCGTCGGAGTCGTAGAAGATCTCAGCCATGGTGTGTTCTTTCTCCTTGTTGTGAAGGTGAGTGTCCAAGACACGCGGATAATGTGGGGCGAGCGTCCGCGTGTCTTGGACACTCGCCGGGTCTTCGTCAGCCGCGGAGGACGCGTTCGGTGATGGACTTCCCGCCGCGGCCGATCGCGAGCAGGCCCGACTGGGCTAGCTCCTTGATGCCGAACGGCTCGAGCGCCCGCAGGATCGCCTCGATCTTGCCCCGGTCGCCGGTCACCTCGACCACGAGCGCATCGGTGGCATAGTCCACGATCGACGCGCGGAAGAGGTTCACGACCTCGATGACGTTCGACCGGGTCTGGTTGTCGGCCCGCACCTTGATGAGCATGTGCTCTCGCTGCACCGAGGCGGCGGGGTCCAGCTCAACGATCTTGATGACGTTGATGAGCTTGTTCAGCTGCTTGGTCACCTGCTCGAGCGGCAACTCCTCCACATCCACCACGACGGTGATGCGAGAGAGACCAGGCACCTCGGTGACGCCCACGGCGAGCGACTCGATGTTGAAGCCGCGGCGCGCGAACAGTCCCGCGACGCGGGTCAGCAGACCGGGCTTGTTCTCCACGAGGAGACTCAGGACATGACGACTCATCTCAGGCCTCCTCGTCGAACGTCGGGGCGTGATCGCGCGCGTACTGGATGTAACTGTTGCTGACCCCCTGCGGCACCATCGGCCACACCATCGCGTCGGCGCTCACGACGAAGTCGAGCACGACAGGACGGTCGTTGGTCTCCAGCGCCGTGCGGATCGCTGCGTCGACGTCCTCTTCCTTCTCGACACGCAGCGCGAGGCAGCCGTAGGCCTCGGCCAGCTTGACGAAGTCGGGGATGCGGATCGTGTCGTGGCCCGTGTTCAGGTCGGTGTTCGAGTAGCGGCCGTCGTAGAAGAGCGTCTGCCACTGCCGCACCATCCCGAGCGACGAGTTGTTGATGATCGCGACCTTGATGGGGATGTTGTTGATGGCGCAGGTGGCGAGTTCCTGATTGGTCATCTGGAAGCACCCGTCACCGTCGATGGCCCACACCACGCGGTCGGGCTCGGCCACCTTCGCCCCCATCGCGGCCGGAACGGAGTAGCCCATCGTGCCGGCTCCGCCGGAGTTGAGCCACGCGTTCGGACGCTCGTACTTGATGAACTGCGCCGCCCACATCTGGTGCTGCCCGACCCCTGCGGCGTAGATGCCTTCGGGGCCGGTGAGCTCGCCGATGCGGGAGATGACGTACTGCGGAGAGAGGAGCCCGTCGGTCGGCTCGGCGTAGCCGAGGGGGAACTCGTCCTTCAGTCCGTCCAGGAACGCCCACCACTCGGTGGTGTCGGGCTTCTGCCCGCCGGTGACCGCGCGGAAAGCTGCACCGAGGTCGACCAGGACGTCGCGGAGGTCTCCCACGATCGGGACGTCGGCGGTGCGGATCTTCGAGATCTCGGCGGGGTCGATGTCGACGTGCACGACCTTGGCGTGCGGCGCGAACAGAGCGGCCTTACCGGTGACGCGGTCGTCGAAGCGAGCGCCGAGGGAGATCAGCAGATCCGACTCCTGCAGCGACAGCACCGCCGGAACCGTCCCGTGCATGCCCGGCATGCCGAGGTGCTGCGGGTGCGAGTCGGGGAAGGCCCCGCGAGCCATCAGCGTCGTGACGACGGGCGCGCCCGTGGCTTCGGCGAGAGCGAGCAGTTCCGAGGACGCCTGCGAGCGGATGACACCGCCGCCGACGTAGAGCACCGGCTTGCGGGCCTCGGCGAGCAGCTGCGCGGCGGCCTGGATCTGCTTTCCGTGGGCCTTGGTCACCGGACGGTAGCCCGGAAGGTCGATCTTGGGCGGCCACACGAACGGCACTTCGGCCTGCTGAGCGTCCTTCGTGATGTCCACCAGCACGGGACCGGGACGTCCGGTGCCCGCAATCTCGTACGCGGCGGCGATCGCACCGGGGATCTCGGAGGCGTCCTTCACGAGGAAAGAGTGCTTCGTGATGGGCATCGTGATGCCCACGATGTCGGCCTCCTGGAAGGCGTCGGTCCCCATGAGCGTCGAGAACACCTGACCGGTGATGCACACCAGCGGCACGGAGTCCATGTACGCGTCGGCGATCGCGGTGACGAGGTTGGTCGCGCCGGGGCCACTCGTCGCGATCGCGACGCCGACCTTGTTCGACGCGGCGGCGTAGCCCTCGGCCGCGTGACCGGCGCCCTGCTCGTGACGCACGAGGATGTGGCGCAGGGCGGACGAGTCCATGAGGGGGTCGTAGACGGGAAGGATCGCCCCGCCCGGAAGACCGAAGACGTCGGTGACGCCGAGCAGCTCTAGCGAGCGGACGACCGCTTCGGCCCCCGTGAGGACGGGCGCCGCGTTTCCGCGGGCAGGTGGTCGGGGCACAGCAGCAGTGTCGGATGACATGAAAGAACCTCGAATGATCGATGACGCTGTCAGGACGGCCTATCCCGTCGTCGCGCCCTCCGCAGCGGAGCGCACGAGCTTCGAGTATTTGGCCAGGACGCCACGGGTATAGCGCGGAGGAAGGGGCTCCCAGCCTTCGCGGCGGGAGTTCAGCTCAGCCTCGTCGACGAGTAGGTCGAGAGTGCGAGCCGCGATATCGACCCGTATCAGATCACCATCGCGCACGAAGGCGATGGGACCAGCGTCCACCGCTTCGGGTGCTATGTGGCCGATGCACAGGCCGGTTGTGC
>JBMDWQ010000106.1:0-10659 GCA_048594675.1 Microbacterium sp. | reverse complement strand
CGGCATCCGTCTCGCTCTGTGAGCGGCTGGGGATGCGCCACGAGGGTCACTTCGTGGAGGACATGTTCTTCAAAGGCGAGTGGGCCGACACGGGCCGGTATGCGATCCTCGCCCGCGAATGGACGGCCCGGCGCGGGTCTTAGCCCTTCACGCCGGTGGAGGCGATGCCCTGCACGAACACGCGCTGGGTGAGGAGGAACACGAGCAGCGTCGGGATCGAGGCGATCAGGGTGCCGGCAAGCACGACGTTGCGGTAGTCGAAGCTCATCGTGTACGCCATGAGCCGGTTGACGGTGAGCACGACGGGGTACAGCTCCTCGGACTTCAGCAGCGAGACCGGCCAGAGGAAGTTGTTCCAGGCGTAGACGAACATGAACACCCCGAGGGTCACCAGCGCCGGCTTGATCAGCGGCACCACGAACTGCACTACGATGCGCACCTCGCCCGCTCCGTCCATCCGCGCGGCCTCGATCAGCTCGTCGGGGACACCCATGATGAACTGGCGCATCAGGAAGATGCCGAAGGCGTTCGCCAACCACGGCAGCATGACGCCGAGATGGGTGTCGGCGAGCCCGAGCGAGCTGACCATCGAGTACAGCGGCACGAGGGTGACCACGGGCGGCAGGAACATCGTCGCGATGATCGACCAGAACAGCGCATCTCGGCCGCGGAAGGAGTGCTTCGCGAACACATAGCCGGCGAAGACACTCGTCACGAGCACCGACAGGGTGCTCCCGCCCGCGATGATGATGCTGTTGAGGAGCGACTGCCCGAAGGGCGCCTCGGTGAGGGCGACCCCCATCTGCGACAGCGTGGGGTCGGACGGGAACCACGTCGGCGGGATCTGCGAGAACTCCTGCGGCGTCTTGAACGAGGAGATCACGAGCCAGTACAGCGGGAAGAGCGGCACCAGCACCACCCCGACGAGCACGGCGTAGAGCACGACCCGCTGGACGACGGACTTCGGCGAGCGCCGCCGGGCCGGAAGCGCGGGGCCGGAGCGGCGCAGCGCCGAACCTCGGCGGTCACGCGGGCGGAGGAGCGTCTCGGTGGCGGTCATTTCTTCCTCCGGGTGACGATGACGACGACGGCGCCGACGAGCACGACGATCATCAGCAACGAGACCGACAGGGCGGCCGCGTCACCGGCCTTGTTGTACTCGAAAGCGGCCCGCTGGATCTCGTACGAGAGCACGTTGGTCGCGTTGGCGGGCCCGCCGCGGGTGAGGAGATAGATCGGGTCGAACACCTGGATCGAGTTGACGATCGTCATCAGCACGACGAACAGGAGCGTCGGCTTCAGGAGCGGAATCGTCACCGACCACGTCTGCCGGAGGATCCCGGCACCGTCGATCTTGGCGGCCTCGTACAGCTCCTCGGGGATCTGGGTGAGTCCGGCGGTCAAGAGGATCACGTAGTAGCCGAGCATCTGCCAGACGTTGAAGACGACGACCGAGATCAGCGCGAGCTTGGGATCACTGAGCCATCCCGGCGCGGGAAGGCCTACGGCGGTGAAGGCCGCCGAGAACGGGCCGTATCCCGGCGCGTAGAGGTTTCCCCAGACGATCACCACCGCGATGGTGGGGATCACGTAGGTCGCGAACAGCGCGACCCTGACGACACCCGCACCCCGCAGCTTCGGGAAGTACAGCAGCATCGCCACGAGCGCGGCGAGCGGCACCGTGAAGACGACCGACAGCACGACGTAGGCGATCGTGTTCCAGATCGCCTGCATGCGCGTCGTGTTGGCCAGCAGCGACTCGTAGTTGCGCAGCCCCACGTACTCCCAATCGCCCAGCGGGCGGAAAACGGACCAGTCGGTGAAGCTGATCACCACGGTGATCAGGAGCGGCACGACCGTGAACACGCCGATGATCAGCAGCGTGGGGCTCAGGAACAGCCCCGACCAGAAGTGCTCGACCTTCCGACGGTGGGTCAGGGTACGCCCAGGGCGCGGCGCCCGCGTGCCCTGTGGGCGTCGAGCCTGGTCGCCCCGCGGGGCCGGAGCCTGCGGGTCGGGATGGAGGGTGGCGGAGACCATGGGTGAGACACCTCAGAGATGGCGGGAGGGGCGCAAGCCCGTGGCGATGCGCCCCTCCCGGGTCGGGCGGGATCAGCGAGCGGCGGTCAGCGCCGCGTTGACGGCGGCGTCGGCGTCCTTCATCGCGGTCGCGGCGTCCTTCTGACCGTTCAGCAGCGCCTCGAGCTCGGTCTGCAGCGCGGTGGTCGCCTCGGCGACGCCGTCCACGGTCGGGAAGGGAGTGGCCGTCGCCTGGGCGGCGACGTAGGAGGCCAGGAACGGCGTGTCCAGGGCCGCCTTGTGGGCGTCGAGGTCGCTCGTACGGCTGGGGAGGATGCCCATCCCCATCAGGATGTCTCCCATCGCCGACGACCCGTCGGCCCCCGAGTCGGGACCGTTCAGGTAGGTCAGGAAGTCCCACGCCGCCTTCTGCGTGGCCTCGTCGGCCTGGCTGCTGACGACGTTCGCCCACGTGTAGGAGATCGACGAGGACGTGTCGCCCGACGGGCCGACGGGGATCGGAGCGCTCGCGACGTCGGAGAACGCGTCACCCATCGCCGACTCCAGCGTGGACTTCCACCAGTTGGCCATCACGATCATGCCCGTCTGGCCCTGCGAGAAGCTGTCGAGGTAGGGGCCCGTCGTGTTGGCGTCGGCGGTGGAGAGCGAGATGTCGGTCAGGCCGCCCTTCACGAGCGACTCGTAGAACTCGGCCACTTCGAGCGCCTCGGGGGAGGTCAGGGCGGAGGCGCTGCCGTCCTCGGTGAGGAACGAGCCTCCGTTGGAGGCGAGCAGCGACAGGAAGGGGTGAACGACGCCGTTGCCCCACGCGGTGATGAAGCCGACCGGGTTCTTCACGCCGGCGTCCTTGAGGGCGGTGGCGGCGGAGGTCACCGACGCCCAGTCGGCGGGCGGGGCGCTGATCCCTGCGCTCTCGAACAGCGCGGTGTTGTAGTTCAACTGGTAGAGAGCGACCTCGTTCGGGATGCCGTACACGGCGCCGTCGTTCGAGGCGGCCGAGGCGAAGCCCGCCGCGTAGTTGTCGGTGACCTCGGCGGCGATGGCGTCCGGCGCCGGGGCGATGACGTCGTCGGCGGCCAGCTGCGGGAGCCAGGCGGTGTAGATGTTGGTGATGGTGGGCCCGTCGGGCCCGGTTCCCTGCGTCGCCAGGGTCGAGAGCAGCTGGTCGAACGGCACCGACTGGATTTTGATGGAGACGTCGCTGTGGTCCTTGCTGAAGGCGGTGGCGGCCGCTTCCAGCTGCTTGGTCTGGTCCGGTCCCCAGTGGGTGAGGTAGGTGACGGTCACGCCGTCGTCGGAGGAACCGGGGTCGGTCGTGCCGGAGCAGCCGGCGAGCGCGAGCGCGGCGACGATGCCGATGCCCATCGCCGCGATGCGGGTGGTGCTGTTCATGGTGTGCCTTTCTTGGTGCTGACGTGAGAGCGGGTGCGGGTGAAGAGGCGGTGCGGGTGAAGAGGCGGTGCGGACGGGTGGAACGGGATCAGGGACCGGCGAGCACGAACTTCTCGGTGCCGGCCGAGCGCAGGGCGACCGCACGGGCCGTTCCCGCCAGGCAGCCCTTGACCTGCATGAGCGCCGAGTAGTAGTCGATGAAGCGGAAGCCGTAGGTCTCGCCGCGGGCGAAGGCGTGCTCGCTGATTCCGGTCAGCCAGCGCTGGAACGCCTCGTCGGGGATCTCGATGTAGGTGTCGGCCTCGAAGCCCTCCATGTCCTCCCAGTTCTCGGCGTGGAGGATCGTGGGCACGGTGTGGCGGGGCGCGGCGATCTCCTCGCGCGGGATGGAGGCCAAGAAGGCCCCCCGCAGGGCGGCCTGGGCGGCCCGCTCGTGGTCGCGGTGCATCGACGACGTCCAGTGTGTGATGAGGACATCGGGGGTCGTGTCGCGGATGATGGCGGAGATCTGCTCGGCGACCTCTTCGCTGTCGGGAAGGAAGCCGTCGGAGTAGTCGAGCATGTGGAGCTCGGCGCCGATCGCATCGGCGAAGTACCGCGCCTCGTGCACCTTCTGCGGACGGTACTCGCTCGGCGTCAGTCGCGGATGACCACGCTCGCCGTACGTGCAGTCGACGATGATGGCGCGTCCGCCCTCCAGGGCGACCTTGGCGAGGATCGGACCGGCCATCAACTCGGTGTCGCCGATGTGGCCGCCGACGGCGAGGACTGTTTTCGTCATCGTGGTGCTCTCCTTCAGAGTTCCGCACGGAGGATGTGGAAGGACCGGGTGGCGGTGAACCCCGTGGTGGCGTAGAGGCGAGAGGCCACCGACCCCTCGTCGGCCCAGAGGAACCATGCCGAGTGGGCGCCGAGCGCGGCCATGTTCTGCAGCGTGAGGTGGAGGATGACCTTGCCGAGCCCGGTTCCGCGGCTCGACGGGAGGACCCCGAACGGGCCGAACCGGTCGATCACCTGTTCATAGGTGCCGTGCTGCGCCCAGCCGATGATCTGCCCGTCGGGATTCTTCGCGATGATGATCCGCTCCAGCGGCAGCGCCCCGGAGACCACGCCCTCGCGGATCGCGCGGGCCCAGTCGGAGTTGAACTGCGTCCCGGCGAGGTCGATGAGGGCGACCAGGTCGTCGGAGTCGGGGTGACCGAGGTACCAGCCCTCGTCGCGCAATGCGGCGACGCGCTCTGCCACCTCGTCGGGAATGCGGTAGCCGATAAGGGAGCGGTCCATGGCGCTGGGGTGCTCGATCGTGGCGAATCCGAGCGAGCTCAGCAACGCGTGCGCCTCGGGGTAACGGTCGGCGTCGAGGCCGGGCAACACGTAGTTCGGGGTGTAGCTGGAGAAGACGACGTGACGCCGCCCCTGCCCCCGCAGCCAGTCGAGGGCCGCCGTGACGAGGGCACGACCCGTGCCGCGCCGGCGCTCGCCGGGGATCACGAAGAAGAACGGGATCCACCCGGTGTCGGGCTCGAGGTCGTCACCGGCGTGGGCGACGAGCCGTCGTACGGCGTACGAGGCGCCGACGATCCGGCCGTCGCGCTCGGCGAGGAAGAGGCCCTCGGCGTCGAAGTTGCGGTCGAGCAGCACGAGGTCCCGTAGCCGCGTCGGCGTGATGGCATCTGCCGGCGCGGCCTCGGTCCAGGCGGCGGCCAGGGGCCGGAGGTCGCCGTGGGCGAAGCGCCGGAGCGTCATCTCTCCTGAACTCACGGGAGTTCCTCTCTGATGGGGAAGCGAACGTCACCCCAGTATGACAAGAATGTTCAGAGAGTGCGAGGTTGGCGGAGATGTTTTACAGAATCGAAATCATGAGCGTCCGTGCTCGGCGTCGGCGATCGCCGCACGCGTGACCCGAAGGGCCTCGATCGTGTGGGCGTACTGCCGCTGGGCCACCGCCATGAACAGGCAGTCGACGACGGCGAGCTGCGCGATCCGGCTGACCATCGCCCCCACCCGGAAGTCGGTCTCGCGGGCCTGGGTCGTGAGCACCGCGTCGACGCCTCGACCCAGAGTCGAGTCGCGCACGCTCGTGAGACCGATCGTGGCGGCTCCGGCCTCTCGGGCGATGCGGACGAAGCGACTCGATTCCGCCGTCTCGCCGCGGTGGGAGAAGGCGACCGCAACGGTCCCTTCTTGCGGAAGCGCCGCGCACGCCCAGGCCTCGTGGGGATCGCTGAGCACGAAGGCGGGGCTGCCGATGCGCAGCAACTTGTGGCCCAGGTCGGCGGCGATGAACTGGCTCGCCCCCACGCCGTAGAGGAGGATGCGACTCGCCCCGTCGAGCAGGGTCGCCGCCCGCTCCAGGGCATCCACGTCGAGGCTCGCGAGAGTCTCATCGATCGCGAGCATCTCGCGGGAGCGGATCTTGGCGACGATGTCGGGGAGCGCGTCGGCGTCCGTGATGTCGGAGCCGAAGCTCATGCCGTCTCCGAACTGCGCGCGCTCCTTGCCGATCTCCGAGGCCAGGGCCATCCGCAGCTGGGCATAGCCGGTGAATCCGATGGCGCGGCAGAATCGCACGATGGAGGCCACCGACGTCTCGCACAGGTCGGCCAACTCGTTGATCGTGTTGTCGACGACGACCGCGGGATCGGTGCGCACGAGGTTCGCCACGCGCGCGAGCGACGGCGACAGCGTTCCCACCGCCGCGTCGATCGTGGATTGGATGCTCATCGGACCTCCCGCCCCAGTATGTCGCGCCGGTGTTCCCGCCCGTCGCGATGGAAAGCAGTTACGCTCCCACGCCCTCCAGTGTAGAGTTGTTACAGAACGTCGGATCGCCGACGCCCCGTACCGTGACGCATGTCCGCAGGAAGAGCCCCTATGACAGCCCGCACCGTCCTGGTCGCCGACATCGGCAAGTCGACGACCCGACTCGCGCCCTGGCGCGAGGGGACGGCGAGCGCCCCGGCGACGGCGGCCGGAATCGCCGGACTCGCGACGCCCGGCGGCGCCGAAGACGCGATGAACCGCCTGCAGGAGTGTCTCGATCGCCTCGCATCCGCGGGATCCGACGGGCGGGAGTACGACGCCGTCGCCGTCGGGGTGGCCGGCGCTCTCGCCGCTCCCACGGCTGCCGACGAACTGGCCGACGCCCTCTCGTCACGGTGGCGGATGCCGGCCTGCGTCACCTCCGATGTCGTCACCGCGCACCTCGGCGCGCTCGGTGGGGCCGCGGGCACGATTCTCGTCGCCGGCACCGGAGCGGTCGCCTGGTCGCTTTCTCCCGACGGCGAGTCGCGCCTGGCCGACGGCCTCGGGCCCGATGTGGGCGACCGGGGCAGCGGCTACTGGATCGGGCACGCCGGGATCTCCGCGGCGATCGGCGACACAGGGTCGTCACCGACGACACTGACGGGGCGCTGGCGCACGCGCACCGGATCATTGGCCACCGCGGCACTGGACACCGGATCACTGGACACCGGGGGCCCGGGCCCCGGAGGCGAGCTCGACGAGCCCCTCACCGTGGCGGCGGTCGCCTCCTTCGCCCGCGTGGTTCTCGACGCCGCCGACGACGGCGACCGGGTCGCCGATGCCATCGTCGCCCGAGCCATCGACGAGCTCGTCGCCACCGCCTGCTCCGCCTCGAACGCCGGCGATCCGGTCGCCTGCCTGGGCGGACTCACCCAGCACGCCTCGTTCGCGCGCCGACTGCACACCGCGCTGCAGGCGGCGGGTCGCCGGCCGCAGCCTCCCGCCGCCACGGCGCTCGACGGCGCCGCGCTCGCGGTGACCGTCGACGGCCTCCCCCACGAAAGGCTCCTCCACCGTGCCCTCTGACACTCTGCCGCCCGACACCCTGCCGCCCGAGCCCGCCCGCCTGGGTGCCCTCATCGCCGAGCTCGACACCCTCACCACCGAGTCGTTCGACCGCGACCGCGCCGATCTCGATCTGCTCGACACCCGCGCCCTCGTCGCCGCCATGAACGCCGAAGACCAGCGCGTGGCCGATGCCGTGGCGGCGTGCGGCGACGATATCGCCGCGGCGGTGGACGGTATCGTGGCGCGCCTGCGCCGCGGAGGACGCCTCATCTACCTCGGGGCCGGCACCGCGGGCCGAGTAGGCATCCTCGACGCGAGCGAGTGCCCTCCCACCTTCGGCACTCCTCCCGAGCTCGTCATCGGACTCATCGCGGGCGGGGAGACGGCCATCCACACCGCCGTCGAGGGCGCCGAGGACGACCCCGACGGCGCACTCGCGGACTTCGACCGCCTCGGAGTGGACGAGCGGGATGCCGTCGTGGGCATCTCGGCCTCCGGTCGCACCCCGTACGTCCGTGGCGCCCTCGCCCACGCCCGCTCGCGCGGCGCGCTGACGATCGCGGTGGCCGCCAACGCCGACTCGGTGATCGCCACCGTCGCAGACATCGCGATCGAGACCGTCGTCGGGCCCGAGTTCGTCGCCGGCTCCACGCGTCTGAAGGCCGGCACCGCGCAGAAGCTCGTCGCCAACATGCTGACCACCCTCACGATGGTCAAGCTCGGCAAGACCTATCGCGGCGTCATGGTCGACCTGCTCGCCACCAACGACAAGCTGCGTGCGCGGTCCATCCGCACGGTCGCGCTCGTGACGGGGTGCGATCACGCCCAGGCAGAGCGGGCGCTCGGCGAGGTCGGCGGCGGCGTCAAGCGGGCGATCCTGCGGGTGCTCACGGGAATGGAGCCCGCCGCCACCGCGCGCGCTCTCGACGACGCCGACGGCTTCCTGCGCGTGGCCCTGACCCGCGCCCTCCCCGACTGACTCTGCGTCGAGTGTCCACGACACGCCGCGCGGGCGGCGCTCCCTCCCGCGTGTTCTGGACACTCGACGGCTCGTGACGGCGCGGCGGCACTAGCCTGACAGGACGCACGGGCGCGGAACGGGATCGGACCGCACTCGCGGCACCGCCCGTTCACGGAGGAGTCCTAAGGTGACCGACATGTCGCTGCCCGATCAGCCCGCCCCCGACGCCATCCGCGCCGCCGCGCGCGGAGCCGCCGACAAGACCCGCAAGACCGGAGTGCTCGCCTGGGCGCTGTGGGACTGGGGTTCGGCGGCGTTCAATGCCGTCGTCACCACCTTCGTCTTCTCCACCTACCTCTCCAGCAGCTACTTCATCGATCCCGCGATCGTGGGTGCCGCAGCCGGCAACGACAAAGACCCGGCGCTCGTGGCCGCCGAGGCCGCCAACGCCTCGCTCATCGGGGTCGCCCTCATGATCGCGGGCATCCTCATCGCGGTGCTCGCCCCCGTGCTCGGACAGCGCTCCGACGGCTCGGGCCGGCGCAAGCTCTGGCTCGGCATCAACACCGGCGTCGTGGTCCTCGCGATGGCAGCGATGGTCTTCGTCGAGGGGGCGCCCGAGTACCTGATCCTCGGAGCCACTCTGCTCGCCGTCGGCAACGTGTTCTTCGAGTTCGCGAGCGTCAACTACAACGCGATGCTCGTCCAGGTCTCCACGCGCGAGAACATGGGCCGCGTCTCCGGGTTCGGCTGGGGACTGGGGTACGTCGGCGGCATCGTGCTGCTGATCGTGCTGCTCGTCGGCTTCATCGGACTCTCCTCGAGTCCCGGCCCCCTCGGGATCACGACCGACGACGGGCTGCACATCCGCCTCGCCGTGTTCGCCTCGGCGATCTGGTTCGGCATCTTCGCGATTCCGGTGCTCCTGCGCGTGCCCGAGATCCCCGCTCGCGCGCGGACCAATCGCGTGGGGTTCTTCGCGTCTTACGGCGTGCTGTTCGGGACGATCCGTAAGCTCTGGCGCGGAAACCGGCAAGTGCTGCAGTTCCTGCTGGCCAGCGCCGTGTTCCGTGACGGACTCGCCGGTGTGTTCACCTTCGGCGCCATCATCGCCGCGCAGGTGTTCGACTTCAGCTCGTCGGAGGTGCTCTACTTCGCCGTGGCCGCCAACGTCG
Organism: Microbacterium sp.; assembly: GCA_048594675.1. Classification (GTDB taxonomy): domain Bacteria; phylum Actinomycetota; class Actinomycetes; order Actinomycetales; family Microbacteriaceae; genus Microbacterium. Next base: position 1,278 of record JBMDWQ010000106.1, on the reverse strand, counting down.
TCGCGGGCGTCTCGACGATCATCGCGGGTCGGCTGGACGACAGATTCGGGCCGAAGAACGTGATCCTCGTCTCCCTCGTCGGCCTGCTCGTCGCCGGCACCGCCGTGCTGTTCATCGGCACCGCCCAGGTCGGTTTCTGGATCGTCGGGCTCATCCTCACCATGTTCGTCGGGCCCATCCAGTCGGCGTCGCGGTCGTTCCTCGCCCGCATCACCCCGGAGGGCCGCGAGGGCGAGATCTTCGGCCTCTACGCCACCACGGGCCGCGCGGTGTCGTTCATGGCGCCGGGGCTGTTCGCCCTGTTCGTGGGACTGTCGGGCGACACCCGCCTCGGCATCCTCGGGATCGTCTTGATCCTGCTCGTGGGGCTCCTGCTCATGCTGCCGGTCAAGGCCCAGCAGACCCAGATCGACTGAGCTCAGCCGCCGTGCGACGACGCCGGAACCGCGGGAACATCACGCCACGTTCGTTGGGCTCCTCGACCTCGAGGCCGTAGCGGTCGCCGATCTCCTGCACGAACTCCGCCCGCCGCGCGCGCTCATACGCGCGGCGCTCCCGCTGGAAGGCGACGACGGTCGCCCAGCAGATGAGGAGCATGACGATGCTGAACGGCAGGGCGATGATGATCGCGGCGGTCTGCAGCGCCACGAGCCCACCCGCGATCAGCAGGGCGATGGCGAGGATCGCGGTGACGAAGGTGAACAGCGCCCGCACCGGCCGATTCGGTTCCGGATTGCCGCCCGAGGCGATCATCCCCATGACGAGCGCGCCGGAGTCGGCCGAGGTGACGAAGAAGATCGCGATGAGGATGATCGCCCCGACGGTCAGCAGCAGCGTTCCGGGCAGGTGCTCGAAGAGCTGGAAGAGCGCGCCCTCCACGTCGACCGAGCCGTCGGTGCCGGTCATCGTGCCGGGGCGGTCCATCTCGAGCTTGACCGCGGATCCGCCCAGCACGGCGAACCAGAGGATGCCCACGAGGGTGGGCACGATGAGCACGCCCATCGTGAACTCGCGCACCGTGCGGCCCCGGCTCACCCGCGCGATGAAGATGCCCACGAAGGGGGCCCAGGAGATCCACCAGCCCCAGTAGAACGCCGTCCAGGCCGCCTGCCACTCCTGACCCGGCACGCCCTGGAAGGCGCTCACGCTGAAGCTCAGCCCGATGTAGTTCTGGAGGTACGCGCCGATCGACTGCACCCATTCGCGCAGCAGGTACGCCGTGTCGCCGGCGACGAGGATGTAGACCAGGAGCAGGCCCGCCAGCACGAGGTTGATCGA
>JBMDWQ010000105.1:0-7455 GCA_048594675.1 Microbacterium sp. | reverse complement strand
GCATTCGTCGACTGGTCGCCGGAGTGGGTCACGGGAACGGCCACCGGGATGGGCCAGGCCGCGTGGTCGGTCACCGGCAACGGTGAGTACGTCGTCTACGGCGGGGAGTTTCCGTTCGTCAACAAGAAGCGCAGCCAGGGCATCGCGCGCTTCGCGGTGAACCCGCCCGGTGGGGCGAAGGAAGGACCACAGAAGTCCGGCACCGACTGGGTTCCCACCGCGTCGTCCGCGGGCGGTTCCGGCATGGTGCGCGTGACGGTTCCTTTCAACTGGGATCGCGATGACCTCTCGCTCACCTACGACCTCTACGTCGACGGCATCGACACCCCGATCGGCTCGGCCACGGTCGACTCCCCGTTCTGGGATCGGACCAAGACCGTGACCGTGATCGGTTCGGGGCTGACCCCGGGCAAGGGCTATACGGCACGCGTGGTCGCCCGCGACGGTGACGGCAACAGCGCGACGAGCGCCACCATCGCTGTCACTGCGGGTGCGAAGGCGGCCTCGGCGTACGCCGACCAGGTGCGCGCCGACGGTGCCAGCCTGCTGTGGCGTCTGGGGACCAGTGGCACCGGCGCCGGCACCAACGGCGGAACCGACTGGGTCGGCTCCAACGACGCGACCTTCGGAGCGGGCGTCACCGCCACCACCGGTGGCGCGGTCGCCTCCGACGACAACACGTCCAGCACGTTCAACGGCAAGACGACGGGAACGGCCACCTCCATCTCCCGCGCCCCGGTTGGCGCGTCCTTCGCGACGGAGATCTGGATCAAGACGAGCACGAAGACCGGTGGCTGGATCAGCGGGTACCGCACCCCGTCGTCGGGCACCGTCGATCTCAGTGACCGCTTGGTCTACATGCGCAATGACGGGAAGCTGACGTTCGGACTTCGCACCGGCACCTTCACGACCGTGAGCACGACGAAGGCCTACAACGACAACAAGTGGCACCACGTGGTGGCGCAGTTGAGCCCGACGCGAGGCATGGAGCTCTACGTCGACGGCGCTCGCGTCGCCTCGAACGCGTCGATCACCTCGGCGCGCGACTACATCGGCTATTGGCGCCTGGGCGGCGACACGCTCGTATCGAACTGGCCCAACCGACCCACGTCGCACTACCTCAGCGGACGGCTCGACGAGTTCGCGGTGTACCCGCAGGCGCTCACGGCAGCGCAGATCAAGACGCACCACGCGATCGGCACGGGAGCGAAGGCGCCGAGCGCCGTCATGACCACCAGCGGGAAGGACCTCACCTGGGCCTTCGACGGCTCGGGATCGAAGGCCGCCACCGGCGACATCGCCGGCTACGCGTGGAACTTCGGCGACGGAACGACCGGGACGGGGCGCACGGCATCGCACGAGTACGCGAAGCCCGGCACCTACACGGTGACCCTCACGGTGACCGACGCGAGCGGGCTGTCCCAGACCACCCGCGCCACCGTCACGGCCAGGGCCCCGAGGATCGCGCCCACGGCGGCGTTCTCTTCGAAGGCCCGCGATCTCGCGGTCTCCTTCGACGGCGGAGCCTCCAGCGCGGAGTCCGGCACCTCCGTGGCGGCCTACCGATGGGACTTCGGTGACGGCACGTCCGGCACCGGCAGCACGCCGACGCACGAATACACCCAGGCGGGAACCTACGCGGTCAGCCTGGTCGTCACCGACGCGCGGGGGATCGACAGCGAGCCCGTGACCCACGACGTGACGGTCTCGGCACCCGAGGCAGGGTTGATCGCCCGCGACACGTTCGAGCGCTCCCTCCCGTCCGGGTGGGGCGAGGCGACGAGCGGAACGACGTGGGTCACCCCCACCGGCTTCGCCGTGACCGACGGGGTGGGAACGATCGAGGTCGGGCGCAGCCAGACCAAGACGGCGGTCCTGACCGGAGCCGACGCGCGCGACGTCGACGCCCGAGCGGTGTTCGGCACCGAGGCCGTCTCGGACGGCGGCGGAGTCCACCTGAACCTGGCCGTTCGCGCCTCGGACTCGGGCGCCTACCGCCTGAAGCTGCGCATCGCGTCGACCGGCGTGGTCACCGCGAGCACGGCCAAGCTCCTCGGCTCCACCGAGACGCTGCTGACCTCGCGCGCCGTGCCGGACTACGTCCACAGCGCGGGCGGGCGCCTTCACACGCGCCTGCAGGCTGTGAGCGAGGGAGGAACGACCACGCTGCGCGCGAAGGTCTGGCCCGTGGGAACCGACGAGCCCGACGCGTGGCTCATCGTCTCGACCGACGCGGAGGCAGAACTGCAGGATGCCGGGTCGCTCCGCATCAGCGCCTACCTCACCGGGACGAGCACCAACGGGCCGGCGAAGATCACGGTCGACGACATCGAGGCACAGCAGCCCGCGCTGTAGGAGCTTCATCAAGAGAGGCGGTGGCCCGGCGCACGATACGTGTTCGGGGCCACCGCCTCTCGTCGTCCGTGGCGTCGGGCTAGCGCGCGTCGCTCCGCTCAGCCGCGGCGACGTCCTCGGAGTCCGTGACGTCCTCCGGCTCCGCGACGATCTCGTCCCCGGACACGTCCTCCGCCTCGACGTCCGCGAACTCGCCCGCGGCAGCGTCCTCGGTGCCGCTCGACGCGTCGCGGTCGAGGGCCGCGGAGGCATCCGCGTCGGGCCCTTCCGCCGTCTCGGCTGCGCCTGCCGCCTCGCCGCGCATGAGCTCGCGCACCTCGGACATGAAGCTCGTGAGCTGGTGCTGCTGCCACCGCAACTGGCGAGTGCGGTCCTCGGCGTCGCGCAGGACCGATTCGGAGTGCGCCGTGACCGTGTCGATGATCTGCTGCGCGCGGACACGGGCGCGGTCGAGCTGCTCCCGGGCCTTGAGATGGGCATCCGCCTCGATCTGCTGCGCCTGAGCGCGCATGAGTCGGTCGAAGTCGTCGGCCTTGGCCGTGATGCGCTGCGCATGCTCGAGCGACGAGGCGACCTGCTCGTTCGCGTCCTTCGTGATGCGCTCCGCGTGAGCGACGGCCTGGTTGTGGAGCATGAGGAACTCCTGCTGGGCATCGTCCTGCCGTCGGGTGAGGGACTCCTCGAACTCCAGGGCACGCATGCGGAGCTCGCGCACGGCTTCCTCGGCCTCGGCGCGCGCCTGCTCGGTCTCGCGGGCCACGAGCGAGCGCAGGGCAGCGGCGCCCTTCTCCGACTCGGTGCGGATGGCGGCGGCCTCCTGCTCGGCCTGCGAGACCTTCTCGGCGGCATGGGCGCGTTCGCGCTCCAGCTGTGCCTCGTGAGCCGTCCGCTCCGTCTCGGTTGCCAGACGCACCTGCTGCGCGTCGTGCTCGGCACGCGCCACGATCGCGTCGGCGTCGGCCTGGGCCTCCTGGCGGCGGGTCTGGATCTCGGCGTGCGCCGCCTCGAGGAGCCGGTCGGCCTGAATGCTCGCGTTCTTGATGAGGAGGCTCGCCTGCTCCTCCGCAACGTGCAGCACCTCCTCGAAACGGCGCCGGTTCGCGGACTCGCCGGAGGCTCCGAGGAGCTCTTCGGTGAGGGTCTGCACCTGCTCCTCTGCATTGGCCGCTTGCGCGTTGGCGACGGCGAGCTCCGCCTCGAGCTCCTCGACGCGTCTGCTGCTCTGCGCCTGGGCCGAGTCGATCGCCCGTCGGTGCCGGTCCTTCAGCTGGGCCAGCTCCTCGCCCTGTATCCGCAGCCGTGTCGTGAGCTCGGAGAGCGCGGCGTCGACCTCGCCCTTGTCATACCCGCGGAAGGCCGTCGTGAAGTGCGCCTCCGCCGCCCCCTCCTGCCCACGCAACAGGTCGTCGAAGGGAGAGGACTCATCGGAAGGCGCGGGCAGGTGCTGATCAGGCATGGGGGACTCCACGGGACGAGAGGCGGTCGAGTCGGCATCGGCAGTACCGGCACTCCGAAGGTTACCGGTCCGCACCGACCGACCGCTCGGGCGAGTCGCTCAGTTTCCGCTCAACCACTGCCGATACGCGTCGAACGTGTAGGGCCGGCCCAAGAAGCGCTCCACGAGGTCGGCTCCGTCGCGGCTTCCCCCGGGCTCCAGGATCTCGCGGCGGTAGCGCTCGGCCACCGCGGGATTCATGAGGTCGTCGCCGAAGGCGGCCCGGAGGTCACGCGCGATGACGAGGCTCCACTGATACGTGTAGTAGCACGACCCATAGCCCGTGAGGTGGCCGAAGCCCGCATAGGAGTGACCGCCCGGCAGGGGCTGCACGGGCGAAGTCTCGCGGTACCAGCGTTCGGTCGCGGCGGCGATGTCGCCGGGCGTCTCGACGTGCAGCCGATACGACACCTCCGCGTGCCCCAGCTGACGCCGCACCTCGAGCGCGCGACCGAACCCGTCAGCTACCTGCATACGCTCGACGAGCGCGGCGGGAATCGGCTCCCCGTCGGCACCGGCGGTGAAGGTCGCCAGGACCGAAGGGTCCCACGCCCATTCCTCCAGCAGTTGGCTGGGCGCTTCCACGAAGTCCCACTCGGTCGCCACGCCGCTGAACCGCACGAAGCGCTGCCGACCGCCCAGGATGTCGTGGACGAGGTGCCCGAACTCGTGGAAGAAGGTGACCACTTCATCGTGCGTCATGAGCCCGCGGGAGAAGTTGCACAGGAGAACGGCTTCGGGAAGCACTCGTCCCGCCACCCCGGGGACCAGCCCGAAGCAGGCGGCGTGGCTGTACTTGCCTTCCCTCGGGTGGAGGTCGAGGTGCACGCGCCCGAGCCGATCGTCGTTGCGGAACACGTCGTAGGTCTGGACATCCTCGTGCCAGGTCGGTATGTCGACCGGCACGAAGCGGAGATCCAGCAGCCGCGCGGCCGTCTCCAGAACTCCGGGAAGCACCCGAGCGAAAGAGAAGTACGACCGGACGAGTTGCGCATCCACGTCGTGGCGCTCCTGCCGCAATTGGCTCAGGAGGTAGAACAGGTCGGCGACGGTGACCTCGTCCGCCTCGGGATCGTCGCGGCGCAGGCGATCGAGGAGAAGCGGGTACTCCTCGGCCGCCGCGGCGGCCGAGGCCTCGTCGAGACGGTCGAGGAAGGTCCGCACGGCCGCGGCGGAACCGATCATGCGGGGCTCGGTCTCGTAGTCGGCCCAGGTCGCGTATCCGAGGAGCCGCGCGCGCTCAGCCCGCACGGCGAGCAGCTCAGCGAGGACCTCATCGTTCTCCGGCCACGCGAGATCGTTGTAGGCCGACACCAGGGCCGCGCGGGTGGCGCGCACCCGCGCGTACTCCCTCACCGGCATGAGATCGGTGTAGTCGGTCGTCAGGGTGACGAAGCCCTCGTCATCGGCGGGGTGGGCATCGAGGAAGTCCTGCGGGAGGCCGACGAGGTCGCCCACGGGCACGCGGATCTCACGCCGACCCTCGCGGATGTTCCGCGAGAAGGCGAGGCTCAGCTCCGTGTCGCGCTCGGCGAGTTCGCGCACGCGCTCGCGTTCCTCTGCCGGAAGGTCGACTCCGCCCCGCCGGAAGTCCCGCAGCACGTGAGCGAGAAAGCGCGCCGACTCGTCGTCGAGGTCGGCTCCCTCGTGGGCGCGGAGCGCATCGAAGAGGGAGGAATCGCGCACGCGTGCGGAGGCGACGGTGTCGAGCTTCTGGACCGCCGCCTCGGCCGCCGCACGCACGGCGGCGTCGGGGTGGGCTTCGCTGAGGAGGTACGCCTCGTTCATCGCCCCCGTCAGGGCGAGGTCGGCGTTGTTCCAGAGGTCCAGCGCGGCTTCCGCGGTCGCCGCGGTGGCGAGGCGAGCGTCGAACTCGCGGACCAAGGCGATCGCCGCATCGGCGTTCCCTTCCGCGGCGGTCAGCCAGCCCTCGCGGTCGGTGGGGAAGACGAACGGCTCCAGGGGCTCCATGCGTTCGAGCCTAGAGGGGCTCCCGAGCCGAGAGGGACGTACGAGCCACGCGGGATGCGGACGGCATCACCGGCGGCCCAGCAGGAACGTGGCCAGCGTCGGTCGCCAGTGCTGGGCGACGTAGGCGAGGGCCTCGTCGACGCCGAAGGCGCGCGTGGAGTTGCCGACCCGCACCCACAGCTCGGCGTTCCCGCCCTGCGTCAGGAACACCGGCTCGGGTGCGCGCGGACACCGCACGGCGCACACCGTCACCCCCTCGACGTCGGCGAAACGGATCCGCGGCAGGGCTGCCGCGTTCTTCCCGAGCGTCGTGGTGAGGAGGTCGCGCAGCCAGAGCTCGAATCGATCGGCGTCAGGAGTGCGCAGGGTCGCGAAGTCGCGATCGAGGCCGACGGCCCGCCCCTCATCGTCGGCACCGATGACTAGCGTGCCGCCGCGACTGTTGAGGAACGCCGCCACCGTCTTGGCGACCACGGCCTCCATCCGCACGTCCTTCTTGTCCTCCCGCACGTTCCAGCGGGCCGTCTCTTTGAACTCCACCCGTTCGGACTCCCCGGCGTGCAGGAGCGCGGGAATGTCGATCCCGGAGCCGTCGCGCCGAAGGAGGACGGCGGCGCCGGCCACGAGCAGCGACAGACCCAGACTGCATCCCGCGGCGATGAGAAGCGTCATCGGCATCCAGATGCGAAGCCCCGCGAACAGCCAACCCGAGACGAACAGACCGGCGCTGAGTCCCAGCACCGAGACGATCGTCATGACCGACAGCGGCAGCGAGAGGCGGCGCCCGAAGAGAGCCCGTAGTGCCCACGCGATGAGGAACGAGACGGCCAGGGCGACCGGGAGAGCGAGCGCGAAGTCGACGAGGAGGGCGCTGCGCGGCATGGTCAGCGCAACGCCCCGACCGAGGCGAGGGCGTGCCGGATGAGCGTGCCCCGCCCGCCCTCCATCTCGGCGGCGAGGTTGTCGGAGGCCGCTTCCTGCGGCGACATCCAGGTGACCTCGAGCGCATCCTGTCGCGGCTCACACGTGCCGGTGACCGGCACGACGAAGGCGAGCGACACGGCGTGCTGGCGATCGTCGTGGTAGGCGCTGATCCCGGGGAGCGGGAAGTACTCCGCCACCGTGAACGGCACCGGCTGCGGCGGGAGAAGGGGGAACGCCATGGGGCCGAGGTCGTTCTCGAGATGACGGAAGAGGGCGTCACGCACCGTCTCTCCATAGCGCACCCGTCCGGAGACGATCGTGCGGGTGATCTCGCCGAGCGGCGTCGCGCGGAGCAGAATCCCCACCTCGGTCACCGCGCCGGTGCCGTCGGTGCGTACGGGGACCGCCTCGACGTAGAGGATGGGAAGCCGCCGCCGGGCCTCGGCGAGCTCGATGTCGCTCAACCAGCCGGGATTGGCCGCGGAGCCGGGAGCGGGCGAGCCGAAGGAGCCGCCCTGGCCGTCGCGACCGAAGCCGCGCAGCGGGTCGCGCGGGGTCTCGTCGTCACGGTCGCTCGGGTCGGGGTCGGGAGTGCGGACGGCCATGACTCCATGTATACCTCGTCCGCGTCGGTGCGGTCGGAGAGAATGGTCGGCATGAGTCCGATCCCCCGGCTGGATGTCGACGCGGTGCTGTGGAGCGCCCCGCCG
>JBMDWQ010000104.1:0-8453 GCA_048594675.1 Microbacterium sp. | reverse complement strand
TCCTCGCCGACGCCGATGACGTTCCCGTGCGCCCGGCGATCCTCTACGGCGTGGACACGCGCGCAGGCTCCCAGATCGCGCGGATGACCCGCGAGCTCGGGGCCGACGAGATCGTGCGGGTGGGCGGCTCGCCCCTGTCCGCGCAGGCGGCGGCGCCGAAGATGCTCTGGATCGCCGACGAGGAGCCCGCCGCCTTCGCCCGGGCCCGGCGCCTGTTCATGCCGGCGTCGTGGCTCGTGCGGCGCCTCACCGGCGCGTATGTGCTCGACCACCAGTCGGCCAGCCAGAGCTGGCCCCTCTACGACATCGAGCGCGAAGGCTGGCGCGAGGACTGGTGGGACCGTTACGCGCCCGGCATCCAACGCCCCCGCCTCGGCTGGGCGTCGGAGGTGGCCGGCACCGTCACGACCGACGCGGCGGAGGTGTCCGGCCTTCCCGCCGGCACGCCGGTGACCGTCGGCACGATCGATGCCTGGAGCGAAGCGGTGAGCGTCGGAGCGCACGGTCCGGGTGATCTCATGCTGATGTACGGCACCACGATGTTCCTCATCGCCACGGGGACGGAGACGTTGCGGACGCCCTCCATGTGGACGACGGCGGGCGCCTACCCCGGTACGCGCAACCTCGCGGGAGGGCTGGCGACCTCGGGGGCGCTGACGTCCTGGATCGCCGAGCTCTCGGGTGCCGACTACGCCACCCTCCTGAAAGAGGCGACCGCCTCGGGAGTGGGGGCGCGTGGGCTGCTCGCGCTCCCGTACTTCGCCGGCGAGCGCACTCCGATCCTCGACCCCGACGCGCGCGGAGTGTTCGCCGGACTCACTCTCAGCCACGGCCGCGGCGACCTCTATCGTGCGGTCCTGGAGGCGACGGCCCTCGGCGTCCGGCACAACGTCGCCACGATGCGCGACGCAGGAGCGGACATCCGTCGCGTCGTCGCCGTCGGCGGCGGCACTCAGGGTGCGCTGTGGCTGCAGATCGTCTCGGATGCGACGGGTCTCGTGCAAGAGGTGCCGCGCGTGACGGTGGGGGCGAGCTACGGCGCGGCCTTCCTCGCGGCGAGCGCCGTGAGTCCCGAGCCGCCGCGCATCGAGGAGTGGAACCCCGTCGCCTCCACGGTGACTCCGGACTCCGACGCCTCGGCCGACTACGACGCCCTGTTCGACCTGTACGTGCGGTTGTACGCCGGGACGAAGGACATCGTCCACGCCCTCGCCGACCGCCAGCACGCCACTGCCTCTCAGGAGAGCTCATGACCGCCCGCATCCGCCGAGCCCGCGGGATCCCCCACACCGCTGAGCGGGCCGCGTTCCCGCTCGGCGGGATCGGCACGGGGAACGTGTCGATCGGCGCACGGGGGGAGCTGCGCGACTGGGAGCTGGAGAACCTGCCCGACAAGGGGCGGCTGAATCCGTACTCCTTCTTCGCCGTCCACGCGGCACCGGAGGGCGGCGAGGCCGTGACCCGCGTGCTGGAGGCGCAGGCGACCGGCCGTCACGACTGGGACGCGGGTTACGGGTTCGACCGCCTCGCGGGGCTGCCGCGACTGTCTGGGGCCACGCTCTACGGGGAGTATCCCGTCGTCGACATCGACTTCCACGACGACGCGCTTCCCGTCGAGGTGTCGCTGCACGCGTTCACCCCCCTCGTCCCGCTCGACGCCGACGCCTCGGGCATTCCCGCCGCCGTACTGCGATACCGCGTCACCAATCCCGCGAGGGTGCCCGTTCGGGTCACGATCGCGGGATCCCTCTCGCACACCGCCGGCCGCGGCGAGGGCCCGTTCGGCATGCGCGCTGCGCAGACCGTGCGGTGGCGGGAGGAGCGGCTCGGCGACGGCCCGACCGTTCGCGGGCTCGACTTCGGCATCGACCTCCCCGTCGACGACCCGGGCTATGGGACGCTGAGCCTCACCACGACCGATCCCGACACGACCGCGAAGCCGCAATGGGTGACCGGGTTCTGGCCCGACGGTCCGCGCCTGTTCTGGAACGACTTCCGCGACGACGGATTGCTGAGCCCCGAACCGCGGCTGACCCTCGAGGACCGTCCCCGGGGACTGTTCGCCGAGTCGGCGCCGCCCGAAGGCCGCCCCCTCACCGATGAGGAGCTGTTCGCGACGCTCCCGCGCCTGCGGACCGGGAGCCTCGGCATCGTCCACGAGCTCGCGCCCGGCGAGTCCCGCGACTTCTCCTTCGTCCTCTCGTGGAGCTTCCCGAATCGTCGGCGCGGCTGGGCGGGGCACATCGTGTTCGCCGATCCGCATCTCGACCAGACGGTGCGCAACCACTACGCGACGCTGTGGGAGGACGCCTGGGCGGCCGGTGCACACCTGCATCGCCACCTCCCGGCGCTGGAGGCGGCGACCGATGCCTTCGTGGAGGCCCTCTACGGGGGCGATCTGGATCCCGTGTTCGCCGACGCGGTGGGGGCGAACATCGCCACGGTGCGCTCGACCACCGCCTTCGTGGTCGACAGTCCCACCCCGGAACTCGGCGACGGCCCGGTGTTCGCGGCGTGGGAGGGGTCGTTCGACCACGCCGGATCGTGCGAGGGCACCTGCACACATGTCTGGTCGTACGCGCAGACGGTCGCCTGGCTCTTCCCGTCGCTGGAGCGCAGTGCCCGCCGGGTGGAGTTCCTCCTCGAGACCGACGACGACGGTGCCCAGAAGTTCCGCTCCAACCGGGTGTTCGGGGGCCCGGCATGGTTCATGGGACCGGCCGTCGACGGACAGCTCGGCACGTTCTTGCGCCTGCACCGCGAATGGCGGTTCTCGGGCGACGACGACTTCCTCCGGGAGTCGTGGCCGGCCGCTGCGCGCACACTCGATCACGCGGTCCGGGAATGGGCGCGGGGAGATGCTCTCCTCAGCGGCGAGCTCCACAACACCTACGACATCGAGTTCCACGGCACGGAACCGCTCGCGAACGGCATGTTCATCGCGGCCCTCCGTGCGGGGGTACGGATGGCCGCGCACCTGGGTGAGCACGAGCGGGCGCGGGAGTGGGAGGCTCGCGCGTCGGCCGCCGCCGCGGCGATGGATGAGCGGCTGTGGAACGGGGAGTACTACCGGCAGGTGATCGACGACGTCGACGCCCACCGCTATCAGTACGGCGACGGCGTCCTCTCCGACCAACTGCTCGGGCAGTTCCACGCGCGCCTGAACGGACTCGGCGACATCCTGCCGACCGAGCGGGTGCGCAGCGCTCTCGGCGCCGTCGTGGCGCACAACTTCCGCTCCGACCTGACCGATCACGAGAGCACTCAGCGTGTGTATGCGCTCGGTCACGAAGGCGGGCTGCTGCTCGCGTCCTGGCCGCGGGGAGGTCGCCCCGCGATCCCCTTCGTCTACTCCGACGAGGTGTGGACGGGGATCGAGCACCAGGTGGCCACCTCGCTCGCCTACGCGGGGCTCGTCGACGACGCCATACGCGTGGAAGCCGCCCTCCGGTCGCGCTACGACGGCGTGGTCCGTAACCCCTGGAACGAGATCGAGTGCGGCAACCACTACGCCCGCTCCCTCGCCTCGTGGGGGCTCCTCCTCGCCGCCAGCGGTGCGCAGTGGGACGCCCCGACGCGCACGCTCTCGTTCGATCCGATCCGCGATGGCAGCTACCTCTTCACCACCGACTCGGCCTGGGGCCGCGCCGTCATCGACGGGGACTCCCTGACGGTCCACGTCGACGGCGGCGTGCTGAACCTCGACCGGCTCCTCCTGCGGGGAGAACCGGTGCCCATCCCGGCACCGCCCGCCACCCCGCCCGCACGCCTCACACCACAGGAGACACCATGACCTACGTCCTTCCCGCTCCCACCGAGCGCCCCGCCCTCGCGCCGAAGACGGCGTATCTGATCGCCTCCGGAGACCTCCGCGAGTCGGCCAACGCCGCCGGCTGGCCGACGCAGGTCGAGCTCGAAGCCGCAGTCACCCGCGTCCTCGAGGAGCTCGGGTGGACGGTGGTGCGCGCCAACGGCGTGAACCCCGAGACCGGCCACGGCTTCATCTCCAGCCAGCGCATGGGCCTCGAGGTGTTCACGGGCATCCCCGTCGATGCGCCCCTCATCGTCGCCGAGGCGGTCTGGCAGTACTCGCACCACGTCCTCGCGGGGCTGCGCACCCACCGGGGGCCCATCCTCACCGTCGCGAACTTCGCGGGGGACTGGCCGGGCCTGGTGGGATTGCTCGGCCTGAACGCCGGCATGACCAAGATGGGCAAGGACTACGCGACCATCTGGTCGGTCGACTTCACTGACGACTGGGCTCGCGAGGGTCTGCGCGAGTGGACCGAGACGGGCCGCATCACGCATGACGCGTCGCACGTGCGCTCGCTCCCGGAGTTACCGGACACCCCGGAGGTGGCGCTCGGACGAGCACTGGGCGACCAGCTCCTGGCGGAGAAAGCCATCATCGGCGTCTTCGACGAGGGCTGCATGGGCATGTACAACGCCATCTTCGACGACGAGCTGCTCAATCAGACGGGCATCTACAAGGAACGGCTGTCGCAGTCGGCCCTCTACGCCGAGATGCTGAACGTGACCGAGGAGGAGGCCGACGCGGCCTACGACTGGCTGACCGGCCGCGGCATGACCTTCCGCTACGGCGAGGATCCCGCCACCGAGCTCACGCGGGAGCAGGTGCAGTGGCAGCTGAAGATGTACATCGCCGCTCTGCGCATCGCCGACGACTTCGGGCTCGACGCCGTCGGCATCCAGTACCAGCAGGGACTGAAGGACCTCGTGCCCGCGTCCGACCTCGCCGAGGGGATCCTCAACTCCACGGAGCGGCCCCCCGTGCTCTCGCGCGACGGGAAGCGTGAGCTGTTCGCCGGACGTGCCTTCCCGCACTTCAACGAGGCAGACGAGGGGGTGGCGGTCGACGCGCTCGTCACCGACCGCGTGTGGCGTGCCATGGGCCTCGTGCCCGACAACACGCTGCACGACGTGCGGTGGGGCGAGCAGTACGGCGAGGACTTCGTGTGGGTGTACGAGATCTCCGGATCCGTCCCCGCCTCCCACCTCGGCGGCTGGGACAAGGCCGAGGGCTGGCGGCAGGGCCACGTCTTCTTCCCCGCCGGCGGCTCGACGATCAACGGCGTGAGCAAGCCCGGTGAGGTGGTGCTGTCGCGCGTGTTCATCGCCGAGGGCGTGTTGCAGGCCGACATCTTCCGGGCCTCGGTGATCGAGCTCCCCGCCGAGGAGACGCAGCGTCGCAAGGACGCGACCAACCCAGAGTGGCCGATCGCGCACGTGGTGCTGCACGGCGTGACCCGCGACCAGTTCATGGCGCGGCACAAGGCCAACCACGCGCAGCTCGTCTACGCCCCCGACGCCGAGACCGCCGACAAGGCGCTCGCCGCCAAGGCCGCCATGTTCGACCGCATGGGCATCCGGGTCAACCTCGTGGGCGACGTCGCGCTCTGAGCCGGGTTGGAGGGGAGCGCCGCGGGTGCGGCGTGGGTCCGGCGTGCACGACGGCGGATGAGGCGTGCGACACGCCGCGCTCGGCAGGGCCACCGCGGCGTGTCGCCTTCCCCGGTCCGCCGTTGTGCCCCGGAGGGCGGGGATGGAAGGGGCGGGCCGGCCGGGGCCGGCGAGGTAGCGGGCGGGCTCGGGCGTCAGGCGGGGTCGATGCGCAGCGTGGACGGCGACTCCGACAGCGGGATGTCCTCGATCAGCCGGAGCGAACGGGCGAGCTCGTCGACCGCGCCGATGACGGTCCCGAAGCGTTCCCGGTCCGCACACACGGCGGTGACCGTCACGAAGTGGGTCCCCGTGTCCCACGTGTAGGTGGCGAACGGGGGAGGAGTGGACCCGTCGGGGCGCCGCGGCGGCAACGGCAGCTGCAGCTTCTCGCCCACGCCCAGGAACGTGCCCCGGAAAGTCTCCGTGTCGTCGTACTCCATGGGCATCATCGCTCGCGCCGTGCGCAGCTGCGGTGTCGCCTCTTGCACCTGCGCCATCACCACGAGCAGCTCAGGATCGTCTTTCCACATCCACACCAGGATCCGGCCCGCCGCCCTGCGCATGATCGCGGGCGCCGCCTGGCTCATCGCCCAGGCCGCGACGGAGCTGCCCGGACGCGCCTCGGCGCCCAGCATCGCATTCGCCTGGCTCAGCAGCATGCGGATCGCCTTCTTCCGCGCGCGGCGTCCGGCGAAGCCGAAGGATCCGGTGACGGGAACCCAGCGGGAACGGTCGGTGTCGGCTTCCAGACGTGCCATTCCTCCAGCGTACGTTCGCTGTTAGCATCCCTCCATGCGCCTCCTCACCCCCCGGGGGGCCGTCGCAGTGCTCCTCACCTCCGCTCTGCTCGCCGCGACGCCCGTCGTCACCGCTGCCGCTGCTCCGTCGCGCCCTGCGAAAGTCGGCCTCGTCTCGTTCGTCGGGGCTTCTCTGGAGCCCACCGGCGCCACGCTCACGGTGGACTGGGCAGATGTGCCCGGCGCCAAGAAGTACGAGGTCTTCGCCTCGACATCGATGACCGCTGTGCTGACCAAGCCGACCCCGTCCGTCACGGTCGAGTCGTCGCGCGCTACGATTCCCCGCCTCCTCAAGGGACGCAATTACTACGTGCAGGTGCGCGCCGTCTCCGACGGCGGCACGGGCTCGCGCTCGTGGCGCGTGGGGCACGGCACGATGGTGGGCGAGGGGAAACTCTCAGCGTCGACACCCCGATACCGGGCGGTCAGCTGGAACATCTGCTCGTACGCGTGCGCGAACTTCTCGAAGCGCCAGAAGACGATCAACAGTCGGATCGTCGAGCTAAAGCCCGACCTCGTCGCACTCCAGGAGGCCTCTCGCTACTCCACGGCACCCAAGGGGTATCGCTTCGCCGTCGAAGAGCAGAACGCCATCCTGCTGCGCTCGGGGCAGTTCACCGCCGTCAAGAAGAACTCCGCGGGAGCGACGAGCGGGATGAAGCGCTTCGCGAAGAAGGTCGCCACCCCCGGCCGCGGCGTCGCGTGGGCAGCCGTCAAGCACAAGTCCGGGGAGTATGCGGTGGTCTTCAGTGTGCACCTTCTGGCCGGGACCTCGTCGAAGGCCGTCGCGCAGCGTGAATACGAGGCCGGGAAGCTGTCCGCCTTCATCACGTCGACCCTCAAGGGACTCAAGAAGTCGCACGGAAAGCTCACCGACTGGACGAAGGCTCCCGTGCTGGTGCTCGGCGACTTCAACACGCACAAGGGCCGTACCAGCGACGACACGATGAAGGTGCTCAACTCCAAGGGCTGGTACGACGGCTTCGATCAGGCGCGTCGCCTGGTGCGCCAGCACCACAACACCGCGAACCCGGACTGGCAGCGCACTCCCCTGATCGGCATCCGGTGGGGATCGCACGTGGACAAGGTGATCGTCCGCCCGTCCCGCTCCGTCGTCTACCGGTGGGAGAGCGCGGGGAAGATCGTCAACGGCAAGTACGCCGCTCCGCTCCCCTCCGACCACAACCCGCTCGTGGTCGAAGTGGGCCTGAAGTAGCCGACGCTCCGCGCACACCCGAGTCCGTCGAGGGCCCTCCGGTAGACTTTGGGCGGCGTGAACGCGACCGCGTTCCGCCGCAGCCGCAGAGATTGGCCCCGTATCCCGTGACCGAAACCGCGACGCCTGCCGACGATGTGCTCCGCGATCGACCTCCCTTGACCATCGTCATGGCCGCCGACACGTTCGCGCCCGATGTCAATGGCGCTGCGCGTTTCGCCGAACGCCTCTCGGCAGGGCTCGCCCAACGCGGCCACGACGTGCACGTCGTGACACCGAGCGTCGGCCACCGCAACCACGGCGTGTTCACGGAGAACATCGAGGGCCAGGACCTCACCGTCCACCGCCTCCCCGGGTGGCGCTGGTACCCGCACGACTGGCTGCGCTTCGCGTGGCCGTGGCGGAGCAAGCACTACGCTCGCAAGATCCTCTCGTCGGTGCAGCCCGATGTCGTCCACAGCCAGTCCCACATCGTGATCGGCCGCGGGATGACCCGCATCGCCCACCAGCGCGGGATCCCCGTCGTGGCCACCAACCACGTCATGGCGGAGAACGTGCTCGATTTCACGACCCTGCCGCCCGTGCTCGACAAGATCGTCGTGAAGCTCGCCTGGGACGACGCCAAGCGCACCTTCCTGATGTCGCGGGCCGTCACCACGCCCACGCGACGAGCGGCCGAGTTCCTCGAGAAGACGATCGACATCCAGGGCGTCATCCCCGTCAGCTGCGGCATCGCCAAGCGCAACTACACCCCCGATCTCACGCCGCGGAAGCACCACCGGGTGCTGTTCGTGGGCCGGCTCACCACCGAGAAGCATGTGGAGGTCACTCTCGGTGCAGTGGCGAAGCTCGCCCCGGAGCTGCCCGACATCACCTTCGACATCGTCGGCGGCGGCGACCAGCGCCGAAACCTCGAGCAGGCGGCGCAGCGCCTCGGGATCGGGGATCGGGTGAGGTTCCACGGCCGCGCCTCCGAA
>JBMDWQ010000103.1:0-2158 GCA_048594675.1 Microbacterium sp. | reverse complement strand
CCTCACCTGGCCGGCGCTGCCCTCGATCTACTACGGCGACGAGATCGGCATGCGCTACGTTCCGGGCCTCGCCTCCCACGAGGGCTCCTCGCTCGGGCCGACGTACGAGCGCGCCGGATCGCGGACGCCGATGGCGTGGGGGGAGCTCCCGGCCCCGGCGACTCCCGTTCACGAGTCGCGCTATCTGCCGCAGGACCCCGATCCGCTGCGTCCGACCGTGGCCGATCAGCTCGCCGATGGCGACTCGCTCCTGCGCTTCGTCCGCGCCGCCGTGGCGCTGCGGCGTTCCGACGACCGCCTCGCCGCCCGGGCCCCCGTGGAGGTGCTGAGCACCGGTGCGCCCTTCGTCTTCCGGAGGGGTTCGTTGCTCGTCGCCCTCAATCCGTCGGGTGCGCCGCGCGATGTCGCGATCGACGGCGACGGCGACGGCGATGGCGCGATCCTCCTCGGCCACCGCGCACGCGTCGACGGCGGGGTGCTGCGCCTCGACCCCTTCGGGTGCGCCGTCGTCGACCTCGCCTCCCCGGGTGTCGCCCTCGACCCCGACCACACCGACCGTGACTCCAGCGAAAGGAACAGCGCATGACCGCCACGACCCCGTACTCCGGCGAGACCGTCCCCGCTCCCGAGGGGTTCATCTGGGGTGCTGCCACGGCCGCACACCAGATCGAAGGGCAGAACGTCAACACGAGCCACTGGGAATACGAGTACTCCGAGAACACCACCGTCCAGGAGCCTTCCGGCGATGCGGTGGACTCGTACCACCGCTACCCCGAGGACATCTCCCTGCTCGCCGCGGGGGGCCTGAAGGCCTACCGGTTCTCGATCGAATGGGCACGCATCGAACCCGAGAAGGGTGTCGTCTCCCGCGCACAGCTGGACCACTATCGCCGCATGATCGACACGTGCCGCGACGCCGGGGTGGAGCCGATCGTCACCCTCCACCACTTCACCGTTCCGCGCTGGCAGGGACGCGACGGCGGCTGGTACGCCGACGACGTGGTCGATCGCTTCCGCCGCTACACCGAGACGGCCACCGCGATCCTCGACGACGTCGAGTGGGTCGTCACCATCAACGAGCCCAACATGATGGTCAATCAGGACGAGGCGAAGATCGACACCGAGAACGGCGTCAACTTCCCGGGCCCGTCGCCGCACGTGGCTCAGGTGATCGCTGCGGCGCACCACGCGTCGGTCGAGGTGCTTCGCGGTCTCGGTCACGTGAAGGCGGGCTGGTCGGTCGCCAACCAGGTGTTCCAGGCCGTCCCCGGCTTCGAGAAGGAGCGGGACGAGTGGGGATACTGGCGCGAGGACTACTACCTCGAGCAGGCCCGGGGCGACGACTTCATCGGAGTGCAGTCGTACCTGCGCACGATCATCGGCGCCGACGGCCCGGTTCCCTTCCCCGACGATGTCGAGCGCACCCTCACGGGATGGGAGTACTACCCCGAGGCTCTGGGCCACGCCCTGCAGCATACGCGCGAGGTCACCGGCGGAATTCCGATGATGGTCACCGAGAACGGCATGGCCACCGCCGACGACGCACGCCGCATCGACTACACGACGGGCGCCTTGCAGGGTCTTGCGGCCGCTGTCGCCGACGGCTGCGATGTGCGCGGCTACCTCCATTGGTCGCTGCTCGACAACTACGAGTGGGGCTCCTTCCGACCCACCTTCGGCCTGATCGGAGTCGATCGCGAGACCTTCGTCCGGACGCCCAAGCCGAGCCTGGCCTGGCTCGGCGACCTGGCCCAGCGGAACGTGCTCCCCGCCCCCTGACCCGGATCCGTGCACAGTGGCGCACGTGCACAACGGCGGACGTGCACAACGGCGGACGTGCACAGTGGCGGACGTGCACAGTGGCGGATGTGGGCTCCAACACGCCGCACCCCGCGCGCAACACGCCGGGGGACCGCATGCCTCGTCCGCCGTTGTGCATGGGAATGGTCCGTCGGACCCGCCGCCGTGCCCGCCGACATCCGCCGTCGTGCACGCGCGAGTGGTGGGCCGGAGACCACGAAACGGCCCTTCCGTTGTCGATCTCATGCGGTCCGGCGCATGGGGGGAGCGTTAGCGTGGAGACATGACCCCGTCTGACGACCCGGCTCTCGTGCGCGTTCTGGCGGCGGACGGGACGTTCGCCCCCACTGCGGAGGCC
>JBMDWQ010000102.1:0-3569 GCA_048594675.1 Microbacterium sp. | reverse complement strand
GGAAGTACTCCTGGAAGTCGATGCCGTTGTCGGCGTGCTCGCCACCGTTGATGACGTTGAAGAGCGGCACGGGCAGCACGTGGGCGTTGGGCCCGCCGATGTAGCGGAAGAGCGGGAGGTCGGCGCTGTCGGCGGCGGCCTTCGCGACGGCCAGCGATACGCCGAGGATGGCGTTGGCGCCGGTGCGCGACTTGTTCTCGGTGCCGTCGGTCTCGATGAGGATCTCGTCGACGATGCGCTGCTCGCTGGCCTCGACACCTTCCAGCGCGGGACCGAGCTCGTCGATGACCGCGGCGACGGCCTTCAGGACGCCCTTTCCGCCGTACCGGCTCTTGTCACCGTCGCGCAGCTCGTACGCCTCGAACGCGCCGGTGGATGCGCCGGAGGGAACGGCGGCGCGCTGGACGATTCCGTCGTCGAGCAGCACCTCCACCTCGACGGTCGGGTTGCCACGCGAATCCAGGATTTCGCGTGCGCCTACAGCCTCGATCAGTGCCACAGGGGACTCCTTGCTTGTGGAGGATGGATCTGGGAGCGTCGTCGGTCCGCTCCCGAGTCTAGTGATGCCGCGACGGGTGTCACAGAGCGCCGCCGCCGGGTCAAAGCTCCCCTGCGCGGACGACCACGGCGAGGGCGATGCCGTCCCAGCCCTTGAGGTCGAGGGTCTGCAGGGCGGTCGCGTCGAAGCGTGGGTCGCTCCCGAGCATCCCCAACCCGCGCTGAGTGCCGACCACACGCGGGTCGGTGGCATCGGGATCGGCCACCTCGCCACCCCGTGCCACGTTGTCGACCACGACGACCGTCCCTTCGCGCCCCAGACGCGCCGCCCAGTCGAGGTAGAGGGTGTTGGATTCCTTGTCGGCGTCGATGAAGACGAAATCGAACGGCTCTTCCTCGGCCAGCGCCGGCAGCACGTGCTCCCCGCGGCCGACGCGGATGTCCACGAGCGATCCGACTCCGGCACGATCGATGTTCGCGCGCGCAACGCCGGCGTTGGCCGGCTCCGCCTCGATCGTCACGACCTGGCCGTCGGCGGGCAGGGCGCGGGCGAGCCAGATCGTCGAGTAGCCGCCCAGTGTCCCGATCTCCAGCACCCGGCGAGCGCCGCTGAGGCGAGCGAGGAGATGGAGGAACTTGCCGTTGACCGGCGCCACCTCGATGGCGGGAAGGCCCGCGTCGCGCTGCGCTTCCACGGCCTCCTCCAGAGCGGGATCGTGCCCCACGAGGGTGTCGACGAAGTAGCGGTCGACGGCGAGCCAGCCGTCAGGAGTGGGCGATGCAGATGTCATGCCCCCCAGCGTCGTTGCGCCTGGTCGCCCCGTCAAGCCGCTCCGCGATCGGAGCGGCGAGCCGCACGGGCGGCGAGTGCGGTCAGCACCGAGGCCCCGGCCGCCGCGTCGTCGACGGTCACCGTGAAGGTCTTGCCGCTCCGGCGACGCACCTCGATGCCCTCGCCTGCGCGCATCACGACCCCGAAGCGCCCCGTGGGCGCCCAGCGGAGCCCCCACCCACCGAACTCCGACATCGGGTCGACCTGAACGACGACCGCCTCGGCGACATCCGCGAGGGGGACGCGCAGCCGCGGCCATCCGAGCGCCGAGGTGACGGCCAGGCCTGCGTCATCCACGCGCACATGGAAGATGAGGTTCATGCCGACGAGGAGGACGATGAGCACGGTGGCGCCGAGCATCACCGCCTGGCCGACCGGGTCGATGCCGGCGAACCACGTGATGACCGTGATGACCACCATGAGAGCGGTCGCCGCCAGCAAGACGACGATGCCACCCCGCGCCATCACCGCCCGCTGGAGCCACACGACCTGTTCCCCGTCGTCGACCTCGAACGGCGCGGCATCGCCGAGCCGCGTCGGGACGAAGTCGACGCGAGGCTGGATCACGAAGCCGGCCGCACCGGCGACCGCGCCCGCGACCACGCCCGCGAGAAGTGGCACCCAGATCGCCGGGCTGTCGGCGGCCTCGGGGAGTCCCGCCTGAGCCGCGGTCGCGACCGTCACGAGAGCCGTGAGGAACGCGGCGAGCCCCCACGACACCGCGCCGAGGAGCCGCGGAGAGCTCCCGATCCGACCACGCCGCAGCGCGGGAAGGGTCGTGACCGCCAGCAACAGCGAGGTACCGACGACGACGGCCAGGAGAACGACGATCACGAGCCACAGGGGCCCGAACCCGTCCGGCTGTCCACTCGCACCCCAGTGCACGGCGATCGGGTCGGGCAGTGCGTCGGCCACCGAGAGCAGGACCACCAGACCCGCGGCGACCGTGAGGAGCGGAAGCACGATGGCGACAAGGACGAAACGGCCGACCGCCCCGCGAGGCGTTCCCGCCTGGGGGGTCGAGGTCTCAGCGGTCATGGGCTGCCTCCTTCACGAGAGCGGCGAGAGTGTCGGGCGAGAGCGAGAGGGCGCGGGCGCGTGCGGCGAGCGCGGTGATGTCGTCGTGCAGATCGGCGAGGGGCGCGACGGCGCCGGTCACAACGGCGCCCCGTCCCGGGCGCAGATCGACGAGGCCCTCGTCACGCAGTCGCTGATACGCATGGAGCACCGTGTGGAGATTGACCTCGAGGGCCCGCGCGAGTTCGCGCGCGGCGGGAAGCCGATCGCCGGGCCTCATCCGCCCGGCGGCGGCGTCCATCCGGATCGATGCGGCGATCTGCTCGAACAGCGGTGCGCTGCTCGCCGGGTCGACACGAACGATCATGCGACCATTCTATGACAACTAGAACAATGAAAGTGCGAAAACTCACCGCACTCCGCACCCCCGACACGAGGAGACGGAGCCGCCAGAGAGACGGTTCAGTCGAGCGTCTTGACGTGGAGGTCGGCGCGCTCCTGACCGGCGGCGACCGTCGCGAAGGAGGTGTAGCCGTCGGCGGTGGCGCGCTCGAGGAGGCCCTTGAGGTTCTTCGTCCGCTGCTCGAGGCGAACGCGGGCACCCTCCCCCACGAACGCCGCTTTGAGCCGCGCGAGCTGTGCCACCGGAACGTCTCGGTCGTGGACGAGCACGACGGCGTCGGCCGCCGTCGCCGTGCCGGGTGACACGAGGTCGACGATTCGCTCGAACCCGAGAGAGAAACCGACCGCGGGCACGTCCTGCCCGAGGAAGCGCCCGATCATCCCGTCGTAACGCCCCCCGCCGCCGAGGGAGAAGCCGACCGAGGGGTGGGCGAGCTCGAAGATCGTGCCGGTGTAGTACCCCATCCCGCGCACGAGGAACGGATCGAAGACGAGGGGCACGTCAGCGACCGGGACGCCGCGGGCGGCGGCGACCGCTTCGGCGATGCCGGCGAGGTCGGCGGCGGCCTGCCGTACTTCCTCCGGGATGTCGCCGTGGGGGAGGACGCCGAGGATCGCATCGACCGTGACCGGGACCGACAATCCCGTCGACGAGGCGCCGTCGGTGCCGGGCAGCAGGGCCCGCAAGTACTCGGCGGCGGCATCTGCCGGCACGCCGTTGTCCCGCAGCTCGGCGACCACGCCGTCGGGGCCGATCTTGTCGAGCTTGTCGAGGGTGATCAGCGCGGAGGCGGAGACGTCGTCGCCGATGCCGAGGAGG
>JBMDWQ010000101.1:0-2421 GCA_048594675.1 Microbacterium sp. | reverse complement strand
GGCGTCATCTCCAGGAGCGCGAACGATACGGCCCACATCTCGCCGTCGTCGATCGCGGCGTCTTCGGCGAAGTTGACGGTGCCGTAGCGCGTGCCGAACTTCGAGGCCGGCTGATAGAAGACGATGTTCTTGCCGTCCTTGCCATAGGTCGGGAAGCCGTACCAGGTCTTCGGATCGAGGTCGGGAGCCTCCTCGCTGACCATGACGTGGAGTCGCTCGGCGATCTGACGGTCGGCGCCCTCCAGCGCCTCGATCGCGGCAAGGCACGCCTCGAGCTCTTTGGCCTTCTTGGCTGATCCCTTGACGTTCTTCATGGATTTCAGCTCGGCGGCGCGCTGCTGCATCGCCTCGCGCTCGGTGTCGCTGAACCCGCTCTTGGTGTCGCGCTCGGTCATGTCAGTTCTCCTCGGTCGTGCGGGTCTGCTGCAGGCGGATCAGGTTGCCCGCGGGGTCGCGGAACGCGGCGTCGCGCACGCCGTAGTCCTGCTCGATGGGTTCCTGGACGATCTCGGCTCCGGCCGCCTCGATCCGGGCGAACGCGTCGTCGAGGTCGTCGGTGGCGAGGTTGATGCCGAAGGTGCTGCCCTTCGCGATGAGCGCGAGGAGCAGGTCGCGCTCCTCCGGCGACACGTCGTATCCGACGGCCGGCGGGTGGAGCACGATCGCCGTGTCGGGCTGCCCGGGAGGGCCGACCGTGATCCAGCGCATGTCCTCGTAGCCGACGTCGAGGCGCACCTCGAAGCCGAGCACGTCTCGATAGAAGGCGAGCGAGGCGTCCGCATCGGTGTGCGGCAGGTAGCTCGAATGGATCGTGATCTGCATGCCGCCCACGCTACGACGCCGGCGCCGGCCGCGCTTCTCGATTCCTGATCGGTTTGGTCACCTGCCGGACGATGCACGGGATCATCCCCGGGCGCACCTCGGCACCGCGCTCGCGGTAGACGCTCGGGGGCACGCCGACGAGCTCCGCGAACCGGGTGCTGAAGGTGCCGAGCGACTGATATCCGACGGCGAAGCACACCTCCGTCACCGAGAGATCACCGCGGCGCAGGAGGGTCATCGCGCGCTCAATCCGCCGCGTCATGAGGTACGAGTACGGCGACTCCCCGTATGCGGCCAGGAACTGGCGGCTGAGATGACCCGCCGACATGTGGACGCCCCGCGCGAGCGACTCGACGTCGAGCGGCGACGCGAACTCCCGGTCCATCCGGTCGCGAACACGGCGCAACCGCGTGAGCGTGTCGAGATCCGGTGAAGCCACGGCCCGATCATGCCACGCGGACCGTTCCGGCTGTGTGACGCCCGCTCGCGCCGCCGCAGGGACACTCAGCCGTCGACGCCGACCGGTCGACGCCGCAGCAGCGGTTCCTGCCGAAGTGCCGGCGTGACGGTGATGTCCGTCGTCTGGTCGGTCCACGACAGCGCCCCACGATTTCCGCGCAGGCGCCGGCGAGCGAGGATCATCGCCCGCAGCGGCATGCCGACCGCGAGCGCCGCGTACCCCGACAGCGTGCGGTCTTCCCGACCCAGCACCGACTTGCGGTCCCACGCCAGCCGCAGTGCGCCCCCCGCCCGCACCGGTTGCCGGCGCGCCGGGAGGAGGCCCTGCTGCCGCTGGCCCACCAGCCGCTCGACGTCGTCCCACCACGTGGACTCGCCCGGGTCGTGGAAGTAGTTCTGGATCAGCCAGTTCGGCGAGGGGTGCCGGAACGAGCGCCCGATCACGGCGCCCGCGTTGCCGAACAACCCCGAGCCGCGGAAGACGGTGTTGAGGTTTTCCTTGCTCACCCCGAACGTGTCGAGCGCGATCACCGGGATCCCCGCCGCGATGGCCTCGATCGCGGCGGTGGAGCTGACCGTGACGAGACCCTCCGCCGTCGCGAGCGCCTCACGCATCGGGGCGTAGGAGAAGACGAGGTTGGGCGGGCGGTGGCGTAGCAGCTTCTCGTAGCTCTCCCGCTCGTAGTGGGTCTCGTTCTCGCCCGCGCGGGAGCGAAGCTTGACGACCACACGCCGGTCGGGCTCGGCGACCGCCGCGTGACGCAGCATGTCGGCGACCACCATCCGGTCTTCCGTGGTCAAGGGCACGAGCGCCTGCGCCGCGAAGACCAGGTCGGTGCCCCCCGCGGCGGGCGGGCGCGGCTGTGCGAACGGCAGGCTCGCGAGCCCGAAGGGCACGTCGGCGTCGAGACGGCGGGCGAGGTCGCGGAACGCCCGCTCCTCCCGATGCGAGTGCACGACGAACAGGTCGGCCTCCCGCCGGTAGGTGACGGCGGCACGCTGGGCGGGGATCGAGATGCCCGGCAGGCCCGCGACGACGACGGGGCGCGGGTGCACGCGGTCGATCTCGTGCATGACGAGGCGCGCGAACGGACCGCGGCCCGCGATCACCACCACGTCGGGACGCTCCCGGGTGAGCCA
>JBMDWQ010000100.1:0-14100 GCA_048594675.1 Microbacterium sp. | reverse complement strand
CGCGCCGACGTGACGGGAGACTTCGGCCGCGGCGAGGCGTATCCGGCCGACGTCGAGCTGCAACTGAAGGTCGGCGCGCAGGTGATGTTCCTCCGCAACGATCTCGGCGGCAAAGGCGACGGTCCGCGGTGGGTGAACGGGTCCATCGGCACGGTCACGCGCATCGCCGGCGGTACGGTGCGCGTGGAGCTCGACGGTGAGGAGCACGATGTCGAGCCCACGGTGTGGGAGAGGTTCCGCTACGCCTACGACCCCGGCAGCCGGAAGCTGACCCGCGACATCGTCGCCGAGTTCACCCAGTTCCCGCTGCGTCTGGCGTGGGCCGTGACCATTCACAAGTCGCAAGGGAAGACGTACGACCGCGCCATCATCGATCTCGGATCAGGCGCCTTCGCCCCCGGCCAGACCTACGTCGCCCTGTCCCGCCTGACGAGCCTCGACGGCCTGTACCTGTCGCGCCCGCTGCGGCCGAGCGACATCCTGGTCGACGCCGACGTCCGCCGTTTCATGGCCGCCGTCCGCGCCGCCGGAGGCTGAGCCCTCGCCGCCCCCGTCCCCTCCGTCCGTCCCTCCCCTTCCGTCCCCTTGTTCGAGAGCACATGCTCTCAGCGAGCGCCTACGTTATCGGCGGCGAGGACATGTGCGCTCGGTGACAGCATGTGCTCTCGAGGGAGGGCCCAGGAGGACCCAGGAGGGGCGGGCGGGCGGGGAAAGGGGTCAGGCCGTCTGGGCGGAGCGCTCCTTGGCGGCGGCGAGGTCGTCGAACAGCTCGGTGTTGAAGCGGTAGGCCACCAGCACCTCCTCGATCACGCGCTCCTGCTCGGCTGCATCCCAGGGGGCGGCATCGAGCTGCTCGCGGTAGACCTCCTTGAAGGCGGCGGGGTCGGCGATGTCGTCGAAGAGGTAGAACCCGATGCCGTTCGTCTCGAACCCGAACTGGCGGGCCATGAGCTTGCCGATGAACTGTCCGCCGGAGAGGTCGCCGAGGTAGCGCGTGTAGTGGTGAGCGACGAAGCCGCCGGACCACGTCGCCGCGACCTGCTGGATCCGCTCGACGTAACGGCGCGTCGTCGGCAGCGGTTCGATCCGTTCTCGCCAGTCCTCTCCGAGCAGGAACTCCAGGTCGGACTCCAGCGCGGGCAGGCGCGTGAGCCGCTCGCTGATGAACGGGGCGGCCACGGGGTCGGCCTTCATCCGTTCGGCGGCGGATTCCAGCGCCGCGTAGATGAACCAGTGCTGCGCGACGAGCGCGATGTAGTCATCTCGGGTGCCGCGGCCGCGCATCAGGTCGGCCATGAAGCCGGCGTGCTCGCTCCCCGAATGGGCGGAGGAGGAGCGCTCGCGAAGGGCGGTGGAGAACGGGATCAACTCTGCCATGCGATGAGCATAGCGGAAGTTAGGTACAGCTAACCTGAAGGTTTCCTCGCGAGAAGCGGCGCGCCTCAGGCGTGCGGTCGCGGCGTGACACCCAGGCGCGCGCAGGCGGCGTCATACAGCGCCACGACCTCGCGTCGCACCTCGGGGCGCTCCGTGATCGGTCCTCCCGGCCAGGGGATCGTCACCGTCTCCTGACTCCCGGTCGCCGTGACCACCTGCCAGCGACCGCCGTCGCCGTCGAAGTGCACCATCTCAGCGGAGACGACATCGGGCACCGCGGCGAACGCTCGCGTGATGAGCACGTTGTCGTCGACGTGATCGTTGTTCATGTGCCCCAGCACGCCGCGCAGCGTGGTCTCGTCGAATTCGTGAGTCATGACAGTCACCCTATTGACGCTCGCCACGGAACCGCTCGTCCGGGTGCCCGCGAAGCCATGACGTAGGCTGGAAAAGGAACACTCGGGGGGGTGATGGGATGAGGCGGAACCGGCGCGCACGCGGCGTGTGGGCGGTTCTCGCGGCGTCGGCGATCGCGGTGATCACCGGCTGCTCTCCTTCTCCCACCGTCGAGCACGAACCCCTTCCGCAGATCGACGCGGCCTTCCCCTCAGCGATCCAAGACCAGCTCACGACGGCGGTGCAGACGGCCATGGCGGCCACCGGTTCCACCGGGGCGATCGTCGAGGTTCGGGCGCCGTGGGCGGGGGTGTGGCGACAGGC
Source organism: Microbacterium sp. (assembly GCA_048594675.1). Taxonomy (GTDB): domain Bacteria; phylum Actinomycetota; class Actinomycetes; order Actinomycetales; family Microbacteriaceae; genus Microbacterium. The sequence goes on along the minus strand of JBMDWQ010000100.1, from coordinate 12,003 downwards.
TCTCGGGACGCAGACGCCGAAGGGCGGCGCCGTCTCTCCCGACCTCGCTTTCAAGGCGGGGCCCATCACACGCGCCATGACCTGCGATGTGCTCTACGGCATGGCGCATCGGGGGATCGTCCGTATCGATGATCACCTCACACGCTGGCTGTCCGGATATCCCTCGGCGGAGGGCATCACGCTCGGTGACCTGTGCGACAGCACGAGCGGGCTGAAGTCGTACGCGAAAGAGATCTCCGACCGGTGGTACGTCACTCCGGAGCGCGTGTGGAAGCCGAAGGAACTGGTGGCCTACGGCATGTCGACAGGCTTCGACGGCGAGCCGGGAACGGCCTACCGCGACTCCGACACCGGCTATGTGCTGCTGGGCCTTGCGCTCGAGCGGGCCGGGGGCAAGAGCGCGGCCGACCTGTTCGACGAGTACGTCTTCGAGCCCCTCGGCATGGAGTCCAGTTCGCTGACGTCCGGCTCCCGCACCGGCGCAGGCATGCTCACCGGTCAGCGCTCGGCGGACGGGGAGGACGGCAAGATCGACTGTGCTGCTCCCGTCGACATCACCGCGGTCTCGGGGTCTGCCGGGTTCACCGCAGCGGGGGTGTTCTCGACCGTGGACGACCTCAGCGACTATGTGCAAGCGCTCGCCCTCGGTACGCGCTCTTTCGACACCGATGCACGCTTCGCCGACCCGCTGCCCACCTCGACCACGGCGCCCACGTGGTTGACGGCGCGCGGCGGTGCCGTGCAGGCGGCGACGCTCGTGGGGCAGGCGGGAGCCGTTCCCGGCTACCTCACCGCCGCCTTCGCCGACCGTGAGACCGGGATGTCGGTCGTTGTCGTGCTGAACAACTCGCGGGCAAGTGGCGTCAACGCCCGCGACCTCGCCTGGGAGCTCGCGGCGATCGTCTCGAAGGCGCCGGCCGCAGCGGGAGAGAAGGCACCGGAGGGCGGACGGCTGCCGTGGGAGCCGCGGACGTACGCCGACAAGATCGTCGACGCGGCCATCTGTCCCCTGCCGTGAACCGCCGGGCGGGTGCGGCGTCCGCGTTCGTGATCGTCGGCCTTGCCTGCCAGGAGATCGGTGCCTCGGCGGCCGTACACCTCTTCCCGCAAGCCGCGCCGCTCGGGGTCGTCATGCTCCGCCTCGTGTTCTCGGCACTCGTCTTGTGGCTGATCGCACGCCCCCGGGTGCGCGGCTACACGCGAGCGGCCTGGGCGGCTGTCGTACGATTCGGCGTGGTGCTGGGCCTGATGAACGCCCTGTTCTACCTCGCGCTGCAGCGACTTCCGCTCGGGGTCACCGTGACGATCGAGGTGCTCGGACCCCTCGTGCTCTCGATCGTCGTGAGCCGGCGGGCCTCCGCGTGGGGATGGGCGGCCCTCGCGTTCGTCGGAGTGCTCGCCCTGGGTGGTGGCGGATGGGACCGCCTCGATCTGCTCGGAGTGCTGTTCGCCCTCGGGGCCGCAGCCAGTTGGGCGTTCTACATCCTGTCCTCGGCCCGAGTAGGGGCGAAGTTTCCCCGTCTCGACGGGCTGGCGCTGGCGATGGGCGTCGCCGCGGTGCTGTCGCTTCCGTTCGGAGTGGCCAATGCCGGCAGCGCGCTCCTTCGGGTGGACATCCTGGCGCTCGGCGCCGCGGTGGCCCTGCTCAGCTCCACGATTCCGTATGCGCTGGAGCTCATGGCGCTCCGGCGCCTTCCCGCGTCCGCCTTCTCGATCCTCATGAGCCTCGCCCCCGCCACGGCGGCGCTGGCGGGCCTGGTGCTTCTCGGGCAGAAGCTCGCGTGGCTCGAGGTGGCAGGGATCGCCGTAGTGATCGTCGCCTCGATGGGGGCCGTACGGTCCTCCGCCCGCCGCACCCCCATCCCGCCCGTCGGCTGACGCGAGTGTCCACGACGCGCCGGGCCCGGGGTGCCCCGGGCGGCGTGTCGTGGACACTCGGCGGTGGGGGTGAGGGGGATCAGGCGGTGCCGAAGGGGTTGTCGACCACGTAGCGCCAGCCGTGGGCCTCGTCGAACACCGCGACGTCGGCGGTGGTGCCCGACAGGGCCACCTCGCTGCCGTCGGGACCGGTGCCGGTGATGCTCCAGTCCGCGATCGCGAGACCGGTGTCGCCGCTGCGGAAAGTGTGGCGGACGGTCATCTGGATCGGAAGCTCCAGGCCGAGGAACTGCTCCAGCGCGCCGCGGACCGCGTCGGCGCCCGTGACGGGGGTTCCGGGGGCCGGGACGAAGACCACGTCGTCGGTGTTGAGGGCCATGAGGCCCTCGAGGTCACGGGCGTTGAAGCGCTCGGCGAAGGCGAGGTTGAGCTGGTCGAGTTCGGTGACGGTCATGAGTGTGTCCTTTCCGGAGGGCGCACGATCGCGCGCTCCAGAGAGGAAGACGCCCCGGCGTCAGGAATGTGACATCACGACGCGATCTCGTCGTCGGTGAGCATGCCGCTACGCCGACAGCCCGCCAGTGCCCGGCGTGCGCGGCTGATCCGTTGACGGACGGCGGCGGGGGTGAGCCCCAGTCGGAGAGCGATCTCGTCGGCGCTCAACTCGTCGACCGCGCTCAGCAGCAGGGGCTCGCGCAAGGCGTCGGGCAGCTCGTGCAGGGCACGGACCGCTCCGTCGAACACCACGCGCGCCTCCACCTCTTCGGCCACGTTGTGCGCGTCGGTGGCGGCCTCCTCCCACGGCGACTCCTCCCGCCGAGCGCGCCACCGGGCGAGATCGACGGCGGCGTTTCGGGCGATCGTGTCCAGCCACGAGCACATGCCGCCCGGAGTGACGTTCTCCAGCCGTTCGACAGAACGCCACGCGCGCAGCAAGACCGTCTGGGCGACATCGTCAGCGTCGTCGAGCGGAACACCGAGAGAGATGCTGCGTCGGCGGAGGCGCTGCGGGTCGGCGGAGATCATCGCGGTCAGCGAGGCCCGCGCGTCCGGCTCCGTGGAGGGCGTGTCGCGCACCATCGGCTCCCTTCCCGGCGTCGTCCTGCGTCGTCTCCAGTGGCCAGCGCGCGGCGGGGGGAGAGTATTCCGATGCGGCGACCGTGAGCGTCGGCCGCCGAGCGTCACAGGGCGCGCAACAGCGAGTCAACGGAACCGAAGCCCACGGCTTCGGCGACCGCGGCGCGGGTGAGCTCGGGTCGCTCGGTCATCAGGCGGCCCGCCGCGGCGGCACGGACGGTGCGCAGCGTCGCCGCGAAGCTCGTGCCCTCGGTGCGGAATGCCTCTTGGAGGCTGCGACGGGACACACCGAGCCGGCCGGCGACCGACGCCGTGTCGATGGATCGGTTGGGGTACTCGTCCATCACGATCTCCATCGCGGCGCCGAACAGCGTCAGCCGCTGGCGGGGTTCGCGGCTCGCCAGCAGCTGGATGGCGGTGCGGGCCACCTCTTCGGCCGCGGTGCGAATGGGCTGGGAGTCGGCGAGGTCGGCGGGGTCGAGCCGGCAGACCCCTGCGGCGAAGGCGTAAGCCGGCAGGAAGGCCCCGGGAAGACCGGGGGTCTCGTCGGGCGTGACCGACGGTGCTACCCCTTCGCACATCCGTGCCGGCACGCTCAGATACACGACCTCGGTGGGGGTGCTGGATGAGCGCATCACGACCGGCTCGGTTCCCGGGAGGAGCAGGCGCGCGCCCGCGGTCCCGGCGGTCGTGCGCGCGGCGCCGTCGACCTCGAGGTGCCCTCGGGAGACGAGGAGCAGGGCCGCGCGGTCGATCGATCCCTCATCACGGTCCCAGAGCAAGGTGAAGGGCGGAACCACGGCGTGGACGAAGGTCATCCCCGGAAACTGTGCGGCGCGGGCACGGAGGGGGGCACCAGTGTCGAGCTCGAGGAAGCGGATGTTGGCGGTGTAGAAGTAGTCCGCCATCCGTTGGGCGCGGGGCAGCTCCCGCGGATGGGAGAGGTGGATGTCGAGGCGGTGGAAGTCCTTCTCGGCGAAGACGTTCGCGCGACGGACGCGACGCTCTTGTGCCGGCGTGAACGCCCCGGGTGCGATGCCGCTCGACTCGTTCATGGTCTCCGTCCGCGGCATCCCGGAGGGGAATGGGGGGCAGCCGCTCCCGCCATTATGTCGAGCCGACGCGGTAACGCGGTACCGCAGTTCGCGCGTCGGTCGGAGCAGATCGCGCAATCACCTGGCCAGAAGGGGCGATATGTGTCGCCGACGCGCTTCCGGGGCATGTGCGCGGCGCGCGCGGCGGCCGGTGCCGCAGTTCGCGCGCCGGCCGGTGCAGTCTGCGCGCTGGCCGCGCCCGCACCCCCGGCTGCGCCATCATCGAGCGGGAAGTGCCCCGATCTTTGAGCACTTCGGTCCTCTCGTCCGCCCCTTTCGGGTTCGTCGCGATGCCTCCCCCAGCGCATCCGTAGCGGACGTGAGCGATCGGTCCGTACCCCCGCGTGAGCCTCGCTCCGCGGGGGTACGTCGTTGTCGTCGAGTTCGCAGTGAACATTCGATTGCGCATCGGTCGTGAACATCTCGTTGACCGATCGTGTGGCAACTTCTATAGTGATCCTCGAGCCGCAGTGAAATCGATTGTTCAGATGACACGGCGCCCCTGACACGTCGAACCCGTGGAGCGACGGCCAGAGTTCAGCAACTCTCAATGAAGAGAAAGAAGACACAGTGTTCACAGGACGCAAGACACGCATCCTCGCGGGGCTCGCTGCGGCGGCCCTCGCGGTGGGGCTGGCGGGGTGCGCCTCGCAGGCCGAGCAGAAGCCGGAAGGGCCGGTGGAGATCCGGTTCACGTGGTGGGGCGGCGACGCCCGTCACGAGCTGACCAACAAGGCGCTCGACGCCTTCGAAGCCGAGAACAAGGACATCAAGGTCGTGCGCGACTTCGGTGGCTTCGACGGTTACCTCGACAAGATCACCACCCAGTACGCCGGCGGCAACTCGCCCGACGTCATCCAGCTCTACAACGAGGTGCTCGTCGAGTTCGCCGACCGCGGGCAGCTCTGGGACCTCAACAAGGCGGTCGATTCCGGCACGCTCTCGCTCGACGGCTGGCCGCAGGACGTCGTGGACACCACCACCGTGGGCGACGAGCTGGCGGCCCTCACCTTCGGCTCCACCACCCACGCCTACATCTTCGACCAGACCGCGTCGGAGAAGTACGGCGTGACGGCGCCCGCTGAGGGCTACAGCTGGGACGACCTGAAGACCTACTCCGAGGCGATCTCGAAGGCGAGCGACGGCAAGGTCTGGGGTACCACCGACCTGTCGCACAGCTACCAGATCTTCGAGGTGTGGGCCAAGCAGAACGGCGAGGAGTACCTCACCGCCGACGGCATCGGCTTCACGCAGAAGACGCTGGAGTCGTTCTGGCAGTACTGGGCCGACATGCGCGAGGATGGCGCCGTGCCCAGCCCCGACGTATCGACCGAGTACCTGGGCACCCCGTACGACGCGGTCGTGCAGGGCGTGGTCACCTCGACCTTCCTCTTCACGAACCAGTTCGCCTCGGTGGCCGACAGCACGCCGTCGACCCTCTCGATCGCGCGGATGCCGGGCGAGAACCCCACCCCCGGCCAGTACCTGCGCTCGGCGATGAACCTCACCGTGTCGAGCCAGTCGAAGCACCCCGAAGAGGCGGCGCGCCTCGTGAACTTCCTCCTCAACAGCGAGGAAGGGAACGAGCTGCTCGGTACCGACCGCGGGTTCCCGTCCAACACCAACGTGTTCCCCGCCGCCACGAAGGGCCTCGAGGGGGCGTCGGCCGAGGCCGCGAAGATCTTCGAGTCGGTGCGCGAGAAGGGCTCCCCGGCGCCGGTGCCGGCGCCGGTCGGATCGGCCGCCGTCAACACGATGTTCAGCGAGTACGCCCAGCAGGTGCAGTTCGGCCAGCTGAGCGTGACCGATGCGGCCGCGCAGTTCCTGAAGGCCGCCGAGTCGGAGCTCGGCTGATCCGATGACCGACCACGCCACTGACCCGGAGCGCGCCGTCGTCGACGACCCGGCGCGCCCGGGGAGGGGCCGGGTGCGGGCCCCGCAAGGGTCCGCACCCGCTCGGTCCGCGTCGCTCCGACGGGCGATGCGGCGGAACCGGATCGCCCCCTACCTCTTCCTCACGCCCTGGCTGATCGGGTTCTTCGTGATCACGCTCGGCCCCATGCTGTACTCGTTCTACCTCTCCTTCACCGACTTCAACCTGCTCGGGTCGGCGGAGTGGATCGGCATCGACAACTACATCGAGCTGTTCACCGACGACCCGAAGTACCTCGAGTCGGTGCGGGTGACCCTCGTCTACGTCTTCGTCTCGGTGCCGCTGCAGTTGGCGTTCGCGTTGCTGCTGGCGGTGCTCCTCAACCGAGGCCTGCGCGGTCTCGCACTGTACCGCTCGATCTATTACCTCCCCTCCCTCATCGGAGCCAGCGTCGCGATCGCGGTGCTGTGGCGGCAGATGTTCGGCCGGAACGGGCTCATCAACCAGGTGCTCGACTGGTTCGGCATCGTCGGGGAGAGCTGGATCGGAAACCCCGATACTGCCCTCGGCACGCTCATCATCCTCAACGTCTGGACCTTCGGGTCGCCGATGGTGATCTTCCTCGCGGCGCTGCGCCAGGTGCCGGAGTACCTGTACGAGGCCGCCGCGGTCGACGGCGTCTCCAAGTGGAAGGCGTTCTGGCACATCACGCTGCCGATGCTGACGCCGGTCGTGCTGTTCAACCTGGTGTTGCAGCTCATCGGAGCCTTCCAGGCGTTCACCCCCGCCTACGTCGTCTCGGGCGGCACCGGCGGCCCCGTGAACTCCACCCTCTTCTACACGCTGTACCTGTACCAGAAGGGCTTCGCGAACTTCGAGATGGGCTACGCGAGCGCCATGGCCTGGGTGCTGTTCTTCTTCATCGCGATCGTGACGGCCGTCAACTTCTGGCTGTCGAGGTACTGGGTGCACTATGACGACTGAGACCGCCGCCCTCATCACCCCCGCCGGGCGACGCCGCCGCCGGGGCGACGAGAACGTCCGACCGCCGCGGAAGCGGCCGCTGGCCCACCTCATGCTCATCGGGTTCGGCGTGCTGATGCTCTACCCGCTGATCTGGATGCTCGGCGCCTCGTTCAAAGAGAGCCAGTTCATCTTCTCGGAGGTGAGCCCGTTCCCGAACCCGGTGACGCTGGAGAACTATCGGCAGGGCTGGCAGGGGTCGGGAGTGGGCTTCGGCACGTACTTCCTGAACTCCACGATCGTGTCGGGCCTGTCGGTGCTGGGCAACATGTTCGCGTGCTCGCTCGCCGGCTTCGCCTTCGCGCGGATGGAGTTCCGCGGGCGCAAGTTCTTCTTCGCCGCAATGCTCGCGACCCTCATGCTGCCCACGCACGTGCTCCTCGTGCCGCAGTACATCCTGTTCTCCAACCTCGGCTGGGTGAACTCCTTCCTGCCACTGGTGGTGCCGAAGTTCCTCGCCGTCGACGCCTTCTTCATCTTCCTGATGGTGCAGTTCCTCCGCGGGCTTCCGCGGGAGCTCGACCAGGCGGCGATGATCGACGGCGCGGGACCCTGGCAGACGTATTGGCGGATCATCCTGCCGCTCACCCTGCCGGCCCTCGCGACGACGGCGATCTTCACGTTCATCTGGACGTGGAACGACTTCCTCACCCCGCTCCTGTACCTGCAGGATCCGCGTATGTACACCGTGCCGCTCGGCCTCAACGCCTTCCTCGACGCGAGCGGCGAGAGCGCCTGGGGCCCGATGTTCGCCATGGCCGTGCTCTCGCTCGGTCCGCTGTTCGGCTTCTTCCTGGCCGGGCAGAAGTACCTCACCTCCGGAATCGCCACGACTGGTTTGAAAGGCTGAACCCGTCCATGTCTTCTCATCCCCTCGCCCGTGTCGCCGTTGTCGGCGCCGGGGGCATCGGAGCCGCCGCCCATCTCCCGGCCGTCACCTCGCTCGCGGGCGAGGCGGAGCTGGTGGCCATCGTCGACCTCGACGAAGACCGGCGCGCCGCGGCGGGTGCGCAGTTCGGCTGCGACCGCCTGTACGCCGACATGACACAGATGCAGGCCGAGCAGCGCCCCGACATCGTGATCATCGCGACGCCGCCGCACCTGCACGAGCCGCTGTCGATCCAGGCGATGCGCGCAGGAGCGTGGGTGTACTGCGAGAAGCCGCTCACGGGGTCGCTCGCGAGCGCCGATCGCATCATCGCGGCCGAAGCCGAGACCGGGCAGTGGACGATCAGCGTCTCGCAGTTCCGCTACGCGGGCGGGTCGCAGCAGGCGCACGCGGCGCTCCGCTCCCACCGGTGGGGGCGACCGCTCATCGGCGTGGCACACACCACGTGGTACCGCGGGCCGGAGTACTGGGACATCCCGTGGCGCGGGAAGTTCGCGACCGAGTTCGCCGGCGCCACCACCACGCAGGCCTACCACGCGGTGGATCTGCTCCTGTGGCTCATGGGTGGCGACTGGGCATCGGTGAGCGGTATCGCCGACACCCTCGCCCGGCCGATCGAGGTGGAGGACGCCTCGGCCGCGGTGGTGCGGTTCGAGTCAGGCGCGATCGCCACGCTCCTCTCGACGGTGCTCTCGAGCAAGCAGGAGACGCGGCTGCAGGTGATCGCCGAGCGCGCAACCGTCGACCTCGACACCCTCTACCTGCCGCAGTGCGACGAGTGGTCGCTCCGGCGGATCGACCAGCAGGGGCAGACGGTGGTCGACGCCTCGTGGCCGGAGCCCGAGCCCCCGCTCGAGGTGAACGCGCATCGCTCGCAGCTGCGGGCAATCCTGGCCGCTTGGCGCGAGGGCCGTGTGCCGGAGGTGACGGCGAGCGAGGCCCGTGCGACGCTGGAGTTCTTGACGGCGCTGTACAAGAGCTCCGCGACCGGCGCCCCGGTCGCGCGGGGCGACATCGGCGCCGGAGACCCGTTCTACGAGGCGCTCGACGCCGCCGGACCCGACCGCAAGGGAGTGCACACCCGTGTCTGACGTCTCCATCCGCCGCGACGGCGACGACCTGCACCTCACGGTGGACGGGAGCGAGGTGGGTCTCTACCGCGCGAGCGACGAGACCATCCCCGCGGTCAACACGCCGAAGCCCTACTTCCACCCGCTGCGCACGGTCGGCGGCGTGGTGGTCACCGGGTTCGCGCCCGACGACCACCCGTGGCATCACGGCCTGGAGTTCGCCTTCCCCCGGGTCGGCGCCCACAACCTGTGGGGCGGCGGCACCTACTTCGGCCCCGAGCGGGGCTACGAAGTGGTGGAGGACCAGGGGCGCATTCGCCACGACGCCTGGGGAGAGCTCGACGGTGGCCGCTTCTCGCACACCCTCTCCTGGCTCGGGCTCGACGGTGAGCCGCTGCTGACGGAGGAGCGGTCGTACCGGCTCCACGCCGTCTCCGCCGACGAGACCACCGGCTGGCTCCTCCAGCTCGACACGGTGCTCCGCAACGCCACCGACGGCGAGGTGGCGATCGAGACTCCGGCTCAGCGCGGCCGCCCCGACGGCGGATACGGTGGCTGGTTCCTGCGGTTCGCCGAAGGTTTCACGGCAGCGAGTCTGACGGCCGACGGCGAACCGGTGGAGGCTTCCGGCGCGGCCGGAGACACCTTCGTGATCGACGGGCGTACCGTCGCCGGTGAGGCCGTGACGGTGGGCATGCACTACGGCCCCGGAGAGAGCGCGGGGGAGCGGCGGTGGCTGTACCGGTTCGAGCCCTTCTCGCTCGCCGGATTCGCCGTGGCCTACGACCGCGGGCTGGTCGTTCCCGCCGACGGCGAGCTCTCCTTCTCCCACCGCATCGCCGTGTTCGACGGGTCTATCCCGGGCGACGCCGTGGTGGAGGTGCTGCGCGGCTGAGCGGGTACGAGGTCGTTGTCTTGCGATTACTGCGGGAGTGCCGCGTGCGGCCGCTCCGCCGCGTCGACCTTCTTCACCTCGCCGAACTCCGCGTAGTAATCAAGAAGGTCCGGAGAGCCCCATTCGGTATGAGTGGCCTGTCCATCCGGCCAGAGGAGCACCACGTCGTGGTAGCCGAGGAAGATCCGCGTGATCTCGGTGGTTGTGCCGTCAGCGAGGGTGTAACGGACGCCGAGGGCTTCGTTTCCGGGCGCCTCGTCGGCCGACTCTGCGCTGAGAGCCGTTGTCGGCACTTCTGTGAACATGCTGGTGAGCTCCTCGACAACGAGCGCGTTCCTGTCGTCGTTCACGATGGTCAGCCGGTCGGTCGGGGTAGTCGTGCCCCATGGGTATTCGTACAACTCGACCTTGGCCACGCTCGACGCGCTGACGCCGAGAGATCGGTGCGTCGGTGCAGGGCTACAGGCACTAATGCCCGAGACCGCGAGCGCGATCACCACAAGGTTGAGGAAGCGAGATTTTCTCATGCCAGTCGAAACCTTGCGTTCGATCCCACTGCGCCAGCATTGAGAATCACGTCGGTGTAACCCGCCCAACCGTAATGCGTGATCGGGTACCCACCTTTTGTCTCACCGTAGGCGACAACCGCATGGGCGCCCTTCTTCTTGGGGCCGGTCGGGAAGGTGCCGAAGACGAGCGATGGGTAATCATTGCGAATCTCTGACCACATCCCGATGTTCCCGAGTGCCCACGAGGACACGAAGCCCACCTTCTGCTTCTTTGCGTTCCACACTAACCGCTCTTCAACGTTGGGTGCCCACGTCGCGTCGCCGCCTTTGCCCTGAAGATAGGTTGCAAAGTTCGGGCTCTTCCGCATGTTTGTTCCGTCACGGAACTCAGCCGGTAGCAACTTGCGTGCAGACGAGCGGGCATGCCAGTAGCGTGTGACGATTGATCCCGCGATCCAACCACAGGTGCCCTCACTGTTCTTGTAGACGTGGCTGCCTGTGATGTAGTTGTAGTTCTTGACTCGGCTCTTTACGTCCCCGCTCTTGACTCTCGGGAACGCGTCGGCGCCCTTCGACGCAGTCGCGATCACGTTCGCGCTCTCCGCGACGACCGCAGTGTCCAGTGGCGATGGAGTGATTGAATCCCGAACGACTTCGGCCGCGTCCTTCGCGATTGCACGCAGCTCACGCCACGGCATGGAGTGGCCAGTCGCCAGATCAATGCCCGTTGAGGCGTCCGAAGCGAAGTACTGTCCCGGGCCCAGATACGTGAGGTGCCCGCCCGTGTTCCAGTAGGGACTAGTAGCGGTCGCAGAAGCCTCCACCAGCGTCTGGCGCGTAGTCTCCACAACCATGTATCCGCCTCCCGCCGCTTCCCAGACCTCGAGACCATCCTGAAGGGGGCGAACCTCGAAGCGACTACCGTCAGCAAAGTACTCATCGGCCAGCCGATTCCTCCAGCTATCCCAAGATGGTGTAAAGCCGGAGTCCGCTCTCGCAGGAGAGTGATTGATGAGGCCACTCGCGACTGCAGCAGTCACCCCCAGACCGATCAGAAACTCTCGTCGCGCGAAACCTGGTGCTGTATCCATTCTCAACTTCCCATATTGATCTCATCTTGAAGGTACTCTGCCTCTTGAGGGATAAGCAAAGAGATGCGCATTCTGACCATCTCTTCATCGCGTGACAGATCAGAGCTCGTATCGATCGGGTGCGGGCACCAGTGGTGGATGCGCCAGCTTCGCGCGCCGGCCGATTTGCGTGTGTCCGAACGGTGAGAACGTGAATGCGTAGTGGATCCCACCTCAGCGGGCGGCGGTCGACTCGCGTGCGATCAGTTCCGGGGCGGGGTCGGCGACCAGTTCGTTGGTCAGCGGCTCGCCGCCCAAGTGGTCGAGGAGTATCGTCGCGGCGCGCGCGCCGGCCTGCCGCATGGGCATGGCGACGGCGGTGAGGGTGGGGACGGTGTAGCGGGCCATCCACGCGTCTTGGATCGTGACGATGCTGAGCTCGGAGGGAACGGCGACGCCGGCCTCGTGCGCGGCACGGAGGGCACCGATGGCGGCATTGAGGCTCGCGGTGACGAGGGCAGTCGGCCGAGAGGACAGCGCGAGCACCTTACGGGTGGCGGCGGCGCCGGCGGGGGCCTCCCATCCGGCGGGGACGATCCATTCCTCGTGCACGGCGAGGTCGGCG
>JBMDWQ010000010.1:0-1982 GCA_048594675.1 Microbacterium sp. | reverse complement strand
GCGCCGACGGCGTGCCGCAGAGCCGCACGGTCCTCTGCCGCGGCGTCGACGAGCGCGGCTTCGTGTTCTACACCGACCGGTCGTCGCGGAAGGGGCAGGCGCTCTCGGCTCATCCCGTCGCAACGCTGCTGTTCCCCTGGTACGTGTTGCACCGGCAGGTGCTCGTCACGGGCGTCGTGGACCTGGTGGATGACGCGGAGTCGGACGCGTACTGGGACAGCCGCCCGCACGGTTCACGCATCGCCGCCACGGCGAGCCGGCAATCGCAGCCCGTCGAGGGTCGACAGGCGCTCGAGGCCCGTGTGCGTGCGGAGGCCGAACGCTACCCCGCAGACATCTCCGTTCCGCGTCCGGAGCGCTGGGGTGGGTATCGGGTGACCCCGACCCGGGTGGAGTTCTGGCAGGGGCGTACTTCGCGGCTCCATGACCGTCTCGTGTTCTCGCGCCCCGCCGTCACCGAGCCGTGGCGTGTCGAGAGGCTCCAGCCCTAGCGGCGTATCACGCGGTTGCGCGGGATGAGGTGAGATGACTCTCCCCAGTCGTCGAGCGGATGCTCCCCCATGCGGTGGAAGTCGGTTGGATCAAGCGCCTCGGTCGCAACGGGATCGTCCTGGCGATAGACCACGCCGACGCCCCACGTGTCATCGACGACGTAGGGCCTCACGCAGTCCGGGACGACGAAGCGCTGGGTTGCTCTCGCTCAGGCGTCATCGTCCCGTGCGAGAGCATCCGGTGCGCTACGCGCCCGACGTCCCAGCGCCCACCTGGCGAGCACGCCGAGCAGAAGAGGAGTCAACCCGAGAACCAGATACTGCAGCCACAGGGGCCGGATCGGGCCGTGCTCGACGAGGATGAAGCCGCACGCGACAGCGCACGACGGTTGCGCGCAGGGCGTTCATCCGACCGTGAGGCATCACTCGCAGATGATGTCTTCCCCCGGGAGGGTGAGTGCCGGCTCCCCACGAAGGGACGAGTCCTGACGCGGCTGTGAATGGAAGTAGCGGACTTGCACCTTATCGCCGATCTTCTGCGCTTCGTATCCGCCGTCGTGGAACGGTTCATACCCGTCGTCCGTGGTGATGGAGGCGATCCCGTGCGCAATGAGACCGTCCTGGCGATAGACGACTCCGGCTCCCCACGTGTCATCGACGACGTAGGGCGTCACGCAGTTCGGGACGACGAGAGGCGCCACCGTCGTCGGTGCGACGATCTGGAGCACGAGCCCGAGCGGCAACATCGTCAGGCCCGGGAGCGCTGCCCACCCTCGCCATCTCCGGGGTCCCAGGGCCGCCAGGCAGGTCACGCCGACCAGTGCGACCGCCAATGCGACCAGCACCACGTCGTATCCGAGAAGCCCGCCGACAACGAGACTCCGACGGGGAGATTCGACAGCGACCGCGACGACGGCGAGCACCAACGCACTCGCCGTCACGATCCCTAACAACGCGGTGACGCCGTACCGCGCCCCACGCCGACCCCGCCCGTGAGCAGCCGTGTCCGCATCAGTAGGGGGCGCGGCACCGTCGAGCATTATCCGACTATTGCTTGGGTCCCTGAGAGACGGCCCGCAAAGGCCGGTGGGGCCCAGCTTCTCGATCTCCGTGAAGTGATCGAGGCGCCGATGCGTGCGGAGGTCGACCGCTTCCCGAACGACCGAGGGGTGGAGTCTCCACCGGCTCCAGCCCTCGGTCGTCGGCGCCACGGCCAACCCTAGCGATGGTCAGTGCACGAACGCGGGCGCATCCGGGGACGGGATCCCGCGAGGCATGAGCACCGCCCCGCTCACGGCGCCCAGGACGGCGACCGCGGCTGCCACGAGGAACGCCCACAGGTATCCGGTGGTCTCGCCCGTCGCGCCGAGCGCCGCGACCGACGCGAGCACGGCGATACCCAGCGCGCCGCCGAGCTCGTGGGCGGTGTTGACGATTCCCGACACCACCCCCGTCTCGTGGAGACCCACGCCCGTGAACGCCGCCGTCGTC
>JBMDWQ010000001.1:0-4221 GCA_048594675.1 Microbacterium sp. | reverse complement strand
ACCTCCACGACATGCTCGCGACGCGCTTCGCCCGTGCGCGCCAGCTGCTGCGCCGTCAGGAGCGGGTCAGGCCGGAGAGCGACGAGGTAGAGCACGAGCGCCAGGATCTGGGCGACGATCGAGAAGGCGTAGGCACCCGTCAGCGGAGGCATGCCGATCGCGGCGCCGAGCGCCTCGCCCGGAGTGAGCATGAGAGGTCCGGCGACACCCCCGACCGTCGTCGCCCACACCACGGTGCCGAGGTCGCGCCCCCGGCGAGACGTCGTGGCCAGGTCGGTTGCGGCGAATCGCGACTGGAGGTTCCCCGCGTTTCCCGCACCGATGAGGATCACGCCGACAAGCAGCAACGGGAACACGCGCGCCGCCGCCGCACTGATCACGACGGCGATGCCGACGAGAGCGAACAGGTTGCCGAGTGTGAGCGCGCGCCTCCTGCCGGAGCGGGCGGCCAGGCGCGAAAGAGGAATCGCACACAGCGCGGCCCCCAAGGTCACCGATGCCGTCGCCCAGCCCGAGAGTGCTTCGTTGCCCGAGATGTCCGAGGCCAGGAGCGCGCCGAGCGAGATCGTCGCCCCGAAAGCAATGCCGCCCAGCACCTGCCCGGCGGCCAGGACCCCGACGATGCGCCGCTGGAGACGAGCGATCGCCGCGGCGGTCGATGCGGCGGACTGCTCGCTCGCCACGGGAGTGGTCGGAGGCCCGCCCGGCGCGTCGTCGCGATCTGCCGCGGCGGCGTCAGGCATTGCGTGCGGTGTTGCGCAGCACGCCGATCCCGTCGATCTCCACCTCGACGGTGTCTCCCGCCTCGAACGGTCCGACGCCGGCGGGGGTACCGGTGAGGATCACGTCGCCGGGAAGCAGAGTGAACGCGGCCGATGCGTACGCGATGATCTCTGCCACCGAGTGGACCATGTCGGAGAGCGGACCGTCCTGCCGCACCTCGCCGTTGACGCGCGACACGATGCGGGCCCCACCGGTGAGGTCGAACTCCGTCTCGATGACCGGACCGAGCGGGCAGAACGTGTCGAATCCCTTCGCACGCGCCCACTGTCCGTCGGAGCGTTGCAGGTCGCGGGCGGTCACGTCGTTGGCGACGGTGTAGCCGAACACGCGCCCGAGGGCGTCGTCGACCGATACGTCCTTCGTCACGCGCCCCATCACGACGGCGAGCTCGCCCTCGAAGTCGGTCCGCTCCGACTGGCGGGGGCGGACGATCACGTCGCCGGGGCCGATCACCGACGTGTTCGGTTTGAGGAACAGGAGCGGTTCGGCGGGCGCCTCGCCGCCCATCTCGGCTGCGTGGTCGTGATAGTTCTTGCCGACGCACACCACCTTCGAGCGCGGGATCACGGGGGCGAGCAGCGTGACGTCGGAGACGGGGATCCGCTCCCCCGTCGTGTCGAAGCCGCTGAACAACGGGTCGCCGGCCAGCACGACCACGTCGCCCTCGTCGATGATCCCGAATCGGATCTTCTCGTCATGACTGAAACGCGCGATCCGCATGGTTCAGACGTCCAGCCGCAGCAGCCAGCCGTGCGTGTCCTCGGCGCGACCGTACTGGATGTCGGTGAGCTGCTGGCGCAGTTCCAGCGCGAGCGTGCCGGTGGGCTGGGCGTCTTCGAAGCCCTTGCCCTTGAGCGTGCCGATCGGGGCGACGACAGCCGCGGTGCCGCACGCGAACACCTCGACGATGTCTCCCGAGGCCACTCCCTCGCGCCACTCCGACAGCGGAACGCGACGCTCCTCCACCGCGTGGCCGCGGTCGCGCGCCAGCTGCAGGAGCGAGTCTCGAGTGATCCCCTCGAGGATCGAGTCGGACTGCGGGGTGACGAGCGTGCCGTCCTTGTAGACGAAGACGAGGTTCATGCCGCCGAGCTCCTCGACGTCGCCGTCCTGATCCAGGAACACCACCTGGTCGCAGCCCTGCTCGTAGGCCTCGGCCTGCGGGAGGAGGCTCGCGGCGTAGTTGCCACCGGTTTTGGCTGCCCCGGTGCCGCCCTTTCCGGCCCGCGCGTAGTCCTCGCTGAGCCAGATCGAGACCGGCTTCGCCCCGCCCTTGAAGTACGCGGCCACAGGGCTCGCGATGAGGTAGTACGCCACCTTGTTCGCCGGACGGACGCCAAGGAACGCCTCCTTGGCGAACATGAAGGGCCGCAGGTACAGGCTCTGATCGGCCCCCGAGGGCACCCAGTCACCGTCGACGGCGATCAGCTCACGCAGGGACTGGATGAAGTACTCCACGGGCAGTTCCGGAAGGGCCAACCGGCGGGCGCTGCGCTGCAGGCGACGCCCGTTCTGATCGGGACGGAACGTGTGGATCGAGCCGTCGGCGTGACGGTACGCCTTGATGCCCTCGAAGATCTCCTGACCGTAGTGGAGCACGGCGGCCGCGGGATCGAGAGAGATCGGACCGTACGGCTGCACGCGAGGGCGGTGCCAGCCGCCGCGCGCCGACCAGCAGATGTCGACCATGTGATCGGTGAAGGTCGTGCCGAACACCGGGTCGCGCAGCAGCTCTTCGCGGGCCGCGGGCGACACCGCCGCGAGATTCTGGGTGACGGCGAACTCGAGCGGGGCGAGCGCGTTCTCGGAGTCGATGAGGGTCATGTGGGTGTCCTGTTCCATGCGCGAGGTCGACGGGCGTCGGCAGGTGATTCCAGGTTACGCCTGGAGCCGCGCGACGATCGCGTCGCCGATCTGGGCGGTCGCTCGAGCGTCCGAGCCCCGTGCCGCAATGTCGTCCTCCACCGCGCGCGTGACGCGGCGGGCCAGGTCTGCCAGTCCGAGGTGATCGAGCAGGAGCGAGACGGAGAGGATCGCAGCCGTGGGGTCGGCCTTCTGCTGTCCTGCGATGTCGGGTGCCGAGCCGTGCACGGGTTCGAACATCGAGGGGAAGGCGCCGTCGGGGTTGATGTTCCCCGAAGCGGCGAGACCGATGCCTCCGGTGACGGCACCGGCCAAGTCCGTGAGGATGTCGCCGAAGAGGTTGTCGGTGACGATCACATCGAAACGGCTCGGGTTCGTGACCAGGAAGATGGTTGCCGCGTCGACGTGCAGATAGTCTACGGCCACGTCGGGGTACTCGGTCGCCACGGCGTCGACGATCCGCTTCCACATCCCCCCGGCGTGGACGAGCACGTTGGTCTTGTGGACGAGCGTCAGCAGACCCCTTCGGCGCTGCGCCTGGGCGAACGCGAACCGGACGACGCGCTCGATCCCGAACGCGGTGTTGACGCTCGTCTCGTTCGCCACCTCGTGCGGGGTGCCGACCCGGATCGCACCGCCGGTGCCGACGTAGGGCCCCTCCGTGCCTTCGCGCACCACGACGAAGTCCACGTCGCCCGGCTCGCGCAGTGGCCCCGGAACTCCGGGGTAGAGCTTCGACGGTCGGAGGTTGACGTAGTGGTCGAGCTCGAACCGCAGTTTCAGCAACAGTCCGCGTTCGATGTTGGCCTGAGCGAGGCGGGGATCGCCGGGAACACCGCCGACGGCTCCGAGGAGGATCGCGTCGTGCTCCTTGATCGCCTGCAGGTCATCGTCGGTGAGAGTGTCACCGGTCTCCAGATAGCGCCCGGCGCCGAGCGAGAACCGCGTGCTCGACACATCGACGCCGGTACCGGCGGTGACGGCCGCCAGTACCTTCTCCGCCTCGGTGACGACCTCGGGGCCGATCCCGTCGCCGGGAATGACGGCCAGTCGGATGGTGCGTGCGGCAGCGCTCGACATTGCTCTCCTCGTGAGGGGTGAAGGGGCACCCTCGCACACGTCGGGAGGACACCTCCAGGGGCGTCAGTGCTCCACGCGCGTGCCGCGGGTGCCTCCCAGCGTAGTGGCCGCGATGACGGCGGCGATCGCGACGAGCACGGCCCCGATGACCGCCGTGATGCCGACCCCCGCGTCGAAGGCGTGGGCCGCCGCGGTGCGCAGTTCGGCGGCGACCTCTGCCGGCAGCTGACTCGACACCGCGACCGCGCCCGCGAGGGTCTCCCGCGCCGCGTCGGCCGCGTGTGCGGGGAGCCCCTCGGGAAGCACGAGGCCGCTCCGATACGCGGCGGCGAGGATCCCTCCGAGAACGGCGGTGCCGAGCACGGCGCCGACCTCGTACGCAGTCTCGGAGACCGCGCTGGCGGCTCCCGCCTTGGCCGGGGGTGCGCTGGCGAGCACGAGATCGTTCGACACGGTCTCGGCCGCGCCGATCCCGACGCCCAGCAGGATGAAGGC